>CACGHY010000004.1 GCA_902573085.1 uncultured Candidatus Poseidoniales archaeon
ACCTTCCCAATAGAGGCAGATTGTCTAGAGAGATAGAAGACCGTCCCTCCCTCATGAGCCTTCATTGCCATGGCATCCAGTGCGGTGTCTAGGACTCTATTTTCCCTTAGGATAGATAGAAGACCATCAATAGACTGAATTTCTGCAGAAATGATCTCAGAACTTCTTTTTACGGGAAATGAGGATCTCCCTGGGTAATTACTAGGTTCCCAGTCAGGAAAAATCGACCTTACAGAGTCTCTGACCTTATCTGGATCGTCATGACTTCGGATTAATGTAGAAACACGCACCTTGGGATCCATACACTTCCGAATTGCTGAGCATTAATAGTGATAACCAGACCTGTCCATTTATCACGAAAATTCAAACCATTTCTAACTCACGTTTGTACATGGTCCAACGTTCTGGCCTAGTCTCACTAGCACTAATTATGATTCCAAATATCATTGTAATTGCATTTAGAACCCTTTCTCCTGAACTAGATGAAGCGCTTGCAAATGACAATTTAGGGCAAATCCTGACTCATTTATTCGCTACGGTAATTGGGATAATTCTAGCCTTTAGGTACTCCCGAGTGCATGATCACGAATTCCGTCGCTCCAAGGCCATAGATGCCCTGTCTAGAACCTACAAATTGGAAGATAAGGGGCTCTGGGAAAAGGGGGAAGTAGCTATCCAGAGGCTGGAGGCGAGGGCGCATTCCGACTTCAAAGGTAGAAAGGCATCACGCTCGAGGATGAGAATGCAAGGAAATATAGGGCAACTCAACAGAGAATTGGAAGAATTAGAGCACAATGAGGATGACTCCGAATATTCTGTTTCTGTGGACGGAATTGAAATCACCCAGGAAAAAAAGGGGGAGCAAAAAATGCCCGAGAAATCTCTTTTCCAATTAATAGCAAATTTCTTATCTTCTTTGGTCGATAAATCAGCAAACAAAAGAGCGGAAAAGCATAATCAAGAAGTAAAGAAAAAACAATCCATTACGAAAGAGAGAATCGATGATTTTCAATCGTTTAGCTCTGCTGGAGGCTCTCAGTGGGTAATTCCAGATGGTACACAAAGGAAAACAAGGTTCTGTAACTCATGCTCTACATATAATGACGCAGTTTCAGATTATTGCACATCATGTGGTTCTTTCATGGGTTGATGGGGAACGGTTGATATGACTCCTTTCGAGGCCAAAGTCAGACCTATGTCTGGTAAGCGAGACTATTACGATGTTCTTGGCATTTCCAAGGATGCTTCTGAGGATCAAATAAAACAGTCATTCCGTTCATTGGCTAGAAAATACCACCCTGACAAGAACCCGGATAACCCTGAGGCAGAATCTATGTTTAAGGAGATCCAAGAGGCATATGCAATACTTTCCAATCCAGAAGAAAGGAGGAAGTACGATGTCTTTGGGCACGAAAGACCGGGAGGATCACCATTCGGATCTCGTGGCTTCCAGGGCGTAGATATCAATTTCGATGACCTTTTCGGAGGAGGGTTTGAATCTATTTTCAGTCAATTCTTCGGTGGTCAGCAGCAAGACAGATCGCGTGGATCCGACCTATTGGTCAGACATTCAGTCCCATTTCAGGCTGCGATGGATGGTATGGATGATGATTTAGAAATTGAGGTATTGAAGAATTGCCCTTCATGTAATGGCTCCGGATCTAATATCGAAGGCGGATCTAGAACTTGCCCCTCTTGCGAGGGAAGGGGTAGGATAGATGAGATTTCGATGATAGGTCCATTCAGACAGCGAGTAAGGAAGGATTGCGCACCATGCAGGGGTTCCGGGAGGCTTGTCACAGACCCCTGCTCCGAATGCAACGGAGATGGTAGGTCACTGCAGTCATTTCAGGTAAAATTCTCTGTCAGCCCGGGAATCACATCTGGCAATCGTCTTAGAATGCGCGGACAGGGAGAAGCTCCAAACTCTCAAAACGGACATCCAGGAGATTTATACATCGAGATAGAGGTACAAAAACACCAATGGTTCGAAAGAGATGGGGCGGATCTTCTAATGGCACTTCCGCTGAGTTTCGCCGATCTAACACTGGGCACTACAGTAGAGATTCCCCACATCGATTCTGAAAATCTGTCAATAAAGGTCCCCCCTAGCTCTAATCCTGGTGAAACAATCACCATTCATGGGAGGGGCTTGCCATTCAATGGAGACTCTCTCAGAAGAGGATCAGTTACTGTAGTTCTAAGACTACAATCGCCAAAAAAGACTACTCGTTCTCTCAAGAATAAAATCAAAGAAATCAGAGCTGAACTTGAAGATTCAATTCCTCCGATAGAAGAGAGAATTAGGGATGAAGCCAACTCTAGAAGGAGCCGTTAGAGTCATTCTTCCTCCATTGCTATGGTCTTTGCCGGAACCGCTGCAATCGGGGCCCCCTCAAGAATTCCTGAGATGTGTATTGCTGCCTCCGGAGCTTTACCAAACACTTCTAACCGAACAAAGGTAGTAGTTCCCTCTTCCAGGTTTCCAAGGTATATTTCATCATCCTGAAACATCATTTCAGGAACGACGCTGTCAATTTTTATGGGCTCACCAAGTGGAGTATTGATCCTAATCGCCGCCATTTCCCATTTCGACCGGTCTGTTTTTATTCCTATTAGAAATGATCCAGAACCCCTCTTCACTCGCCACAATGAAATATCTACATTGTCCGTGAAATGTCTTATTTCTGGTTTTCCGAACTCTTCAGAAATTGCATTCCAAGAATCTCCACCCAAGGTTGAAAGTGCTTCATTAATTTCTTCAATATCCAAGCTACTCCTATCGGCAGAGAATCTTTGCCTCAGTAAACTCAAAACCTGTAACTCACTTTCATCCAATTCACTACTTCCAAAGGACGATGTTAGGATATTTTCCCTATTCCACCATATAACTACCAGCATTGGAAGGATCAGGAACAAACCAGCGAATACATAGAAAGGAGCGAACATCCAAGCCAGATTAACATACTCTCCCGATTCATCGAAGTTTCCCATGTTCCTAATGATAAATCGATAATCCACTTCCTCCTCGTAACTTCCTAGCCTCTCAAGTCTTATTGCATGGAATCCTTGATCAAGTGTAATCTCGCCCATGTTTTCATTTGCATACTCTTCTATCGACCAAGTACTTTGATTGAGCCTCTGTATGCTAATGCTCACCGAGTCGTTACCAGACACAGAGAATCTAATTGTTGTCCAGTTTGAAGATGAAATCTCAATAGCATACAGATCTACGGAGTCATTCAATTCGAAGGTTCCTAGGATGGTAGAATTATTTTCTGGCACTATAATCCAATTGTCCCCTACTCCTTCTGAACCCCATATTGTATCAGGCGAGTCTAAGTCCTCTTCAATCAGAAACTCCGATTCAGCAAAAACACCCTTTGTCAAGGAAATCATCGCAAATATTGCTAAAGAAATCGCGAGATTCCGGCCCTCCATTGTTATCGCGAGAACGACTAGGCCTTAGAATCCTTCAAGCGAAATGCTTCCATCGACAGCCGATGGAAGAGCGGCCCCTAGCTAGGAGCACTATCTCCAGAGATAGGTTCTCCAGACTATTCTCTATTGGAGACAGGAATTCTCCCGAATCATATTCTCCATGCCTTATCATCGGCGAAAATGACCCTGAATTGCCAATTTCCATCGCTCCGTTGAATCTGAAATTAGATAGCTCTGTGATTCCGTCTTCAATGGAAATATCTACACGTGCAAAATTATGCTACCCATTCGATAGAAAAGACACATGGACAGCTTCTCAGGGCTTATCCCTTCCACCCAGCCTAATTGACTCAAACTCTGGCGAATTCCCTTCTGGAACCGAGTTTTTGCCTGTAACTTGGAGCTCATTGCACCATGACCCATCCTTGCTAAAAACGATCTTCCAGCCATCCATAATTGCGTTAATGGACGCCCCACAGCTTTCGAATAATACTGGATTGATTGAAAAAGCACTCTTTACCATCAGAACCCACTTCCCATCCTCATTGATTTGGGCCCCAGGGATATCAGGACCTGACAATTGCGCCCTACTTTCTTGGATGGGGGTAGACATTTTTGATCTGGCAAGATCCAGACAAGCCTCATCGCTTGGCGTACTACTTACTGAATCCGGACCAAGACTTCCCGAGGCTTCAACCAAGGAGGACTGTTCAATGGTCTCCCAATGTCAAATGTGGACACAATCAATTTCATCCACTAGGTCTGCAATTAGGGCAGGTTCATTGAGGGAGTTAGCAGAACTACAGAGTAAATCTAGTCCTAGGTCCGTGGAGCATCTTAGGCGACACGATCAACTTACACTCGAGAAGTCCGAGAAACTTGGTATGACACAAAGCTCTGTACAGTTTGGAACACAATTACGATGTCACTCATTCGAAAGTAGGAACGATGTAACAATCCGTCTTTGGAGGGAGCAGATTTCAGAGAAATATGAGCCCCCTACGAGAATGAGAGACGTTTTGGTATTACTTCCTTGTTCTGCCAAGAAACCATACAGGCTATCAAAAAGTCACTCCAGATTTAGGAAATCAATAGGTAATCGTAGAGTGCATGAGATCATGGTCACATCCCCTCTGGGATTAGTTCCTAGAGAATTGGAGGATATTTGGCCTGCTGCACACTACGACATCCCTGTAACGGGAGATTGGGATGAAGATGAACTATCGATAATCAGACAGATGCTAAGTAGACTTGTTGAAAGGGTAGGCTACTCTTCTATTGTAAATCACTCTGGGATAGAAACTGGCTTAGATGGAATAAATGAAATCGATACTAGGAAGGGAGAATCGGCGGGGTCAAAGGACTCCCTAGGTAGACTGAAGGAGGCCGTATCTTCCTCGTTCGGAAATGAGTCTGGGGAATTAGATTTCAGCCCTAGGGAGGAGAAGATGAAATCTATTTCTAGGTTCAAATTAGGCTCCGATGAATGGCTAGAAGGTTGTCAGATACGTGGGAGGCCACCAATATTCACAATCTTGAGAAATGGAGAACAGATGGCAAAATGGGACCCTCGAAGGGGTAGGTTCCTATTCTCAAAGGCCAGCCTCAAGAATCTGTGGAGCCTTGGTATACTTAGGAAAGTAGAACTTATTCCTGGAATTGAGTGGACGGGGGATATCTTCCCGAACATGATTGAGGATTATGACGCCTCTATCCTTATTGGTGACGAATTGGCTGTAATTCAGGATGGTGAACTAATGGGCTCTGCCAGGGCAGTTGCACCAGGGTGGGAATGGCCATTTGGTCCAGGAAAACTAGCAAAGTCGAGACACAGGCTTTGATCCAATATCAATGCCATCCACGGCGTAGCGGTTAAAGAGGGACAGCAGGTCGCCGGGCTCCTGAGGAATACAATTGTCTAGGATGCACAGTAAGGGAAAGGGAGCCAGCGGTTCCAGAAAACCCCATTCTCAAACTCCTCCAGAGTGGTCAAATTATGATAAGAAGGAAGTCGAGGAACTAATTCTTCAACTCTCCGAAGAAGGAAACTCAAACGCATCAATTGGCACAATCCTCAGGGATAAACATGGAGTTCCTAACGTAAGACTGGTGACCGGAGAAAGAATATCTCAAACTCTGGAGAGAATGGGCAAGTCCGGAAAGCTCCCGGAAGATCTCATGAGCCTGATGAGAAGAGCCCTGAGATTGATTGACCACCTCTCTCAGAATTCCAAGGATATCCATAATAGAAGGCAGCTAGAACTGTGTGAATCCAAGATTAGACGTCTTTCTAGATATTACAGGGAGAACAACCAGATTGACTCAGAATGGACCTACAAGAGGGACCAGCTAAGGCTAATGGTCGAGTAATCACTAGAGATTTGTACTCCCTCTCTACCGAGGTATTGTGAGAGATATATCGGAGCTCGACGTTTTCTCTTCTGTTAGGGAACCATTTCGTAACTTCGCTGGAGAAGTTTGTAACAGAAAGAAGAAGATAGTCCTAATTTCTGAAGCAAATATCAGAGGGGCATTAACTCTAGCTCCCATCGAGGCTGCACTTCTTGATTCGGGACTTCCTTACCGTAGGAGATTCACAGATCAAAGTCCAGATTCAGAGACATTTGTCCGCGTCGCCGAAGACTCAGGTAAAGGAAGACCCTCGAATAATGGGATTGTAATCTCCGAGTTCGTTGTTGAGGGACTTAGGGGTAGTTCCGGAGATTCCAGAAAGGGCCCACTATGCACTGTAGCACAAGCGCATTTTCTAGCTACTGAGATCAATCCAAGCAGTGAAAGGCTCAGAAGGTTAAGGCCTTGGATCCTGTCAGGGAATTTGATTGGCGACTCACTTGATAGGGGATACGATCCAGTTTATTCCTTCCTCCGAGACTATCTTTCTGAACAAGGAGTAATCAAGGTAGTTCCTGTGACTGAGGTAAAATCTCCGGAATCTGGTAATTACCCTTGGATTGAAGAGGCTGAACTATGGAGAGTAACTGATCTTTGGCAAGATTCCAATTTAGAAAAAAAAGAACTAATAATGGGAGAACTGGCTATGCCAATTTTCAATTCAAAAGTCCCATCAACGTCTAGAGTCGAGGAACTTCTCTGGCATTGCGTAGTTGCTCCAAATTGGGAATCTGATCTATCATCTCAGATTTTCAGGGCTAAGTCATTTTGGGATACAAAAAAGCCCATAGAAGCAGCCAACGAGATTGCAGATTTGCTTGTCTCAATAGGACAGATATGACTATTCGATCCTCAGGGTACTTTCACATGCAGGGCAATCAATCCTCAGTGGCCGAATATCTGACTCGACAGGAACTTTCTTTCCACACGAAGGACATCTAACCATTCCGCCCTTATTCGAATTTCTCTGAACCCCAGAATCTTCAACAACCGGAGAAATTACTGAAGCAGGGAAAACAAGGAGTATGCTGGAACTAACTACCCCTAGAACTATTGGCATAGGTAAACCGAACCAGTAAATGGATAGCGATAGAACGCCCAAAACTCCAATCATAATCATACTTGGTGCTCTTGTCCTCCTCCTAGTCAGAGCCATACCAATTCCCAGTGCCAAGCAAAGAGCAAACACTGAAATCATTGCTGATATCAGTGGACTGAAGAGAAGGGCGTTTTCGGCCCCAAACTCCATTCTGAAGTCTGTATCGGATTCGATATCGGAACTCTCCATAGTGATTATTTCCATCAATATCCACCTCCTATGGCTATAGTCTATCTCTTCATTGTCTAGGTATATCCCTCCAAAGCCAGAAAGCATTCCTGTTCTTATCTCAAATGAGAGTCCCACCTTATCCCAGAAATCATATCCCCCCGGCCTCACAAAATCCTCAATCAGTGCTTGTCTGGAGCCACTATCGGAGACATAGTATGTCGACGAAACTCTTAATGAAATAGAGTCTGAATTAAATGCTCTAGAAGCCCCTAGATCTATGCTAATCTCAAGAGGGCCAAAGTCGACTGGATCCACTCCAAAAACAGCTTCTGGGTCAATCATCAAGCCACTGGAAAGGAATGATTTCAGATCGGACTTCGAACCTCTTAGATGGGTTTCTAGAGAAGACAGCTCTGAGTTATCCACTCTCCCGTTCTGCTTCTCCGAAGAGCTAACCTGATCTGAAAATGTGTTCAGATTTCTCCACCAACTGTTTGATCCCAGGCTCTTATTCCCTATATTGTCTAGTCCCCACCTCATCCATTGAGACATAGCACCGTCGAACGATATGATCGTCTTTCTCTCGATCGAGTTGCCGTCATATTTGCAGTTGATTTCAACATCAAGTATCGAGCCTCCAGTCCGCGGAGGCTCTTCCTCTGGATACCAACTATTGTCTCCTGTGTCCTGGCCTAGCGTAATATCGTGAATTTTACTAGCTTCAATCACTAGTGACCCTTGAAGAGATATATGAAAATCCGTCCTAACCGAGCCCCCCCCCGCTCTCGCTGGGATCCCACACAAATGTGACATCCACCCAGTCTTCATTGGAGTTAACAATCGGACTTTCTGTGATCTCAACATTCTGAACCATTAGACCACCAGATGAAGAGGTCCATATCCTGTCGCCGAAGCCAGAACTCAGTCTAACTGGAAAGAAAACAAGGCTTCCCTTAACACTAGCATCACGAATTTCGACATTTATTAGCGGGAATGACATGGACATCGCAGCCGGATATTCTTCTGAGCCCCAGTAGAAGCTTATTCCAGACTCACTTCCCGGATTTGAAAAAATCAAACTTCTGACTGAAAATGTAATTTCGATTTTGTCATCTTTGGAGAATTGACCGTCTTGCACCTCTATCGGGATAGAAAGCTCACCCGAATCGCTGACATAAACTGCCGGGAGCTGTCCCGAGCTTTCGTAGGTATTTCCCCCGACCTTTACTACAACTGTTGCGTTCGCAGAAACCCCGGAAGAGTCCTTCACCTCATATGGTATGGTGAAAGTCCATGTCCCCGAAGAATAACTGCCAGATTCCCCCCATATAATCGTCCAAGTACCGATTTCAACTTCCCCAAAAACTGATGAAGTCACCTCCATGGACTTTTCCTCCTCTAATTCATTAGAGAATGGGGTCAGTTGCCCACTGTCTGCATCTCCAATCAAGAATAGATCAAATTCATCCGGAGATTCACAGCAATCATTGTTCTCTTGGGCATTAGCCATCATGGGAGAAAAAACTACCATTATCATCATCAAGGAAAAAATGACTGCGAATCTTGAACTGGCGGCTTCCACGTTACTCTGATTCACACTGGCCCCTTCAATGCCACGTAAACTTTCAGTGAAAATATGCCGGTTTAAACGCAATTCAACTTTGCTAATTATGTAGCCATAGGAGCCTAGCAAACCCATCTTGAAAACCCTCGAATCTAGCAAAACCGACTCGCTCAAGTTGGTATATTTCTCCCTCTATTAGTTCAAAATTCTCTACAACCCCCTTTACCTCATGAATCTCCTCACCTTTGGGTACTGCCAGTATCGCTTCTAGGGACAACCTCTCTGGAATCCAATGTACTATTTTTCGATCATCGCTCCTCTCAACCGACTCTATGGTCGCAGACGAACCTGAAATTATGATATCGGCGAAGTCTTTCAGTCTCAGCTTTCCTTCAACAAAATCACTATCCTGAATTGATACAGTCGTCCCTACTTCCCACGCCCTGGAACCTTCAATTTCTCCATCCGGATGTCTTGCCATCATCACTCTTGAGGGGATATTTTCGGTACTAAGATCCAGATTTTTCGGATTTGACACGAACACCCTTCTTTCACAATTCCCGTCTATTATTCTAGAATTAAATGACTCCAATGTCTTCAGCGAGATTGAGATATCCTTCTGAGTAAGACCAACTTCTTCCCAAAGCTCTGCTAGAGAGCGAGGATCAAATCCGCGACGCCGCATTGCTCTGAGTGTAGGAAGCCTCGGATCGTCCCATCCCGAGAATTTACCCGAATCAATGGATGAAGACATCCCAGAGGTAGAGAAACCCCCAAACTCATGGATCTTCACCCTGCCCCAATACAATGGCTCAGGATATTCCCAACCGAAGTGTTCGTAAAGAATAGTCTGCTTCCTCGTGCTGTCCATCAAATCCTTTCCTCTGATGATGTGGCTTACTCCTTGCAGATGATCCTCAATGGCGCTTTGGAAATCTAAGAGAGGCCAGACCTTGTACGTGTCGCCAACTATAGGATGCGGGGCATGCTGAATCCTTAGTGCGGGCCAGTCTCTCAAAGCGGGATTCGGCAGATCCATTTCGGTCTTTACCCTAACAACAGCTCTCCCCTCATCAATCTCTCCAGAGTTCATTTTGCTCCAATCGTCCATGTTCTGCTGGACCAACTTATCTCTACATGGACATTCAGTCTTTGAAACTCTGTACTCACGAAAATCCTCAGCAGTACATTCGCAAACATAGCCAAAACCCCCAATCAACATCTTCTCAGCGTGTTGGAGATATATTGGCATCCGTTCGCTAGCTCTAATCACAACATCTGCAGCCTTTCCTGTCATCCATTCGAACTCTTCTTCTATCCAAGCATAGGCATCAATAATTGGAGGTTTTACCTTAGTATCGGTATCGTCAAACCTGAGTACTATTTTGCCTTGGTATTTGTCTGCGTACAGGGAATTAATAGTCACTCCTCTTGAATGTCCTATGGTTAAAGGGCCATTGGGATTGGGAGCGAATCTCAGGATTACTTCTGATGTATTTCCTGGAAGATCCCTCAAACCCTCATTTTTCTTATGCCTCTCCCTATCTAGGGCCTCTGGAGCCAAACTCTCCAACTCTTTACGAACCCCTTCGATTCCATCTTCACGAGCTATAGAATTAGCCCTTGTGACCTCTTTCTCTACAAACGGTAGCAGGCTCTTGACACGGGTTCTCAGTTGTTCTCTCTCTGCAAGAACTCTACCTAGAACGCTTCCAGACTGCCCTTTGCCGCTGTACTCTATAGCGTTCTGTAATGCATACTTGCGAACTGCTTCCCGATCTTCCAGACCGAAAACTTCCTCGTCAGTCATATTTTACATCAGAACCAGACATTGGTTACATTTCACCATTCTTATTATTCCCATTCATCTAGAGCCGATTGAAACACTCCGTTTCGTTCATTCGCCCTTGTTTGAATGGGACGATTGTGGCTCCTGCTCCAGGTTCTCTTAACATTCGCCCATTTTCTTCTGATACAATCCGCAAGAACTTCTTCCTGACACAATATCTCTAGGGCCTCCTTGGTCTTGGGGTCCGAGGGATATCCAGAACCTAGATCAATATTCAATTCCTGTGACAGCTCTTCCATTGCTGAGTCCCTACTTACTTTGGCGATAATGCTTGCCGCTGCGACGACTTCATCTCTGGAATCCATCTTGTGCTCTGAATAAATCTTACAATCATGCCAACCATCTCCAAGAGTCTTGGACACCATCCTACCGAACCTCTCCTCATCAACGTCACATGCATCGAGATAAATCTCTAGATTTCCCCCGGGTTCAGCGACATCTCCTATTGCTTCGGAAAAGAGGAGCACCTCTAACGAATTCAGGTTCTCGTCATCCATCCACTCGTCTATTCTTCTTGCATCACAAATTACCAAACCAATGGTCCAATCTAATGATTCAGTATATGACAAAATCTCCTTATAGAGGCGATTCCTATTCTTTTTACTGAGATTCTTCGAATCATCGACTCCCAAATCTCTGAGAATCGACCTGTCTCTCTCAGGAATATTAAGCGCTGAAACAACTAGTGGCCCAATGGCGGGACCCCTTCCGGCCTCGTCCACCCCTATATGCCGTGCAAGCATGCCCACTCCAACAGAACTAATTCCATCAAAACTACTGTTTAACGACTCAAAATAGGGAAAATATGATGCCATAATTCTCCGCTAACGGCACATGGGACCCGTATGGCCCTTCAAGAAGAAGAAACCCTCGAAATCGAAAGTATCTCGTACGAATTACATGAGGAATTTGGTTGAGTATGAGAAAAAATCAGGAAAGAAAGAGGAAAAAAAGGATGACAAAAGCCATCTGAAGAATAAGCAGTTCTTGAACGCGATGAAACTTCTCTCTGAAGAGGAAGATGAGAACTAGGATATCGGATCAGGGACTAACCTGTATATTGCCTCTAAGTCGATCTCTCCTGCTTGAATTGGAGATTTAATTCCGAAAAAGCCGCTAACTTTCGGATCAATCTCTCCGAACTCCCCAATCTTCTCTTCTTGAATAAAAACATGGCTCCCCCTTCCACTTATCCAAGGTCCATCCTCAGCATCTGTAGGCCTGAATTCAACATCATCTTTAATCGCCCCCATATCTCGAAGAAGGGCTTGGACAATGCCCTTTGAAGAAGTAAATCCACTGCCTACTTCTGCACACGCCCACGCCGCTCGTTGGAAGTTCTTTGAATCTCGGATGACATCTCCTAGTTCGTAAATCCTCTGTGGGAGCTCATGATGGCGATTGGCTGCAAGCAGTCTTAGTAGCGAAGGCAGGATGTATTGTCTTAGAAGAGTGTGATCTGATGTTATTGGATTTGCTATCTCTGTAACATATCCTTCATTTGGCCATCTAACATTTTCGAACTGATCTCTTTCGTTTGAAAGGGTCAGGCTCTGCACTTCTTGGAGGCCGCACGCCCTCATGCTTTCACCAACCCTCCTCTTCAGGTTAGAGCTCTTCAATGGGAGTGCATCAAGATGTGTTGTAGAAAGCTTCAGCGGAAGATTCTGGAAACCGAAACCGATTGCGATATCTTCCACAATATCAACTGGGTGCATGATGTCGCTCCTCCATCGAGGCATTTTGATTAGATGCTCGACCTCTCCAACCACACAGTCGGACCACCTCCCACTCTGGTTAGGGCCATCTGTAACTGTACGGCTCTCTTCCAATGAACCGCCCATTTTTTTGATTGAAGATGACAATTCTTCTGAGCTCAATTTTATTCCCAGAATTTTCTCAATTAGGCCGTCTGGAACCCGATGAGTTATGGCTTCTCCTTTTGGAGTAAAATGCTGCTCTCCGTCAGTGTCATTTAGTTGGATACTCTCAATTTCTCCTCCTCTCTCGGACATAGATAGACAGACGAGTAGTAGCGATGCTTCACACGCTCTTCTGTCCCAACCCGTTACATCGATGAAAAAGTCAGTAGTTTCTTCGCTTACTGTGGTGTGACTTCCATTGATTATTGGGGGGAATGATAGCACCTTGTCATCAGAGTCCAGAATTACTGGAAACTCCTTCAGATCTTGCATGAGATGGGCATATTCTATTCCCTTGGGATGATCTGTAAGTATTTTCTCAATGCTCATCTCCTCCATACTAGCTAGAGGGGTGAAGGAAAATTCTGAGGATACAGTCGTTACTCGAAACGGAGGTCTGAGTGTATTGAGATCATGGACTCCGATCGAGGCGAATCTTCGCTTTCTCCCAAGCGTCATATGCAACTTTTCTTGATGATCCATCAGGCTCTGGATGAAATCTCCCCTTTCGTCAGAATCAGCACCCGTATCTACGGCTCTAACAACTGCACCCATTACAATAGGCCTCACACTTGTTAGTTGAGGCTCTACTGTTAGAGAAATTTCACCCGTTGTTACAGCCATGTCCGCAGCTTCCTCGCTCAGATTAAGGAATGATCTACACGCCCTACTCATAGTCTCATGACTTAGTAAGTCTGGACGATCTGGAAACACCTCCACTTCTACCGACTGTTCTTCATTTTTATCAACAGGGCAACCAATATCGGGGAGCCAATAAGACCATTCTTCCCATCTGTGATCAATTCCATTGATCTTCTGAACAAATTCAAGAATAGAGTGTTTGAAGTCCAAGGTAGGCATTAATTCACCCTAGTTCTAACCACATTTTCAGCGGACGTTCATATCCAATAAGCCTCAGTCCGGATATTGCAGCGGTATCGTAGTCGTTGGCTCTGAGATTCCTCCTTCCAATCCTATCTATTCGATCAACTCCTATGTCTCTCATCAAGCCTCGTATTTCTTTTCCAAGATTCTCAATCTTTGAATGTACGCTCCCACCCATATTAGGAGAAACTATCGCAGTAAAACCAGATGCTGCAGCGATTAGCATATCCTTGGCTTTCGGCTCAAAGTCGACCTCCAGCATCACGAACTTACCCGTCTCACCGATTCCCATTGCCTTTGATGCAAGGCCTATCCTCGGGAGGGTAGATGCAAGTCTTGAACCACTGGGCGTTGAACAGATTACTACTGCACCGTCCAGCTCCAGGTCCATCACTAATCTGAACACCCTCTCAATTCTGTCAATTCTTCCCCTGAGCAGAATTATTGCGTTATTTTCCATCCTACTTCTCAAAGAAATCACCATAGCCTCTATTTCTGAATCATTAAGACCAGGAAAATCAGTAATGTCCAAAATTAGTCCAGAGCAATTCCTAACAAAGTCAATTGACTCTGCGAACTCTTTCTTACCAACTAGAAGCAAATCATTAGTCCTGGTATCGGAGCGAACAATTGCTGGCGCTGCTACCCCGTCCCATTCTTCTGAACCAAATGTGGTCTGGCAGCTAATTAGCCAGGGAATTTCAAGTAACGCACCTTCTGAATCCGAGTCATCCTTTACAAGAAGTGTATAGTGATCCAGTATGGCATTATCTGACAGAGAGTCTTCATTGGGGTGCAAGGAAATTTTTCCAAATGCTTCTAGGATTGAACTCTTTGGGAGTTTATCCTCCAAATTTTTTTTCTCTCCCGGTTCTAGAACCAATGCGTCTTCATTTAGTTCAAGTCCCATCGGTTCTAGGATTTTTTCGAATTCTTTGATTTCTGATTTCTTTATCGATCTCATCTCCACACCATCGGGAGGGGGAGGACAGCTCCCTGAGACAATAATCCTCCCTCCAGTCATTCCTGTTCCAGGATCCGACCCTACTGAACCCATAACAATAACAGATCCTCCAGACATTCTAGAACCCAGGTAGTCTCCTGCGTGTCCTCTGACTAACAAGACTCCCCCGCTCATGCCTGAACCTGTCTCATTACCAGAAGACCCTTGGATGCTTATTTCTCCGCCCTGCATCCAAAACCCAGCTTTATCTCCTACATCCTTCTCAATTACTGTCTTTCCTTTGACATGGAATGACGCAACCATTGAACCAGTACTTCCCCTAACAGTCAGGGTTCCCCCTCTATTTGCTGCTCCTACTAATGGCCCTAGATTGCCTAGACATAGTACCTTGGCCCCTTCCGGCAAGTGCGTTAGTACGCCAAACTCTCCATCCTTCGGCCTCTCATCTCCCGCTCTTCCCCATCCTATTTTCACTGGCCTACCCTGCTCAAGAGCCTGTTCGACGTATCTATCCAGATCTTTGTTGAGTTTCATACTCTTGATTGCCAACTCCTTCACTTTGGTCCCCCCTTTGTAATATTCTGTAATCAGAAAGAGGCGACCCGTTATTGACTCTTCCCGAATTCGCTATGTTCATAGGCATCCTTCAGACTAGGTTATTCGTAGGCAACAACATGGGGATTCGATAATGGGAACCATAAAAGTGGCAATCAATGGATTCGGTACGATAGGAAAACGAGTAGCCGATGCGGTAGACGCACAAGATGACATGGAAATTGTTGGTGTTACCAAGACTGGCCCGAGCTTCGGTTGTGAACTGGCAATAAAGAAAGCCTTCCCTCTATATTGCACGTTCGACGACAAAGAAA
Organism: uncultured Candidatus Poseidoniales archaeon; assembly: GCA_902573085.1. Classification (GTDB taxonomy): domain Archaea; phylum Thermoplasmatota; class Poseidoniia; order Poseidoniales; family Thalassarchaeaceae; genus UBA36. Next base: position 15,177 of record CACGHY010000004.1, read on the forward strand.
GAATATCCCTCTTTGAAAAAAAGGGGTACGGTTGCTCAGGAGGACTTTCCGATTTGCTTTCGATCGCGGATGTGGTTGTAGATTGCGCTCCTGGTAAATTGGGTGCTGAGAACCTTGAGAAATATCGCTCTGCCGGAGTTAAACATATATTCCAAGGTGGAGAAAAACACAATCTCACCGGACTATCCTACACATCTTCCGCTAATCATAAGGAGAATTTGAATGCCGAAGGAACAAGGGTGGTTTCATGCAATACTACAGGCCTATCTAGAACACTTGTGCCACTATTCGAGCACTGTGGCTCGCTGAAAGTTGAGTGTACAATGGTTAGGCGTGCGGCAGATCCAGGAGACTCCGGCAAGGGCCCGATTAATGCGATCAAACCTGTTCTAAAGGTCCCTAGCCATCATGGACCAGATGTCATGACGGTCAAACCCCAGATTCAGATAAATAGCCTAGCAGTAGCAGTCCCTACCACAATAATGCATGTTCACTGTATTATTGCAGATTTACCAAAGGGCCACGGCTTATCCACAGAGTCGATAATCGAAATGTGGTCAAACACTCCTAGGGTTATTATCATGAATGGCGCCGATGACAGAATCCCTACTACTGCAGAGGTGATGGAGATGGCTAGAGATATAGGTAGAAAGTGGGGAGACTTGCACGAAATATTCGTCTGGGAAGACGGAGTGAAACTCGTGGGAGACCGGCTATATTACTTTCAGGCCATACACCAAGAGAGTGACGTAATCCCGGAGAACGTAGATTGCATCAGGGCACTCATGGGTACCGAAGAAGACTGGAAGAAATCCGTCGAAAAGACCGATTCAGCAATCAGTACCTATTATTCTACATGACTTGATTGCCAGCCCGGTAAGAGTCAATAGTCAAAAGAGGTCATAGCCTCCCAAATGTTGATGACTCCTAGAAGAGCAATTTACTTTGCTATTTCGTTAATTTTGCTATCACCTATTTCTTCTACAGTTTTGATGGAAAATAATGACGAGAAAAGGGCACAATCTAATTCCTCGCCGACAACAGAAAATAACTGGGTAGTTCTTCGTAATCCATCAATTGGCTATCATCCAATTAGCGAGACTTCTGGATTAATACATTCACCATTCGGAATATTCGATCCTTTGAATGAATCCCCTCCTGTAGGACCATGGGAAAAGGCAGGTCTCTCCAGTTCCAGTGATGGAAGGCTATTCATCGTACAGTCACATAGTTCTGACCTACAGGAATTGGAGGACTCCTTAAACTTCCTAGGAATACAAATTATTGATCATTTTCCAGATGATTCCGTCGTCATTAGCATTGCACCGTGGAGAACAAGTGAGCAAATCGACACCATCAAAGAATTGAATCAAGTTAGGTGGGTCGGTCAGTTTCCCGCAATGTGGAAGATTTCCGAGACACTGTACCCGTTAATTGATCTGGATGGGAGCTTAGTCGACCTCGATGTCACCCTTTCTCCCTCTAACACTCCTGACGACCTATCAAATCTTGAAAGGGAACTTTTCGAGAAAACCGGAGAATTACATTCCCAGTCTCACTGCGACATATATCTATGTAAGATAAAATCCGCTAAAACGTCCCTTATCGACTCTCTTGTTTCCGATTTCCGCGTTCTTAGGGTGGAGATGGGGGCTGTCTTGACAATACACAATTCAAATGCTAGCATAATCTCGGGAGTAGACTATGCAAGATCACTGTCTGAATTAGATTTACGCGGAGACGGTGAAGTCATAGGAATTTCAGACACAGGCCTTGACGTAGATCATGGAGACTTCGGAAATCGTCTCCGAAACCCGATCTACAACTTATTTGGCCCAGACAGCTCTGGTGCTGACTCCAATACTGGCCACGGCACTCACGTTACCGCCACCCTTCTGGGGGACGGATCGGGAGACTCAAATTCTACGGGCATTGTACCCGAGTCTACATTTCATTTCTACCAGTTAGAAGTGGATAGTTCTGGAATACTAGCACGCTGGGGTTCTCTATACGATATGTTCGAACACTCTTTCCTGAATGACGCAACTATCCACACAAACAGCTGGGGTAGCGAGAACCTGGTCGGCGAGTACACTTCCGATGCCAGATCAATTGATTTATTCGCGGATGACTATCCAGGGATGTTAGTTATTTTTTCATCGGGAGATATGTCAGACATGGGTGTCGCATCTCCTAGCACTGCAAAGAATTCCCTCACTGTTGGCGCTTCCACAACAGGTGCATTCGATTCTGAATCTCTTGGCCAAGTCTCTAACGAATCATCATCGGGCCCTACTTCCGACGGCCGAATCAAGCCCGAATTGGTTGCACCCGGTGTTATGATATGCTCTGCTAGAGCCCAAGAGGCCGTTCTATCCACAGGAGGGAGTTGCTCAGATTCGATGCATACGGATGGAACAACTCCACTCTACATGACCCTAAGCGGGTCTTCTATGGCTACTCCGGTGGTCGCAGGCGCTTCAGCAATGGCTCGGCAATTCCTGAGAGAGGAAGTCGGCCTTATGTCCCCCAACTCTGATTTGCTTAGGGCAATACTCGTTAACGGTGCCGAAGATATTGGCGAATTAGATGTCCCAAACCCGCGAGAGGGCTGGGGGCAACTAAACATCTCAAACAGTATATTCCCCCAAAGCAACGGAATAAACCAAACCCTATTTTTAGATCAGGATAGAAATCTCCTACCCGGTCATAGTTTCATCTATACCTTCGAAGTCTCCGGGAATAACGAACTCGATGCTACTCTATCTTGGAATGACAGGGAAGGGTCGGCATCAGCAGACCAGAATACGAGTAGGCTGGTAAACGACCTAGACTTAGTCGTAACCTCACCTTCGGGAGAGCAATTCAACGGCAATGACTTCGCTGGCGGTTATAGTCAATCAACTGGCAATATAGACATATTGAATAACCTAGAGAGGGTCAAAATCGGTTCTACTGAATCAGGAATTTGGACAGTCAAGATAGGACATTCCGGAGGCTTCTCCCAAGACTTCTCACTGGTCGTTTCTTCCAATGCAATCGAGTTGCAAGAGGCCGATTTAACAGTAGTTCCCAATTCCATATTCAGTTCAGAAACAAGTCCTCTAAAGGGGGACACAATTTCTTTACAACTTTCCTGGATAAATCAGGCTGCAGCACCAACCGGGCAGTATTCAATATCACTTGAAGATGTGACAGATGGAAACGAGATTGGGACATACTCAATGCCCTCATTACCGGGGGGTCAGATAGAGACGTTCTCCATTTACCATTCATTCCAGTCGACCGGGACACACTTGGTCAGACTGAGACTAGATTACCTTTCTCAAGTTGATGAATTGAATGACGAAACCATAGGGACAGATAATAACATCTTCGATCTGGAATTCAATGTTACAGAGATTGGTGTAAGAATCATACCGCTAATGGAAGACGGTTCTTATCCTACTGATTTCGTCGAGTCTCAGTCTGCCAGGAATAGGGACATCAACCCCAGCACCGAGAGCTGGGCAAACTTCCAGTTAGAGTTAGTTAACGAAGGAACTTCGGAAACCACCCTAGAACTTTCGATTTCTGCAGTCCAGGAAATAAGCGAGACCGGAATCATGTCGTCCCCCCAGGATGAGTGGTCCGGGACCCTCAGCGATCCAGGACCGTGGGTTCTGTCTCCATCGGGAGAGTCTGGAGATAGAGTCCTAATCTCTCTGAATTTAACAGACGAAGATGCAGACGTAGAGAGTCGATTCGCACTCCCCGGACATTTTGTGACCGACCTCATTCTATACGACAAGATGGCACCAACAATTTCTCATTCTGTTCGACTTTCTGTCGATATTGACCGGGTCGAGGGACTCTACACAGTGTCTGCCGGGACAGAAGATCTAGGGGCCGAACCAAACGAATTCGCGCTTTTCACACTCTCAGTTAGGAACATAGGTAATGGCCCCACAGAATACGCAATTTCGTGTGAAACAGAAGATAGGTGGATTGTTCACGTAGGAAGCAGCCAAGTTCCGGAAGTAACAATTGGTCCGCTCAGCAGACTCCAATTCGTCCCTGTTCCGATTCGTGTAAAGGTCCCACCAGCCTCGTCTGGTATCCTCGCAGGGTATACAAATCTAGTAACCTGTGTCACAACTTCGGTAAACGACCCAAATCTGCAAACTACGGAGACAGCCACAGTCGAAGTTCTAGAGAGCAAGGCTTTCTCAACTCAGATTTCAGATATAGAAGGAAACGAATTTGGGCCCGTAGCCATATCTGAATCTCGTGCAGTACAAAACGGCGACACAATTTCTACAATACTGACAATTTCTAACAGGGGGAATATTCCACTAAATTTCGACGTAAGGGCACTATCATCTAGCAATACCTGGCCAATTCAGGTTTACCTGTTCGACGAAGACCCTCCATTGGGAGAGTCCACAACAATACAAACAGATATCGATCCCGGTTCAGAATCCAGAATAATCATCAGGACTATTGTTCCCCTAGCCTCGGTAAAAGGCGATAGAAACACCGTTACTATCAAGACTACTTTAGACGACAATATTGTCACGAACGCGACGGTCCTAGAAGTGAAAGAAATCACAACTCTGGATGTACAGGCAGAAGAAGGGTTCTCAATCTCTCTGGGTAGAGATGGGAATGCCAATATTTTCTTGCACAATTCTGGAAACGTACCTCTGTTAATTGAGCTCACACTAGGCACTCTTCCTGAGGGATGGTCTGGAGGCTTCCTGACAGGAAGCACATTCTCCATGGACATGAATCGAGACTCTGTAGTCAAAATCGCACTGCAGTTGCCTAGCGGCACCCCTCCAGGAACTCTAGTAAATAAGGTTCCAGTGATAATACAGTCTACATCGCCCAGCCTTTCCACTGAAACAATCACGATAGATATGGATGTAATCGTCCTACCCTCAGTTTGGCTGGAAGTTCAATCTGAAACCCCCAGCATTCAGGGGATTGGCGTGGGCGAGGAAACAACTCTGGTATTGGAAGTGCGAAACAAGGGCAACACTGAATCCCCGATTTTAATCGGCCATCAAGAACTTGATGGTTGGACTGTAAAATACCAATGGCCAGCAGAGGAATTAGCGCCAGGGGATCATTACGAAATTACAGTTTCATTAACCCCTAGAAAATCGGCAGAGGACGGACTCACTCAGTTGCGATTCTATGCCAATTCAACAGCCCAGGACAGCATAGCAACCTTGACTAACTCGTCCTTTGTTTTTGAAGTCAGCAAATCTAAATCTTCCAACCAGGGAGGATTGTCCGGGTTTTTCGATACTTTAGGACTCCCAGCTTGGACTCTAGCAGTACTGTTCGTGGTTGCATTGGGCGCACTAATTTCACTAGGGGTTAGGGCCAGACAGGAATTCTCCCCTGTCGATTCAGATGAAGAACTGATTCCTCGAGGATCAGCTCTACAGGCAGGGACAAAGGAAGAAAGAAGAGCGGCTGCTCTAGATACCTACACAACTGGGGACGTTGTTACCGGGGGAGTTTCGGAGTCCGAGATCAATGAAACGCTTCAGGCAACTATCCCCACTCTCCCTACTCATCAAGTACCCGAAGGAGCGATGCCGCTACCAATCACCGGACTTCCAGATGGGTGGTCAATGGAACAATGGGCGGCATATGGGCACCTTTGGTGGGAACAAAACGGCCCCTGAGCCGGTTCATTTTTCTGTGGCTCCTCGCGCCGTAGATCCATGACAGGCTCGATAGTATTGTTCGGACCTCCCGGAGCGGGCAAGGGAACTCAGGCCGATAAGATTGTACAGTTGACTAGTAAGCCCCAGGTTTCAACCGGGGATATGCTTAGATCGGCCCTATCGGAGGAGACGGAGCTGGGTTTAGAGGCCAAGAGATATATGGAGTCAGGACAACTAGTACCAGATATTGTGATTATTGGACTAATAAAGGACAGAATGCATGAATCTGACGCCAGCAATGGGGTCTTATTCGATGGTTTTCCAAGGACAATTCCTCAAGCAGAGGCCCTCGAATCAATTACTGAGGTATCGGCCGTCATCTCCATAGAGGTTCCAGATGAAGACATAGTAAACAGGATTGTAGGAAGAAGGATGGACCCCGAAACCGGTGAAATCTACCATGTCAGTTTCAAACCCCCTCCAACTGAAATCGCACATCGTCTCGTACAGAGGGAGGACGACAACGAAGAAACAGTAAGGATGCGGCTATTATCCTATCACGAACAAACAAAGCCACTCGGCGATTGGTACATGAAAAAAGGTATACTACATTCTGTAGAAGGAACTGGTTCCATTGACGAAGTGGCACGTTCCATTTCCAAGATATTTACTTATCTTTAAGGTGGAAAAAATGGCCAAAAGAAGTCGACGAATAAGGCCAAACAAAAACGAACAAGCAAAAGAATCAATCGATTTCCTGGAGAAAATATTTGACATATCTCCACCTCACAATTTGAAAATCCTCGATACGGCCGCTAAGCAAATTCTGGCTATCGGAAAGAAACACGGAAAAAGGCCAACCCGCGAAATAAAAAAAATGATTTGTCGGTCTTGTAAAAAATCTCTATTGCCGGGACAAACATCCAGAATCAGAGCCACATCAAAAGTTATTTTCAGAACATGCCTTAGGTGTGGGCGAGTGAACCGAGAGATTCTGAGCATTAATGGTGATAAAAAATGAAGAAACGACCATCGTCACATCTGATTAGATTGGCAAAAAGTGAGTCGTTGCGAGTCTCCATTAGAATCGGCAAAGATGGGGTCAATACCAGTTTGATTTCTGAGTTAGAGAACCAACTGGAAAAAAGGAACGTTGTCAAGCTCAAAATAAACAAAGGAATGGCACAAAAAAAGGAGGATAGAAACCAGATTTTCAAGAGGATTGCGGCTGAATCTAAATCTTCTCTGATATTTCAAAGAGGTAATGTTGCAGTCTTTTGTAAGGACCGAGGCCAGTAGCTTTCATATTCATCACATAAGAGGAGACCATAATGAACATCTTCAGTATGCCTAGAAGCCGCATTTCTTTGGTGACCTACTCTCTAATATTGCTAACAATATTGTTACCATCCGTAATGGCGGCATCCTCTAGCTCTGGAATTTGGGAGCCGCCAGAGATGCCCAGCTGGGCAGTGCCTGCATCTTTCGCTATTCTAATCGCGGTCTACACGCTGATTATTTTCGAGGTCGTCCACAGAGCACTTGCTGCTGCACTAGGGGGGATAGCGGCCGTCGTAACCCTACACGTTGTAGGCGATGGGCCCGACCTTGGAACTATCGTTACCTGGATCGATGAGGAAACAATCGGATTATTGATCGGCATGATGGTGATAGTCGACATACTTGGGAAAACAGGAGTATTCGAGTGGGCCGCCGTGCAAGCCTATGCACTTAGTGGGGGTTCCATATGGCGTCTTTCGGTCATACTCTGTACCATAACAGCTGTGTTTTCCGCCTTCTTAGACAACGTAACGACAATTTTGCTTATCGTTCCAGTTACCATCCAGATTGCCAAGGTCCTGGACCTAGAACCCGTGCCACTCATTATCGCAGAAGTAATGTTTTCCAACATTGGGGGGGGCAGCAACACAAATCGGGGATCCTCCGAACATCATAATCGGCGCCCAACTATCTTCACAGGCCCTATCTGGAACCGGTTTAGCAGATCAGGGCATTACGTTCCTTGATTTCATCATCCATGTTGGACCAGCTGTGGTAATCGCGATGGCTCCTTCCTTCTGGTTGCTATCTAAGTTGGAGTCCGACGGACTCTCCGGCGAGAAACATCGGAACGTGGACCTACTGAGGCTCAGATATGGCATAAAGGATGTGAATTTGCTGAAGAAATCAGGTTTGATTTTGTCACTAGTCATCATTGCCTTCTTTGCACACTCCGCATTCCACCACCCATTACTTACGGTCGCAACAATAGCATTGGGAGGTGCGGTTCTGATGCTTTTGGTAACTTCGCCTCACCATGTTGAGGAACAATTAGATGGAGTCGAATGGACAACAATAATTTTCTTCGCTGGATTATTTATCATGATACACGGTCTTGAAAACATGGGAATGATTGACACTATAGCAGATGGAATTTCTGATACCATAAAGGGAGCCTCAGAGGAAAACAGACTAATGATATCTGTGCTTCTGCTACTATGGGTGTCAGCGATTGCCTCGGCTTTTATTGATAATATACCATACACGGCTACTATGGTTCCTGTGGTAATCAAGCTAGCAGAAGATCCAGAATTAGGCTTGCAACTGGGGCCTCTTGCATGGGCATTGGCACTGGGAGCCTGCTTGGGTGGAAACGGCACCATAATCGGGGCTTCTGCAAACGTTGTTGCTGCTGGACTCGCGGAGGAATCTGGTCATGACATATCTTTCAATAGATTCTTCAAAACAGGTTATCCAATAATGCTCCTGAGTGTAGCTCTGGCGACAGTTTACTGCGTTGTCCGATATGCAATTCAATGGGACAATGGACTAATTCCAGCAACTATCATTGGGGCGATGATGTTGGCATCCTTATCCCTAACGCCAATGATATATGGGCCACCGCCAAGAGAGTCTAAGATTGATTATGAGTTGGAGTGAACAGACGGTGGACACATCAATCACTAAATGTGCTGTCTGTGGGATGGAACTCCTTCAAATCGGAATATGCCCTGCTTGTGGTCATAACCAAAAAAAGGTTGAAAATCAAGAAGATGAAGACAGAGAAGAAGAATTTGTTTTACCATACGGCATTGATTTTGCTCCTCGTGCAGTCGAAAAGATACGCATACCTTTCGGAATAAATCACGCCCCATAACACCAATAATTCGTTAATTTGCACTTTATTTATGCTATATCCAATGTGGCTAGTCTCCCGTTTTGTTCAAATACCATAGGTTGGTCGCAAGCTTGCTTTGTGCGCTCTGATAGGTTGACTATCAGGGTAAGTGGTTGAGGCTGCTGCGCCCTGCGGGGAGACGTAGTGGCCTGAGAAACCAGAATTGATATGCCTGGACACCAGAGGCCTCACATTAGTGAGTACAAAAAGAAATAATGATGCTACAACCCAATTGGGGGATGGCTCGGCTCGAGAGCCGAAGAAGGTCGTGACAAGCTGCGATAAGTCGCGGGGAGAGGCATGAATCTCTTTGATCCGCGAATTGCCGAATTGGACCTCCTGACAACAGTCATTCCTCGTATTTTACGTAGGAAGGGGAACCCCCCGAACTGAAGCATCTCAGTAGGGGGAGGAAAAGAAATCAATAGAAATTCCGTGAGTAGTGGCGAATGAAAACGGAATAGGACAAACCGAATCTCCTTGGGAAACCTTGGAGAGATGTGGAGTATGGACACTTGTTGCCTAAGTCCGTGAAGTAGAAGTCGTCCTGGAACGGCGCACCATAGAGGGTGAAAGTCCCGTATACGAACCGGATATGGCCATGAAGTGGATCCTGAGTAGCGTGCGTTGGATATCGCGCGTGAATGTGGGAGGCAGAGACTTCCAATCCTAAATACTACTCGAGACCGATAGTTGACAAGTAGCGTGAGCGAAAGCTGAAAAGTATCCTTAGCGGGATGTGAAAAGAACCTGAAACCAATTGGGAACAAGCTGAATAGGCGTGAAAGCGAAGATATGAGCAGCGTCTATTCGTGCGTTTCGAAAAATGCCCCTGGGAGTTCTGATCATTGGCGAGGTTAAGCAGTAGATCTGCGTAGCCGTAGGGAAACCGAATAGTCCGCAGCCGCAAGGCGAGGGACTGGGTGTGCTCGCCCGGAGTCAATGGTGGGAGACCTGAAGCCCGTCGATCTATGCCTGACCAGATTGAAGCCCGGTGAAAACTGGGTGGAGGATCAAACCGTTGCTGATGTGCAAATCGCTCGGATGAGTTTGGTATAGGGGTGAAAGTCCAATCGAGATGGGCAATAGCAGGTTCCGCGCGAGACTACTCGTAGGTAGATCTCTGTGAAGGTAGAATGCGATGTAGAGCACTGATTGTATGTTTAGGGGGAGCAATCCCTCGGCACGCTGTCAAACTCCGAAGTTGTGTTCGCCGTAGAAGCAGGGAGTGAGCCACGGTGGGTAAGCTACCGTGACGAAAGGTGAATAAACCAGCTCAGCGTTAAGGTCCCAAAATTTCAGTTAAGTGTTAATCACAAACGGCGTCCGTGGCCGAAGACAACCAGAAGGTGGGCTTAGAAGCAGCCATCCTTGAAAGAGTTCGTAACAGATCACTGGTCAAGCTTGCGGGCCCGTAAAATGGACGGGGCTCAAACTGAATACCGATACGCTGACCCTCCGAAAGGAGATGGGGTAGCGCGGCGATGTGCTCGGGTAGAAGCGAGGTCGTAAGGTCTCGTGGACCGTGTACATATGAGAATCCAGGGAAGAGTAGCAGCATAGTGTGGTGAGAATCCGCACCACCGAAGGGGTAAGGGTTCCTCGGCAATGTTTTTCAGCCGAGGGTTAGCCGGTCCTAAGGGCATTCTTAACCGAAATGTCCGAATGGGAAATGCGTTAATATTCGTATGCCCCTCTACAATATATGGTGACGGCTCGGGCTAGTTCGTGCATTCCTGTCATGGGATGTCGAAGCGTTCGATAACCGATCTGAGAACCGTCATGGTGAGAAGATTGGGAAGGCGTGAGCAAAAGACGAATGATGCCTGGGTCCCATGAAAAGCCGTAGAGGTGACCGTACCTAGAACTGACACAGGTACCCAAGGTGAGTAGCCTAAGGTGTGACGGGCAAAGTACCGCGAAGGAACTCGGCAAAATCGCTCTGTAACTTCGGGAGAAGGAGTGCCAGCTTAGAGATAAGCTGGTCGCAGTGACCAGAGGACTCCGACTGTTTAATAAAAACATAGGCGACTGCTAGATCGAAAGGTTGTGTATAGTCGCTGAATCCTGCTCAGTGCTGGTATCTGAAATCGGGTTACAACCTGACGAAGGACCGGTAAACAGCGGGGGTAACTATGACCCTCTTAAGGTAGCGTAATACCTTGTCGCTTAATTGGCGACTTGCATGAATGGCACAACGAGAGTCCTACTGTCTCCGCGGTACGTCCGGCGAAATTGACATTACTGGCGCACAGTCCAGTAACCTCAACCTGCAAGCGAAGACCCCGTAGAGCTTTACTGCAGCCTGGCGTTGTGCAGTCGCACATTACGTGCTGAGTAGACGGGAGACGCTGATCCTCGGGACGCCAGTTCCGAGAGTAGTCATCCATAGAGACACCGTCCTTAGTGTGTAACTGTACTAACTCTTCATGAGAACACCGCTTGGTGGGCAGTTTGGGTGGGGCGCCACGCGCTCGAAAAAATAACAAGCGTGCCCAAAGGTCAGCTTAGGTGGTTCAGTCTCCACCGTGAAATGTAAGGGTAAAAGCTGGCTTGACGTGGATCGGCAAAATAACGATCGACGATGCGAAAGCAGGGCCTATCGAACCAATGTACCTCATTTCTGGGGGTCATTGATAACAGAAAAGTTACCTCGGGGATAATTGAGTTGTCACCAGCAAGAGCACATATCGACCTGGTGGCTTGCTACTTCGATGTCGTCTCTTCCCAACCTCCTGGTGCAGCAGCTGGGAAGGGTGGGGTTGTTCGCCCATTAAAGGGGATCGTGAGATGGGTTTAGACCGTCGTGAGACAGGTTTGTTGCTTTGTGGTTGAGGCGTATTGATGCGTGATCGGAAGGGCCCTTTAGTACGAGAGGAACGAGGGCTCGGGGCCACTAGTTTACCAGTTGTCCGGCAGGGCAATGCTGGGTAGCCACGCCCTATGTGGATAAGAGCTGAAAGCATCTAAGCTCGAAGTCATCCGAAAGACGACGCATCTCAGGGGACTCGTAGAAGACGAGTTTGATAGACAGCGGGTGTAAGTACCGAGGTTCGCCGAGGTATTCAGCCCAGCTGCACTAACCCCCCGAGCATCTAAATTTCGAGATACACACTACATGTGAGTCTCTGTCCAAAAGAGCATATCAATTCACATTCGAAGGAAGAGTTGTGCACGGCCACAGCGGAGGGGCCCTACCCGGTCCCATATCGAACCCGGAAGTCAAGCCCTCCTGCGTCGGTTCCGGTACTGTGGTGCGAAAGCCCACGGGAAAGACCGTCGCTGTGCCACTCTCCTTCATCTCCCCGCAACAAATTTTAATGATGGACGTAGTCAATTTAGGTGCCAAGATGCCAATTTCCACCGGTGATATACTCGGGCACTCTCAAGTCGGAGTATATCTTAGTGTCGTCGGAGATGTAATTTTCATACCCAGTACATTGGAAGAGGAGATAGCAAACGAGATCGAGCAATCATTCGACATGGAATCTCATAGGATTACACTCGGCGGGTCTGCACTTCTGGGGAGTCTGATTAGTGGAAACAAGAAGGGATTGGCGGTGGCAGATATCGCAACACAAGATGACTTAGACGAATTATCAAGCTTTGGAGATGTGGTAATTCTGGAGAGCGGGGTCAATGCCGCTGGCAATCTAATCGAATGTAATGACAAAGGGGCCATAGTAAGTCCAACAATTCCGGTAGCAGGAGCAGAGATGGTATCAGACGTGTTGGATGTGACGGCAATTCGCTCTGAGGTTGCAGGCCATGGAACGGTTGGAAGTATGATGGTGGCAAACAATAACGGAGTGCTGATACATCCTGATGTTAAGAGCGCGGAAGCCAAGGCGATTGAGCAAGCAATGCAGGCTCCTGTTGTGGTTGGAACTGTGACCTTCGGATCTCCGTTCGTTGGCGCTGGATGCTGTGCAAGCGATACACACGCGTTAGTTGGTTCAGGTTCAACTGGTCCAGAATTAAATAGGATAGAGGATGCACTAGGACTCATTTAGAAAATATTGAGTAATCGACATTATTCTTATCAATAGACGAGACAACCTCTGGCATTGGATATTTCAGTCCTGTCGCAGTGTTGAAAAGAACTACAGAATCATTCGTAGAGACGGAACCAGTCTTGATACATTCTCGGTAAGCTGCCACCACAGCAGCACCCTCTGGACACAGAAGCAAACCCTCGGTTTTTCCAACTTGTTCCTGTATTTCCAAAGTCTCCTCGTCAGACACTGCCATAGCTAATCCTCCCGATGATCTCACAGCATCTAAAATCAGGAAATCACCGAGAGCCGATGGTACTCTAATGCCAGAGGAAACCGTCTCCGCATTTTCCCAGAATTCTGCGAATTCAGCGCCCTCTTCCCATGCCTTGACTATTGGCGCACATCCTGTTGATTGTACTGATACCATCTTGGGTAAATTACAGTCAATCCACCCAAGCTCTCTTAATTCGTGGAAGCATTTCCACATCCCAATAATTCCAGTCCCCCCTCCCGTTGGATAGAATATTACATCAGGAAGAGTCCAATTCATCTGCTCAGCAAGCTCAAGTCCCATGGTTTTCTTACCTTCGATTCTGTATGGCTCTTTCAATGTCGAAACTGCGAACCAGTCTATCTCTTCCATGCCCTCCGAAATTATGTTTCCGCATTCGCCGATTAAACCATTTACAATATGAGTCGCAGCGCCTTGGATTTGGGTTTCTCTTATGTTGATCTCTGGAGTATTGTCCGGGCAAAGAACCGTGCAACGTATCCCCGCTCTGGATGCATATGCCGCCAAGGCTGATCCCGCATTACCATTGGTTGGAATTGATAGATGCTTAATTCCTAGCTCTTTTGCCATCGAGACTGCCATACCAAGTCCTCTTGCCTTGAATGACCCAGTGGGGAGCCTCGACTCATCCTTGATGAAAACCGATTCAGCCTCGAATCCTAAAATATCAGGGAGATTTTCAAGTCTGATCAAAGGAGTAATTACCTCTCCGAGAGAGACCATGTTCTCCTCCGAGGTAACTGGTAGAAGTGGCATATACCTCCAGAAACCGGGATATTTGGAATCTTCAATAGAACCTCTGGAGACCTCTTTAGACAGTCTCTTTAAATCATATTTTACGACTATTGGCTTCCCTATTGTGGATATGGTGTGTACTATCCCCTGATCAAACCGCTCTCCCGAATACGCGCATTCTAGATGACTAACGTAACTTCTCATGAAACCCAATTAGAAAGATGTTCAATGAACATGCCGCTCTAAACCGCAGTTGGGGCAATGTGATCATCATTTTTTGAGCCTGAACTCCTCACTCTGTTCCATGCTTCTTTCATGAGGTTATCATGACAGTCCTTGCAATAGTTGAATCGTTTGTATGCCTCTCTGAAAGAATATGCCTTCTTTCCGCTTGAGACAAGATAACCATTAGGAGACAGCCTGCTGACAAGTGTTGCTTTGGAATAGCAATCATTGAAATCGCAAGCAGCCATCATTCTACCTCCTTTTTGTTACCCAAAATTTCCATCATTGGTACATTTGCCTCGATTCTCTCCCCGGGCTGGCACATGATTTTCTCAATTCTGCCGTCAATACCTGCCTTAATTTCGTTTTGCATCTTCATTGCTTCAAGTACGATTACAACACTGTCGCTGCTTACTTTGTCACCCTCAGAAACTAGTACTGACACTATTTTACCGGGAATCGCTGAGGATATGATCCCCGAACTAGGCGTAATCCCTTTGTTTGGATCACGCTTCTTCCTCTGATGTCGGCTCGGTTGTTGATCTATCTCGACTTCGAATACATTCCCTTCTAAGGAAACCTCCCACTTCCCATTATCGTAATGAATATCAACTTCGTACTCTACACCATTAACGGTTACTTTCCTCTTCTCAGACAAACTACTCACCTCTTTGAGCTCCTTTTCGCTTTTGAGTTTAGCAATGAGGAGTTTCCTGTTGCCATCATTCTGTGAGAAATCGACCAGTTACTACCTGGTTCTCTCCCCTTAGAAGGAGCAATTACATCCCCCGACTCGACGCTCAATAGTACTGCTGAAATAACTGCGATTATTTCTTCAGGCTGTATTTTCTGAACACTCATAATCTCACAACGGGATATTTCCATGCTTCTTCTCGGGCCTGGGCTCTTCTTTCTCCAGAATAGCACCTAATGCCCTGACTAGGGCAGACCTAGTTTCAGAAGGTACGATTACATCGTCTAAATATCCCAATGCAGCAGCTTTGTATGGGTTAGCGAATGAATCCTCATAATCGTCAACTAGCCTCTGCCTCTCCTGATCGGGATTTTTGGCACTTTCTATTCTTCTTCTATGGATAATTTGAACCGCGCCCTTTGCACCCATTACTGCGAGTTCAGCAGTCGGCCAAGCAATATTGTAATCCCCTCTTATGTGCTTTGATGACATTACATCATAGGCGCCACCATACGCCTTTCTTGTAATAACCGTCATCTTTGGGACTGTTGCCTCGGCGAAGGCATAGAGTAGCTTGGCACCATGCCTGATTATACCCCCCCACTCCTGGCTGGCACCGGGTAGAAATCCAGGTACATCGACAAAAGTCAACAGTGGTATGTTGAATGCGTCGCAAAACCGTACAAATCTCGCTGCTTTGACCGACGCATCGATATCTAAACAACCTGCAAGATGCATTGGTTGGTTTGCAACTACTCCAATGGACTGCCCTCCAAGCCTACCTAGTCCAATTATTATATTAGGTGCAAAACCATCCTGAATTTCTAGAAAACTATCCAAGTCTAGAATCTCCTGAATTACATCACCCATATCGTAGGGTCGGCTGGGATCTTCGGGAACAAGGGAGTCGAGAGAATCACAACTTCTGTCTAGGGGATCGCTAGTTTCAATTGAAGGGGCAATATCAAGATTGTTGGATGGAATTAGTGATACCAGATCCCTAACTATGTCCAATGCTGCATGATCATCCTTTGCCGTGAAGTGAGTAACTCCCGATTTTGTTGCATGTGTGGTCGCCCCTCCTAAATCTTCGAAACCTACTTCTTCATTAGTAACGGTTTTGATAACTTCCGGACCAGTAATGAACATGTGTGAGGTCTCTTCAACCATTACAACAAAATCAGTAATTGCCGGAGAATATACTGCTCCTCCAGCACATGGTCCCATGATGACAGAAATCTGAGGGATGACTCCACTAGATCTGACATTTCTAAAGAAAATCTCAGCATAGGAACCCAAGCTTGCGACCCCTTCCTGTATCCTTGCACCGCCACTATCATTCAGGCCAATTACTGGGGCTCCTGTTTTCAGTGCCATGTCTAGAATTTTGCATATCTTAAGCCCATGCATCTCACCTAGGGAGCCTCCGTACACAGTGAAATCCTGAGCGAAGCAGTAAACCAATTTACCATCGATATTGCCGTAACCACATACTACTCCATCTCCTGGGATTACATTCCTATCCATATCGAAATCTCTGCACCTGTGCTCCACCAAAGCATCAATTTCTGTGAATGAGTCATCATCCAGCAATTCGTGGATTCTCTCTCTCGCAGTCATCTTTCCTTTAGCGTGTTGGGCAGAAATCCTCTTCTGGCCACCTCCTGATAGGGACTTCGCCTTCCGACGTCTAAGCTCGTCAATCTTGTCAGAGTTTCCACTCACGATTGGTAGTGGGAATAGGCCGCACATGAGCATTCCTGAAAAAATACAATTTGACATGCGGTTGCTTGAAGTCATATTACCACTTGCAACTTACATAAACATGCGAATTGTGATTGCTAAACCTGGACTAGATGGGCACGATCGAGGGGCCAAAGTAGTATCTAGGGCATTGAGAGATGGGGGTCATGATGTCATATATACTGGTCTCAGAAAGACTCCAGAGGAGATTGTGCGCATTGTAAACGATGAAGATGCAGAAGTACTCGGTCTATCCACGCTCTCTGGAGCCCATAATTCTCTAATACCAAAGATTTGCGAAGAGTTAATCGAGAATAGACTAGGAGGAGTGATTGTCTTCGCGGGAGGAATTATTCCGGAAAGAGACATGGAAAACCTATTTCGTTCGGGCGTCAGGGCGGTTTTTGGGCCCGGAACGCCCACTTCTCAGGTTATTGATTTCTTGAACGAGGCCCTAATACGAAAACAAAATGGGAATCCAATTGGAGTCGGAGACGATTCGGGATGGAATTGGAATGACTGACATCAGTGAGCTATTAGAATCAGCAAAATTAGGCGATCGAAGAAGCCTATCAAAACTAATTTCCGCAATTTCAGAATCCGATGACCCTCCAAGAATTAACTCCAATGCAGGGTGGATTCTTGGAGTAACCGGGCCTCCTGGATCGGGTAAATCAACTCTTATCGGACAGATGGTCAGAGCATGGGCATCGACTGGTGAGTACGTTGCAGTGCTAGCCCTAGACCCCACCTCTCCATTGTCTGGTGGTTCTTTGCTCGCTGATAGAATAAGAATGGAGGGCGATGACTTGAGGGAGAACGTGTTTGTCAGGTCTATACCGTCTGGTAAAACTCCGGGTGCCATCTCCCCAATTCTCTGGCCGATATGTGGCGCCCTCTCTGAGTGCGGGTGGACTCGAATAATTGTAGAGACCGTTGGAACTGGACAGTCTGAGTACAGAATAGCCGCTTTAGTAGACCGATTACTTCTCGTTGACGGACCGGACAGGGGAGATATCATCCAAGCAGAGAAAGCGGGGATTCTTGAGTTGGCTGATGTGATTGCTGTAAACAAATCAGATTTGCCAGGTGCATCTTCAGCAGCACAACATATACGCTCTTCATTGAGTCTCGCAAGCGACGATAATCGCGAGGTTGTCTTAGTCTCCGCAAAAGAGAGACGTGGTATCCAAGAACTTATTGAGATAATTGAGAACTCCAAACCTCAGAAAACGCGAGATAAGATGATGGCGATGGAGAGATTAATCTCTGAATGGGATTCGTTCCTAGTTTCCCATCCTGAAATAGACAATATCTTATTGGAATTATGTAACGGTTCTATAACTACTAAAGAAGCCATCGAAGTATTGGTTTCGTCCATTAAGGATGGTGTTTTGTAAATGTCATCAGATGGAAATAATATTTTCGTAGATCATGTAAATCACTCAATTGGTGGTTTTGGAGGTCATGCCTTCAGAAGACTTACACACATCTCCATGGCTTGTATACCCTATCTATACTATGTCCATGGAGAAGATATAGCATCATTTTTTGGTCTAGAGATGAGGGCACTAGTTAGCGTAGTTTGCATCATGATCCTGGTTATTGAGGCTATAAGACTTAGAACAGGAATTGTAATTGTGGGACAGAGGGAGTACGAGTCCAGACAGATTTCCGCGCTAGCATGGGGGGCTCTAGCAGTAGCATTGGCCTTGCTAATTTCTCCCAGGGGAGAGGGAGACGGAATGGAGGCAGGGCTGTATGGAGCACCAATTGTCCTAGGGATGACTCTAGTCGATCCAACAATGGGCGAGGTGAAGAGGAAGATGATGGACCTTAGATTGGCAATAATCGCAGGGCTAGTTGTTTCTTACTGCGTGTGGCTTGGATGTTATTTCTGGATTGGTACTGATTTAATTGTAGCAATCTTGCTAGCACCTCTGACCGTCCTTGGTGAGTTGCCCTCAACGAGGGTAATTGATGACAATGCCACAATGGTTCTTTTCCCTCTCTGTGGTCTTGTGATTCTATTGCCATTGTTGTGATTCTGCTCCCGTCATGTTTACATTCTAATTTCAAATCCAAGAGGCATAATATGAGTGAACAGGATTCAGATTTGTGGGAATCCCCTCTGAAACAGAGCACGTACATGTTCATCTGGGCGATAGCTTCAGTAGCATCATTCGCTGTTTTCATCAAGTATTTTTAGATCCAATTTCCCTTTCCGAGGAAATTAGTGCACTTTTCCGAGAGGTTCCTCCCGGACCACTGTATCCTCCATAGCTACCATCGGAACGAATTACTCTATGGCATGGTACTATGATTGGATTTGGGTTGGCAGCGCAAGCATTGGCAACAGCTCTTGATGATCCAGGATTTCCGATAGAAATTGCTATTTCTTTGTATGTCCGGGTTTGACCTGCGGGGATTTTTTTGATTTCCTTCCATACTCTGTTCTGGAATGGTGTCCCTGCCATTTATTCTTCTTCCCCCGACCACGTCCCTTCATCTATTTCCTCCATCCCAACTATCTCGTAGTTTGATGGGAAGAGTGCAATGGCCACTCCAATTACTATGCAAGAGATTCCGAACCAGAATGACCCTCTTATCATCAACTCCATTCCAATTGCGAATAGAAAGAGGCCGCCGAGATTAGAAACCCAAACAAGGGTCTTGAAAGTAGACAATGAAACCCCACTCGCCCTCTTTGTTCTATGTGGGCCGAATTCTGCCCCGAATCTCAATGGATCATCCTTGCCCATTATATCACCGGTCAATCATAATTATCGCATCGGTGGGGCAAGCTAATACACAAATCTTGCAACCTGTGCACGGGTCCCTCAGAATTTTCGCTTTTTTATTTACATCCACATCCATAACAGGACTGAGCAGTGGTGTATCGTACAACTCTATGGCATCGTCCTCACATACTATCGTGCACTGATCGCATCCAATACACAATTCTTCTTTTACCCAAGCAACTGTATCTTCTCCGCCTTTCAGAAGGGCTTCTTCTTCTGCCCTAACCGAGTTTAATTGCTTCCTGATTCTTGACTGTTCAACAGCCCTTCTCTTGAGCACCTCCTCGGTTTTGGTCATGTTACTCGGCCTTTGCATCCAGTCCACCCTTATCATAGTGAGTTTGATTCGCGCGCCTTAAGTCACGGTTACATGAAACCTAGCTACCCACAGACGTGGTGGCGCGACCCAATGGTTTGGCTAGGCCTTCTTCACGGCGCTGCAATATGGGCCTTTATGGCATCCTTACTCAGCATTTCATCCGCTTGGATTTCCCTTGCTTGTGGCTTCTTCATAGGGTTCTTCCTGTACTTGGTAGCCTTGGGATATCAGGACTATCGCTTTGCGAGGGCTATACTTGTAGGCCTCGCGATCAATCTCTTCCTTTCTTCGCTCTCTGCTATCATCGCTCTTATGGACCAGTCCTAGTTTTTGGATTCCTCTATCTGCCTGGCCAGGAAGCTCACAACATCAAGAATCTCAAAGTCGTGTCTTGGGTCACCCTCGAATTTCAGACACTCGAAGTGTGCAACGCACTTTGGGCATGAGGTGAGCATTATGTCCGCTCCAGTTTCCCTGACTTCATCGAATCTCTGAACCCTCAGTGCCCTGCTATTCTCGTTGCAGGACATCATGCTTGAGACTCCACAGCATAAGGCATCTTCACCGGTATGCTCCATCTCTACCAGATTTACCCCTTCTACAGAGCCTACCAGATCTCGTGGCTCATCGTAGATGTTCATCTGTCTACCCAACCTGCACGGGTCATGGTATGTCACAGTGACTTCGTCGTTTGACTTCAGATTCATGTCGAATCCATTCTCAACTAGGAACTCTGTGGTGTGCATCACTTTCATGTCATCCAACTCATAGTCCAGAGCGAACGTCCTGAAACACTCAGCGCAAGAAGTGACCAATGTTTCAATCCCACTCTCTCCGAGCTTCTTTTGGTTGTATGCCTTTAATTTCTCGAATACCTCACTCATCCCTTGCCACTTCTGGTCGTGCCCACAGCACTTCAAGAAATCTCGACCCAGGTAGGTGACATCCTCTCCCATTTCCTCGAAAATCGTGAAAGCTGAAGTCGTAGCATCTCCAAGATCCATCGTTCCTTTGTTCACATGGCTGAAAACCATCTCCTGGTCGATATAATCAACACATCCAGGATAGTATCCTATGCTTGAGTCCAACGGGTAATCTTCCACAGGGATGAAAGAATCGTCTGCATCTTCTTCCGCCTCAGCGGCTAATACTGCTTGCAACACCGTGTGCGGTATCTCCGTGGCAGGAGGCCCACCTACCACAAGGTTCCTTCTTATATCGATGTAAGAGTCGTAATCAACTAATTGTGGACATGCGTTTGTACATGCCGTGCAGGTCAGGCAGGAGTAAAGTGGAACCCCGTCATCTTCGTTGTTCCACGTATTGTAGATTATGTTGAGTTTATCCCCCGCATTGAACAATCTCACAGGGCAGGCGTCATCGCACAAATCGCATCCATAGCACTTGTTCATCTCCCACTCGTAGCCACGAGCCATGCTTCTGAGGAACATGAATACCATCGCGCCTACACCGAGGCACGGTATGAACATCGAGTAAATCAGTTTGGCATCAAGGCTCAGCGGGTTCTTTTGGAAAGTCGGATTTGTCAATGTTAACGAAGCAAGCTCCTCATCGCTGAGGCTGACTTCAGATCTAACTAGTGCCGTTCCATCTTCTTTGAGAAGTAGAGGCTGGTAGGAAATTGCTGAGAAGTCTGAGATCATTGTGACCGTGTCATTGACTTGCTCTGAGATAGTGGTGAAGGAAATCGTGTAAGATCTCCCAGATTCAAGGTAGATTGTGTCAGACTCGCAAGTAGAACCGGAATTCGACCAAATTTCTCGGCCCAAATCATCGGTAAGAGTTAGACTCTGAGTGTGGTAACCTGCATTTCGGACGGTTGTCCTGAAGTTGCAACCTATGTCTGTCTGAACTTCCGAAATTCCGAGGTCTTCAACCTCGAACTGGATGGATTCCGAAATCGAGATAGGGCTGCCGTCTTCCTCTCCTTGGTAGATGATTTCATTGGCCCCTATATTTCTGGATGTTTGCGTATCGGCGTGCCCATTAACCCCGCTGAAGTCTATTATCTGACTACGAGTAGGTTGGAAGATCCCCCAGTTGACAAAATGCTTCGCGGGTAATACACACCATTCAGAATGCGTCGTACCCTCTTCCATAGTTTCCCAGACAGACAAGGAATCTGTCTCCTCGTATGATAGGCATTCTTCCTCCCAGTCGTCCCACACAGGTCCCTTTTCAACGTGTATTAAAGAGTCTGCAGGCTGACCTCTTATCCTATCCAACTCGTCGAGCTTGGCATCGTATTGGTACTCCCAGAATCCCATTGTCCCCAGTCCCCTTTGATTCCAGAAACCATTCTCGTAGACCGGCCAAGTGACCGTGCAGAGTAGAACAGTTGCGATCAAAGATCCGACGGCCACCTGTCTACCGAGAATTGGAGTCAACCGAGAACCCATCGGACCGATCAAGAATTTCCTAACCGAGAAATAAAGCACAACGAAGACGAAGACGCCAGTAAGGATCCATGGAACCGCATTGAAAACTTCGGCAGTCCATGGTGGCTGAGTACCGCAGTTGAATGTTCCATGAGGGCCAATCCAGCAGTAGTCCGTTCGATTCTGACCATACATTTCCAGGAAGATGTTTATCGAGAATACAGAAATAAACCACACATGCGCTAAGTATACGGCTCCCGCTGTAGCGAACCACGGATCCTCGACACCCCTCTTCTCCCTTTTTCCGATAATGAATGGTGGAAGTGCGAGAATGGCCACAGGAACCCCAGTGATCATCGCACCCCACACCCCCGCATTCCAAGAAACGATAGGCTGTCCGAAGAACTCACCTATCGGACCAGCAGGGATGTCGAACTGCGGCAAATACTCGCCCCACCTAAGGTATCCGTAAGAGAACAGAACGTACCAATCAGGGAAGACGAAACCAGCCTGAGCGTAGGGATCTGCAGCGTTGTGTAAGGGCGGGGGGATGATCCAAGAATAGAATGCTATGACCATTACTATCGAGGCGAAAATAATCGTATCTCTGAGAACTTCAGTAGGCCAGAAACCATGACCTGTGTGCACTCTTCTCCTTTCTTCCTCAGCACCAAGCAATTGCTCTTTCTCGCTGACATAAGTGTCGGCAATCCTTCCAAATCTTTCAATCAGACCCATTCAATCACCTCAGTGCGGCTCCGCAATCCCTTGAACCCAGACGATGAATAGGTGGGTCAGAATAAGAACTGTAACAATTAGCGGTAGTACGAAAACGTGTAGGAAGTACATCCTGACAACTGTCTGGCCCGTCAGTGTCGTCCCACCAAACATAGCATTAGCCACCCATTCCCCAATCAGCGGAGTAGCCATTGCCATGTTGATTCCTATGGTGGCAGCTCCGAAGGCCAGGCTGTCCCAAGGCAACAAATAACCTGAGTAACCGAAGAATATCGAGAAAAACATTAGAGCTACTCCGATCAACCAATTGAGCTCTCTAGGGTTTCTATATGCCCCAGTGAAATAGACTCTGCACATGTGCAGAAATACCGCGGCCACGAAAAAGTGCGTGGTCCAATGGTGGACAGATCTGATGATGTATCCGAAGGGAAGCTCTAGCATGATAAACTCCATTGATGCGTAGGCTGGGGTTGGATCTGAGTCCAAATCCCCTCCTGGTACGTAGTAAAATCCTAGAATGGTGCCGCTAATGACCAAGATTATGAATGCCAAGAATGAAATTCCGCCCAAGCAATACAGGGGGTACCAATACCAGATTATTCTCAGTTTATACTTCTCAGCGTGGGTCAATGGCATCTGGCGATGCATGCTGTAATAGGAGTCTTTGGACATGCCCCAGTAGTCCTGAATCCTGAATCTAGTATCTAGCCAAGAGAAAGCCCACAGGAACAACTTCTCGGCAAGACCCATGCTACCAGCATTTGTTTCCACGGCCCTTAGAATGTCCTTTCTCGGCATGTCATCCCTCTCTCTTCTGAGCGTGAAGGCTACAATTACGACCACGAAGGCTATGAAGATCCACAGGAACCAGAATTGAATCATTTTTATCACCTAACCGCAGAACGTGTACCAATCCATAAAATCCGGAAGCGCCTCTATCAATCCATCATTCACTTTGAATGGGATCAGCGGCATTCCATACGGAGCCGGACCACCGGTCTTCTTTACACCTATGAAGTCGAATTCTTGTCCATTTGACCTGTTTCTTGCTGTATTTTTCTCTATTACGGTGTGGTCATACCTGCTGGAGTGACAGATGCAGAATGATTTGTTTCCGCTAGTGTCGGTCCCACCAGGTAACCAGGTATCCGCTGTGTAGTCGTTACTAACGAGTTGCCACCCTGGAATGCAACACAAGTGAGGGCATCTGGCGAAAGCAATAATCAAGTTGTCATGGATGTTCAATGATGCGTATTCTTCTTTTTCTTCGATTTCAAAGCCGGATCCTACGTATGCGCCACCAGCGGTGTATCCATCCATCAACTGGAACCTTGGGGTGCCTGCTTCTAATGGCTTGTTTTTGTTTTCCTCATGCGGGACGTATGTGGCTATGATGGGTAAGCCGGACCAAAGCCCCGCAGCTCCGACCATTCCGGTGGTCGTGTTCGCGGACTCGTCTACGAAAGATTGCAATGTCATGGGCTGTTTGTCCATGCTGCTGTACCACACATCAGAACCCTTGGGGACATAGAATTTTACCGCAGAGTCAGACGCCCCTCCCTCTGCTTGACCCATTAAGAAGGAAGCGAATCCCACAGAGCCTAGTGCAGCTGTAGTAATCAGTCCTGCCGATGTATTGAAAGATAGCCTCATGAACTCCCTTCTGTCTATTCCGCCGCTCCTCTCGTGAATAGCATCACTCTGGGAGGAGATAGGACGTAGCTTAAATTTCCTTGCCATTTTCAGACCTCGTACTTTTTCCAAGAATTAGTGTCATGATTAGTTATGTATTTGTTTCTCCTATGCTTGACAATCACCACATCAGGCAGGACGTATTTTAGGTACACAATCCCCAAGATTATCAGTGTAAGTAGCGTCATTGCCAAATTAAATGCAAGCAATTGTTGATCCCACTCCTGATACAATCCATATGCTAATGCGCCAGCCCAATAGAGGGTCCATAGAATGCCCCAAAGACCCACTATTATGATCAGCCAAGAATCCCCAGAAGGCGCCAGACTTGCTCTTACAATAGTCCCGGGCTTGACTTCATTGAATACTCCGTGATTCACGGCAGCTTCGAAGGACTCCTCTGTTAATGAAGCATCTTCGAGTGCCACTCTTGCGTCTTCGACACTGACCTTTCCGGCCTTTACCTCTCGTAGCAGCCTCATAACTACATCGTCTTTCATAGTTGATCACCTCTTCTCAGATGTTTAATCCTAAGTTTTAGTAAGTTGCTTCTTCCTTTGTAGTTCCTGGAGAAACCGTATCTAAGGAATAGGCCGCAGAAGAAGATCACCAGTATAACTGCCCCAAAGCCAAGGATTCCCAACCAGTGGGCTTTGAGCTTAGCTCCCATTTTGTGGATGTCTTTCTTTCCTTCAATCGGTGCTGGTGGATTTATGTCACCGTTTCCTGAAAAAACGGTTTTTGTTCTTCCGCTATCTTCACCCTCGTCAATGCTGGTCGTTAGACGATTCCAACGGTCTAGACTAGATGGGGCTAAATCTCCGTTTACCGAGTTGCCTGCAACATTGAAAACCACTGATCCCGAGCCTTCGGACGGACTGGTCCAGACAAACATCCACGACCTATCGGGGGTTCTCGAGCCTGCATCGGTGTGTGTTAAGCTGGATGCATCTCCCTCCCAATTCTCAACCATTGACTCGAATCCTTCCGAGGCGCTGAGCGACCCTTGGGTAACAGTCATTGCAAATCCGGCCGTGTGCGAATCGAGATTCGCGTCCGGACCGCCGATTAATTGCAACTTCATTTCGTAGGAAGTATCTGGGGCATAGTGGAACGGTACCCCATCGATGATGACGGTAACAGAATTGTCAGGCTCCTCGGCATGACAAGTGCATCCGGCGATTGAAACTTCTCCCTGTCCGTTTGCGTTTCCGCCAACTCCACTGTGCAGAGCTTCACTAGACCCCGCCACGAATAACGATAGGATTATCAGAGTGAATATCTTACGTTGTGTAGCCATTTTTGCCCCCCCAGCCATTTGTTAATATTCACCAGAAAAAAGGGGGATATGAACCTTACACTACAGCCCCTTCGGAGCTGCGTAGTAATATCGTTTTTCAAAAAATTCAAAGGCATCGCTCGACATTAGAGAATATGGCATCCCCAATGTGGAAGAACACATACTCGCTGAACCCAGGACAGATCGATAAACTCGAGGAGGCAGAGAATAAGATGGAATCTATGGAAATAAGCCAAGCAGAGGAAATTCTCCTTTCGATGATTAAGTCCGATCCGGATTGTATTCCAGCCTTGAATGTACTCGGTCACCTCAATGGAAGGCACCTCTCAGATTTCGAAATTGCTATTGAGTACTATGACAAGGTACTACTGCTCGAACCCGATAATGCTTGGGCTAGAGATGAAAGAAGGAGATACCGAAGATACTTGGATTACGATTAGAACAGTATAAACTGGATACCCAGGTTTGGATTTCATGGAACCCGGATCCATACTAATTGTAGGAGTCGGTGGGATAGGTTGTAGTTGGTCTTCTCGTGCACATGCGAGATGTCAACAGCTCTCCGAGCTGTTACTTGTTGACGCCGATGAAACCTCTTTCTCTTCCGAATTTGAAGCCCACTGCCTTCATCTGGACGCATCCGGAAGTGGAAGAGGGACCGCCGCTCTGCCAAATTTGGCTGCACACCGACTCAATGAGGGAGTGGCTAACATCCAAGAGATGCTAAAAAACAGCGAACTTGTGATCATCCTAACCGCGTTAGGGGGGGGAACCGGTTCAGGCGCGGCTGCAGAACTCGCTGCTCGATCATCAGAGACAGGAAGCCTTGTCATTAGTATCGTTGGAATGCCCTTCGCTGAACAACCTCTGCGATCTGCTATTGCAGACAAGGCTCTGCCTGCAATAGAGAGGAATTCAGATCTGTGCATTCGAGTCAGCCTAGAGAGACTTGCATGGCAGGCAAGGCATCGAGAATCTGACTGGAAGATGGGGTCTGAATGGATAGGAGAGTTAATCGAAGGTCTGGTAACAACACTAGCGAGGGTTGGGAAGATGAATCTAGATTTGATGGACCTTCGGACTATAATTGGTAGACCTGGCAACGCCACTTTGATAGTCGGTAATGGGACTACTTCGAACCCTGACGAGGTCGTTAGGATTGCTAGAAACTCTCCACTGTCAGAAATATCGATCGATGGGGCCAAAGGTTGTATGATACAAGTGGAGGGGGGGCCAGACATGACGCTCGGTCACCTGAACATGGTTTCAGAAGCATTCGTGTCAGCCCTGGATGAGGATTGCCAGGTTATTCTTGGTGCGAGAGCAACCGATGACTTAGCCGGAAGATTGCGGCTCGTTGCTGTGGTTAGCGGCCTTTAACTCACTATTTCAACAATATCGTCGTCATCAGATTCCTGAACTACAGCAGCTTGATCATAAGGTACAGTCTCAGGATTTAGTGAAGGTTCTGTAATCTCAAGTTGTTCTTCAAATTCCTCTAATATTCCTACTCTAGAAAGCGCAATTGGACACATTGCTAACATCACAGTGGCGGTAATAGCATGTCCGATAGCAGTTGTAGTCATTAGGCTGCCCTCTGAAAGCACAGTCAAAGAAGATACACTACCGGAATACGCAAGTCCGAAACACACCCCCCAGTAAACTGCCGATTGCCCTTGAAAAATCTTCAAACCCCTTTTATTGCCTTTCTTTGTTAAGGACCAGACTGTTAAAATAACAGTAATTGCCATCAAAATGCCCTCTTCTAGCAAGAGGCCGAATGAAGACTGATCCAATGTGAACGGAACCCTTCTCCACGAACTTAGAATATGCCAACAGGAAGTTATGAAGATAAGAAAAAAAACCCTGTCACGAGCTACTCCATCTACTCCTGGTTCCTCTCTTGACGATTTAGTGTAACGCTCCATCAGTACTCCCAGAAGAACAATTGTAAGCAAGAAAACGAACCATACCAAGTTTGTCAAGAAGTCGGCATTTAACGGATTGACAGCGCCATATCCAAACCACCAGACTAGAGGCGTAAACAACAGTAAAGAAATTACTATTCTGAACACGGATGAATAGACTCCAGACTTACTGCCCCTAGGGCGACCTCGGTTTTTCTTTCCATACTCAATCCAACCTAGATTTAGAGTAAGACCCTGAAACAACGACATTGCAATGAACAAAAATGCTAGAATAATCTTCAAGTCATTCAGATTTTCATTGGTCAGAATGGCATTTAGGCCGTACCAGATTATGCTCGCTACTGCAATAACCGGTAGCGTTTTGATCGCACCTCTAATTATGTAATTCCTGTTCACAACGCCTTCAATATCGTCTTCGACTGATAGTAGCAATCTCCCTAGTCTGGTTGGTCGGATTAATGCCGCTAAAAAATAAGACAATGATAGGGATACAAACATTGCGGAGCCTTGCCTTTCTGATCCAAACACATCGATATTCATTGCGACATAAAGCGAACCCGAAAATATCACGAGTAACGCGATGTGCGGAAGGGTTGACGGGTCAGAAATTATTGTGAGCGCATTATCAGACTGGCGAAGATCGTCAGGGCCATCGTTCTCCACACATCCGCGTGAACCCACTATTGGTTAAGGTAAACCCCTTCGGGACACCATGCCGAGGCAAAAAAAGGCAGCAAGAGGCAAACACCGCTGGGTTGCAATCCGAATTAATGGATCGATAAATAGAGATAGTTTGAAGAAACTACTAGGAGAAAGTCTGGACGGGTTAGAATGGCGACTATTCGACATGGATAAACAGTCTAAAAGAACATTTGCCATACTCAAAACAACTCTATCGGACTATCGATTGACTCTGACAACATTGAACAAAATTTCCGGTTTAGAAACTATCACAAGTTCTGGAAAGATCAGAATAGTAAGGGAACGGATTAACTCTTACCTGTAACCCAGCCACTCAATTATGTCGAGATCTCCAATATTCACACTCCCAACAGACCCTCCGGTAACCCTGAGCTCCCCTAGCTCGTTCAATCCTGAGGGCCTGACTACTTCATTGCCAAGTCTTACGGCAACACCTCTGGATAGAGATCTTGATAGAGAAACCCAGGATTGAACGACGAGGCTACGTTTGCTGGGGAGGGGTAAGAAATCTTTCTTCTCAAAGATAGAAGAAATCCCCCTGTCTATTTTGTTGAAGACCTGCCTCGCATCCACGTCCCCCAGAGTCTCTTCCCATCCACTAGCTAGGATTTCAGTACCTACCGGGAAACCAAATCGATTAATTCCAATCCCAATCCGAATTCCGCTAACTTGGTCATTCGAAGATTCAACAAGGACCCCCCCCATCTTCTCCCCCTTTCTAGAGAGGATATCGTTCGGCCATTTCATTTCTGCTTCCAGAACACTGGAGACAACAGCCCCGATACTAGTTTGGATTAATCCAGGTGAGAATTCGGCAATTAGGTTCGACCCTATTTTCCACGTTGCGAAAACCCCGCCTTGCTCTGAGATCCACTCTGAATTTTTCCTCCCTCTCCCATTTGTCTGGTTCCTAGACATGACTCTGACCCAGTCTCCATCCGGCATTTTCAATACTTCTTCCATTGTCGAAGAGCAGGTATCAATGATATTCGGAGTGCGACCTGACCCGGTCTTCCAAAAGGCCACAACCTCGATCTTTTCTTCCCCTAGTCTCTCCGAACCAAGGGTACGGGAGGTCCACCCTCTTCTCTCCCAGTCAATGACCTTACTTTTCCCCTCGGGCTCCGTCTTAACTACCATCAATGCCAATAGTTCATTCACGTTATGCTGTGATTCCAAGAAATTTAGAAGCTCTCCACCCCAACCCTTACTCGGGATGTCTGACCACGCCATTTCTTCTATTTTCTCAAACTCACTGTCCTCATCCCCCCTTCCAAGATAGGGGAGATTCCATATGACTAATTTAGTTCCAGTTGGTAATACTAAATTTTCTCCCACGCCAGACTCTGAAATACGCTGACTACCGGGAATTCCGTTTTTCTCCATATTCCCTCTTGTTGCAGAAACTGCAAATGGATTCAAGTCGCAAGCTGAAACTTCCCACCCAAGAGTCGCTAAGACCATCGTAACTATTCCCGATCCACACCCAATTTCAAATGCCTTAAATCCAAGGCCGGGAACAAATTCTCCAAGGACTCTACACAATAACAACGAATCTTCTCTTGGAGGATAAACTGTATGGGGGGAGAACACATCCCACTCGCCAATTCCTTCCAATGAAACTTTGGTCTTCACCATGATTATTTTCAATGCGGTTAGAGACAAAATAGTTGTGTTCGTTGACTAGCTGTGGCTTCAATAACCTTTATGTTGTCAATCAAATAACTCAACTCGGGCCGCTCCTCCACCTGCGGACCGCGGACCCACTTGCGAGAGCTTTGGCATAGCAAGTCTTTTGAACACCCCTCAGGTCGCAGGAAGGCCCAGCATCAGCCATGGGCCTGTAGCTTAGTCAGGTAGAGCGCCGGGCTTTTAACCCGGTGGCCGGGGGTTCGAATCCCCTCAGGCCCGCCAGACAGCTTCTCAGGCCCTCGGTTTTTTCTGGGAAGGGGAATAAATCATGGCAGTAAAGAGCTCAACAAAAAAGAGACTGATAGAGCTAGGGATCCCAGAGGATCACGCACACAGGTTGGCGGACGACGCTAATCTGGACACAATCAAGAGGATGTCTAGAGAACAGGTTGCAAAAAAAGTCGGCCTTGAGGATGGGGTTTCGGAACTAGAACACATCATGGGTGTGATCAGTGAACATGTAGGCTCTCGGAAGAGGAGTAAGAGTAACAGAATCACGATTTCACGGAAAGCACTCTTGGACGAGGATATCCCTACTGGGGACTACAGGTTCAATGTGCTTAACCATGTACTTGTGCCACACCATGAATTAGTCCCTATCGAAGATGAGGCAGAGGTTCTTAAGCCCTGGGGGCTCATAACTGATGATGCTTTTGGGAAGGACAGGCTAGCCAAGGAACTGCTTCCGAAAATACTGATTACCGATCCTGCTATCCAAGTTATCAAGGAAATCGAAGAATCCGAGAATGATGAGCTTCCAGCAGGGTGGCTAGCAAACAGAGTTGTCAAAATTGTTCGATACAGCAGGTCTGCAGGACAATCAGTGGCATTCAGGCTAATAGTGGAGAGCGCATAAGGAGGAATTAAAATGAGAGAGATTGTAGAGAGTTATTTCAAGCATAGAAGCCTAGTGAATCACCAACTTGCTTCGTACAACGACTGCATCCCCATCGGAGACGGTAGGGAAAGTAGGATGGAGAATATCGTGAGGAACATTAGGATTGGTAGTGACGAACCAGTAGAAGATGATGAGGGTGGAATGGTCAAACTCGATCTTCTTGACAAAGAAATCATCGTTCGACTTAAGAATCTCAGGCTAGGTAGGCCCACAATAAAGGAAGCCAATGGAGCAGAACATCACGCAACTCCAATGGAATGCAGACTAAGGAAGCTTACTTATTTCTCACCAGTCTATCTAGACTTCAAGATTTTTCGTGACGATTTGCCCCCAACCCCCGGTTCTGAGATGGGATTCCAGGAGGAAACTAGCGTCCATATCGGAAATTTGCCGATAATGGTTAGATCTGCCAGGTGTAATCTTAATCCTAACCATGCAGATGAAAATCGGCGACTCTCCCCGGAAACCTCCACTGAGGATTCGGCTAGATATACCCACCTTCTTAGGAAGTACGGCGAAGATCCTATTGATCCCGGGGGGTACTTCATTATCAACGGGACCGAGAGAGTTCTAATTTCTATGGAAGACCTCGCGCCAAACAGGGTAACAGTAGAGAAAAACAAGAAGTATGCCCATGAGACCCAGGTCGCGAAAATATTCTCCCAAAAAGACGGCGTAAGGAAGCCACTGAACGTCGAAAAGAGAAGAGATGGGATGCTCATGGTCAAAATTCCCAGTGCGGGAACTAGTCCTATTCCTTTGGTGCTTCTGATGAGGGCACTCGGAGTATCCAAGGATATGGACATCTTCGCCTCAATTGCAGGCCCCCCGGAGGCGATGAAGTACACTGTGGCCAACCTCAACGATCTCAGGGATAATGAGGAGTATGGTGTAGAAACATCTGAGGAGGCCCTAGCTTGGCTGGAGAAGAAGTTCGCGGCGGGACAGCAGAAGGAGTACAG
This sequence comes from uncultured Candidatus Poseidoniales archaeon, assembly GCA_902573085.1. Lineage (GTDB taxonomy): Archaea > Thermoplasmatota > Poseidoniia > Poseidoniales > Thalassarchaeaceae > UBA36. The sequence goes on from CACGHY010000004.1 coordinate 47,136, forward strand.
AGAATCGAGAATACAAAACTTACTTGATAACGAACTACTACCTCACTTAGGATCTAAATACGACAACAGGGAGAAGAAAGCGATTTTCCTAGGCCGTATTGCTAGACAAGTTCTAGAGATGGCTATCATGGACAAGGATCCTAATGACAAGGATCACTATGCAAACAAGCGTGTACGTCTGGCTGGCGATCTGGTGGAGGATCTTTTTAGGGTAAGCTTACAACAACTAGCTCGAGACTTGAAGTACCAATTGGAGAGACATCACAACAGAAAAAGGGAACTGAGAATTTCCTCTTGCCTTCGTCCTGACGTCCTTACAACCAAGATTATGCATGCTCTTGCGACAGGCAACTGGGTCGGAGGTAGGTCGGGAGTAAGCCAGCTCCTTGATAGGACAACATATTTGTCCGCACTGTCTCACATGAGGAGGGTCACGAGCCCACTTGTTCGAAGTCAGCCCCACTTCGAGGCAAGAGATTTGCACCCTACACAGTGGGGTAGGTTGTGTCCAAACGAGACTCCTGAGGGACAAAATTGCGGCCTTGTAAAGAATGCAGCACAAATGATTGACGTCTCAGAGGAAGTTCCCGAAGAGGATGTCAAGGCACTGTTGAAAGAAGCAGGGGTTGACGATAATCCTGAGGGCTGGGCAGACGGCTCGAGGATACATGTTAACGGGGATATCTTCGGCCTTCACAAGAGACCACACAAGCTGGTCAGTCAATTCAAGAGGAGACGCAGATCAGGTAGGATTAGGCCAGAAGTTAGCATAAGGCATGACAATGAAAATCGTGACGTTTACATAAACACCGACAGGGGGAGGATGTTACGCCCACTACTAATAATCGATCATGGTAGCCTCCAAATTACCAAGATGCACTTGGAGGCATTAAACTCGGGGGAGATCACATTCGCAGATCTTGTGTCTGGAGGTGTTGTAGAATGGGTAGATGCCGAAGAAGAGGAAGATCTCTTGATAGCCCCGAGACCTTTCGATTTGCCCGCAGTCTCCCCGAAGAACAAACGCCCCATTAATCCAGCAAAGGTGGAGTGGACCAACCTTGGGGAGCATGGAATATCCCATGCCGAGCTATCTGCAGAAGTAACTATGCCCAACGGCGAGTCAAAAACAGAGAAATTCAAGGTCCCTCTAAATTACTACCAAGATAACATGGACGCTCTCAAGAGGAAAGAGAAAAAGGACCACACAGTTTTGGTATACACTCACGTAGAGATCGACCCTCAACTCATTATGGGGGTTTGTGCCTCCCTAGTCCCATATCCTGAACACAACTCAACTCCGAGGGTTACAGGTGGGACAGCCATGGTAAAACAGAGCCTGGGAGTGGCCAGTGCAAATTTCAGACTTAGGCCCGACACCCGTGCGCACGTAATGCACTACCCCCAAAGATCAATTGTAGGGACGCGGGCTATGGAGTCCACTAAATTCGATGAAAGACCCGGGGGTCAGAACTTTGTCGTCGCAATAGTAAGCCATCATGGTTACAACATGCAAGACGCCGTGATTATGAACAAAGCTTCTGTTGAGAGGGCTCTTGGTAGATCTGCGTTCATAAGGACATACAACGCAGAGAACAAGAGATTCCCCGGCGGACAAGAGGAGAGAATCGAGGTTCCAGGGACGGGTCTCGATGAAATCAAGGGACTAAAGTCATGGGATTCCTATTCTCATCTTGAAAGAGACGGATTACCTGTTCCAGAAATTGAGCTAACTAGCCAAGAAGGCGGCAGGTCTATCCTAGTAGGTAAAACCAGCCCACCCAGGTTCCTGGAAGAATCACATGGGGCATTCTTACAGGCTCAGGAACGGAGGGAGTCCTCCATGCTAGTTCGTCACGGTGAGAAAGGTTGGGTAGACAATATCTTCGTCACTGAGTCACTCGATTCAGGCAGGCTAGTCCGAATAACTCTGAGGACAAACAAGGTTCCAGAACTTGGAGACAAGTTCGCCAGTAGACACGGGCAAAAGGGAATAATTGGTAGACTGGTAAATGAGGAGGACATGCCATTCACAGAAGACGGCGTGATACCTGATTTACTCATCAACCCTCATGCTATCCCGTCCAGAATGACCGTAGCCCACGTTTTGGAGATGATCGGAGGAAAGGTGGGGTCCATGGAGGGAAGAAGAATAGATGGAACCGCGTTCACTGGAGAAAAGGAAGAGTCCCTAAGGTCGGGACTGCTCAGAAACGGTCTGAGGCACACCGGCAGGGAGCCGATGATCAATGGAGAAACAGGAGAGAGTTTCCCAGTCGATACATTCGTCGGTGTCATCTATTACCAGCGACTTCACCATCTGGTTAGCAGCAAACTCCACGCCAGAAGCAGAGGAAGAGTGCAAATCCTCACTAGGCAACCAACGGAAGGTAGAGCAAGGCAGGGCGGCCTCAGATTCGGAGAGATGGAGCGAGACTGCCTAATTTCCCACGGAGCTTCCATGGTAATCAAAGACCGTCTTCTTGATGAGTCAGATGGCTGGAACCTAATGGTCTGCAACACTCCTAGATGCGGCCATATCGCATATTATGACTGGAAGAGAAGGACTACGATTTGTCCTGTTTGCGGGGATAGGTCAGACGTACATAGTGTCCAGACCTCCTATGCATTCAAACTTCTCCTCGACGAAATGAAGAGTCTTGGAGTAGCAATGAGACTAGAACTGGAGGATAGAAGATGAGCGCTCGAGATGCAGCAAAGATACCAAAGAGGATAGACTCGATTAGATTCACACTGATGGATCCAAATGAGATTAGGAAAATGTCATCTGTTGAAGTGAAAACAGCTGACACCTACAAGGACGATGGTCATGCCTTCAAACAAGGGCTTATGGACCCGAAGATGGGAGTAATTGATCCCGGCATTAGGTGTGAAACCTGCGGGAACAAACACGAAGAGTGCCCAAGCCACTTCGGTCACATAGCTCTTGAATTGCCTGTAATGCACATAGGATTCACTGGGTTGATCAAGACGTGCCTTAAGACAACCTGCAACTCATGCAGCAAGGCTTTGCTGCACGATGCTCCCCAAACGCACCCTATTGATCCAGAGAAGTCCGAGCAGGATTACTACAGAGACAGGGTGAACGACATCATTCTAAAGCATGGAGTTGGTGGAAGGGAATTTAAGAAAATAATCAAGGATATTGAGAATATTTGCGCTGGCCCGAAGCGTGCAATATGCATGCATTGTGGTGCAGAGCAGGGCAAGATAATTCTGGATAAGCCCACGACTTTCAAAGAAAAGAAGGCAGATAAGGGTGAGCACAAACTAAACGCTCGGGACATCCGCGAATGGCTCGAAAAGATACCCGATGAGCACCTAATTTTCCTCGGGATGGAGAGAGACGTTAGTAGGCCAGAATGGACAATCATGAAGGTACTTCCAGTCCCCCCGATTACAGTAAGGCCATCTATTACACTGGAAAGTGGAGATAGATCAGAGGATGACCTCACGCACAAGTTAGTCGACGTTCTAAGGATTAACCAGAGGCTGCGGGAAAACCGCGATTCGGGAGCTCCGCAACTAATCGTTGAAGATCTCTGGGAACTGTTACAATATCATTGCACGACATATTTCGATAATCAGACCAGTGGCATTCCGCCAGCTCGACACAGATCTGGAAGGCCACTGAAGACCCTATCTCAGAGACTAAAGGGGAAGGAGGGTCGCTTCAGGAGCAATTTGTCCGGTAAGAGAGTTAACTTCTGTGCTAGAACAGTTATCAGCCCGGACCCAAATCTTGGAATCAATGAAGTGGGAGTCCCTGTGAAGACGGCCAAAGAACTTACAGTACCTATCAGAGCTACAAGTAGAAACAGGGAGCAACTCAGACAGATGATCCTAAGGGGCCCGGATGTTCATCCCGGGGTTAACTACATTATCAGAGGAGATAGGTTTAGGGTTAGGATTACAGATAGAACGAAGTATATCTGGGCAGGATTTAGGTGCCTGAATCCAGATTGTCATTGTGGTAGTGAAGAGGAGCCCTACATGGGTTATAGGCCTGATTTGAATGAGGTCCTTCCAGCTCCAAACTTCCTTCCAGGACTTGTTTTGAAGGAGCAAATGAGAAGGGACCCAATGACCGACGAGCTTCTCCCAGAGTGGAGCGTAGATTTGGATAAGACCCTATCAAACTTAAGGGGAGAGGGAGGAGATGGAAAACCCCTGGCCGAAAACAATCCAGATGCGGCAATACATCACCGCTGGAAGTGGGAAGTAGAAAATCCGGACGAGTACCTCCCCGATTATCTCGAGGTCAAGTGCCCACACTGCGGAAGCCCAGATATCGAGGACGAACACGGAAACCTCTACCCTACAGAAGTAGAGGACCGACTGAGCACATACGATAGAGACGGCAACCCAAAGCCAGGGGTTGTTGTAGAGAGGCACCTTATTGACGGTGATGTAACTATTTTCAATCGACAACCATCACTCCACAGGATGTCGATGCTAGTTCACGAAATAAGAGTCATGGATGGCAAGACATTCAGGTTCAACCTTGCTGACTGCACTCCCTACAATGCAGACTTTGACGGAGACGAAATGAACCTACACGTTATTCAGAGTGAGGAAGCCAGAGCCGAGGCCAGAATACTCATGAGGGTCCAGGAGCACATCATATCTCCCAGATATGGGGGCAGCGTCATTGGTGGGATACATGATCACATCACAGGTGCTTACCTTCTGACGCACGGCGAGGCCTTCCTTCCAATGCCAGTCGCAATGGATGTCCTCAGCTCTATTGGATGGGAAGGCGAAATACCTCCATCAGTAGAGAGAGATGGACAGGTCGGATTGTTGGGCAACGATGTGTTCAGCCTTCTTGTGAAGGGGGGCTTCACTCTGAACTTCAAAAATCGAGCGGGAGAAGAAGTTCAGGTATCCCAAGGAGATGTCTCTGGTTCTATCGACAAAAGAGGAATTGGAGCGGAAGATGGTCGACTTCTAGATGCCGTAGTACAGACCCATGGAACTGATAGGGGGGCTGACTTCATCAATAAGATGACAAAGATGACAATAGCCATCTGTACAGCAATGGGATTCACCACCGGAATTGATGATGAAGACCTACCTCCCGAGGCTAAGGAAGAGATCGTTAGAATCAACTCTGAGGCTAGTGCTAGTGTTGACTCCGAACTGGAAAAGTTCGGGAAGGACGGAAGGAAGTATGAGGCTAGACCAGGCAGAACACCGCATGAAACTCTCGAGGAGAACATATTGACAATCTTAGACGCTGCGAAGGCGGAAACTGGAAACGTCGCTAAGGCACAACTCGGGGATGACAATTCAGCCGTCCTCATGGCGACCTCTGGAGCAAGGGGTTCAATGGACAATCTAGCAATGATGGCCGGATCCATCGGCCAGCCTAAAGTCAGAGGTAAGCGCCTTGAGAGGGGCTATCAAGACAGAGTCCTTTCTCACTTCCCTAGGAAGGTTAAGGGATCAAAAGAGAAGGGTTTCGTGTCTTCTTCTTTCAAGCGAGGCCTCGAACCAACAGAATTCTTCATGCTTTCTGTTTCTGGTAGAGAATCACTGGTCGATACCGCAGTCAGAACGAGTAAGTCAGGTTACATGCAGAGAAGGCTGATTAATGCCATGGACGATCTCAAGGTCTCCAATGATGCAAAGGCCTCCGTGAGAAACACCGCGAACCGCATTATCCAGTTCGAGTATGGAGAGGATGGGACCGATCCCGCTAGAAGCAGAAAGGGAAGTCCATTCGATGTCGATCAGGTCCTCAACGATGCCCTAGGGGGTGCTAACTGATGGTAGTTAAGAGTGCAACAAAAAAGAAGTTAATGGATCTTGGAATAGAAGAAGAGTATGCTCACAAGTTAGCGGATGATCGAAAATGGGATGATGTCAAGGGACTCTCTCCTGGCCAAATCGCCCAGATATGCGGAATCGACTCTGGAACCTCTCAGAGGATCCATGATGTTATGGCCAGCTCAGTAAAGTCAAGCAGAGCCTCTGCAGCGAGTACCGAGAAGACCATTGTTCGCAGAAGAACAGTCTCAAGAGCTAGAAGGACAAAGCGGTCACTACCCCTGCAGGACTACGACTATGGGACCAAAATGAAGCAACTCTTCCGTGATGTTGATAGCGATGACGAGTTGTTTATCCAACTGGACAAGGCTGCTAAGGAAAACGACTCAAACCTGACTCCAAGGATGTTAGACCAACTCGTCCAGGGTTTGCATAGCAGGGGCGAGAAGAAGGTCACACCAGCCAAGGCCAAGAAAATAATTGAATCTGCAACCAACTTCTACAATGACGCAAAAGCGGTTCCTCATGAGGCAGTAGGAATTACAACCGCCCAGTCCATTGGCGAACCCGGTACACAGATGACGATGCGGACATTCCACTATGCAGGTGTGGCTACAGTCAACGTTACCCAAGGTCTACCAAGGATAATCGAGATTGTCGATGCCAGGAAGGTGCCTCAAACGCCAACCATGATAATTTACATGGACGAGAAAAACTCCAAGGGAAAACCACTGAGGACAAACGAAAAACTAGTACGAGACTTAGCCGCTTCCATAGAGACAACCACCGCTATAGACATAGCAACTATAGACGTCGATGTAGCTCAGAGGAACATATTACTCCAGCTCAACAACAAAAACATGAAGCTGAAGAAAATGACGGGGGCTGAGGTAAGGGACAAGCTTTCACGTGCTCTGAGGCTCTACGTTCAAGCTGATGATGATGATCGTCCAAAGTCTCTTAGGATTATTCCTGGCATATCTAAAGAAGAAGATCTTGCGTCTCTTGCAGCCGACCCCCCTACTTACACCGCTCTTCTGCAACTCGAAGACAAAATCAAGAAATTACGATTGAAAGGCCTTCCAGGAATCAGCAGAGCAACGGTCCAAGGCCCGATGTCTGAAACAGGTGAATATTACATATCGACAATCGGCTCAAACCTCTCAAAGGTCAGTGAGTTCGACGGGGTTGACCGATCGAGGACGTACACGAACAATATCAATGAGATACATGACTACCTAGGTATAGAAGCAGCTAGACAAGCTATAATTAACGAAATGTGGGATACTCTTGAGGGCGCGGGTCTTGATGTTGACGTCAGACATCTGATTATGGTCTCAGATGTGATGACTACTGGTGGAGAGGTTAGGGCGATCGGACGTCACGGTGTAAGCGGAACAAAGCACTCCATCCTTGCTCGTTCCGCTTTCGAGGTTACAGTTACCCATCTACTGAAGGCCGGAGTAATTGGCGAAAGAGACAATCTATCTGGAGTCACTGAGAACATCATCGTAGGTCAACCAGTTTCACTAGGAACGGGCAGTGTCGAACTATTCTACATACCCGAGGAAAACAACTGAGGTGTTAAGGTGGACATTGCAAGGCAACTGAAGCAAGGAATTAGCTCCGGAGAATTGGTATTCGGACAAAGACAGACAGTTTCACGTTGCATCAAAGGAGGTGCGAAATTGGTATTGGTCGCATCTAATTGCCCCGAGTCGTTTATAGATAATTTGAGGAATTCACATCCCTCAGTACCAATTCACCAAGTTACCCTGGTAAACAGCCAGCTTGGAGCTGCATGTGGTAAGCCATTTCCCGTCAGTTCTCTTTGCATAATCGATCCAGGACAAAGCGATCTAATGCAACTAGCTCCGAACGTCTGAGTCATAAATCAAGGTCTTGGCCTAATATATTGGCGTTCCATTGAAAGACGTAGCCATGTGCCTAGACCCATGGAGGTCTTATTTCGAGAGCTACTTAGTATAAGGTCAATTGACTTCGACTCATCAAATATAGAGATCCCTCAGTCTCCATTCAAACCAATCGGTCAAGCAAAAGCTGTCCCCGACTTCGGTATTGTTTCTGGAAAGACCTTCATCTGGCATGCTCCTCCTGAAATTCTACCAATTACCAGAAGCGAACTAGACAGATTCGAGATGGATGCCCCCGATGGTTTTCACCTAATCCTTAGTGAGCGACCAACTCATTCTGATTGTGATCCGATTGATAGAACAAAATTTCAGATTGTCACCCCAAAACAGATTTCACAGTGGATAGGAAGCGCAATACTTTCCGGGGAGCTTCGTGCCTCGGCTGTTCCGAAAGACTCGGATGATGCAGAATCTAGTGTTTACCCGACTTATTCCAATGAAGGAGAGATTAATGTTCTAAGTTCGAAGATTGACATAAACACTTGGAGCGCTAGCAGGGGCATTGAGGGTTTCTCATCATCACCAATGTTACTAGAGGCTCGATTATGGAGGGTATCAGGCGATCTGCACGGACCTAGTGGCAGTAGTGAAAAGGGTGAATGGACAATACTTGAGGACCCCTGGTCCCAGAGGCTCAGTGTCATTTTGGAGTCAGAAACTATGCTTAAATCCCCGCAAATCAGGTCAATAGCTCCTCCAAATGAGAATTGGCTCAGCGAAGACAGCCTTAAAATCAAAATCTCCAAGATAGTTGAGGAGAGGAGAAGGGGAGACTCTGGTGAGATGAGCCTCTCTGGCACTGTTAGGAGCATGCTACTAGAAAAGTGGGTTTTGGATGTACAAATGGCATTGATCGAGCATTACAGAATATTCATCCCCGGCTGGTTGATAAATCTCGAATCAGACAAAATCCTGCATGGAAGAAACGGCCGTTTGTATGATTCAGTTTCTCTGAAGTAACATCATGTCCTCATCAGAGAGCGTGTCGCCACTCATTAGTCTGGACATTAAGTCGGAAACCTCCACTCTCTCCTCTTCGTGGTCTTTCTTGGAACCAGATAGCTTCAAAATGTCCTGCATAGAATGTATGCACCTTAGGGAAATGATATATTTGTTATGTAACTCATCAGCATCAGACTTGGTTGAAGTTAGGCCCAAGTGTTCAGAATTTGCCATTCCTCTCAGCCTGTCAACCTCATTTGATAATTCCATCATTAGTGAATGGGCTTCTTCGGATTTCTCTGATGCATCAGTGACTGCATCATGAGCTTTTTGCTGCCTCTTTTCCGCCTGTCTAACTTCTTTCAAAACACTTGAGCTACTAGTTTCTTCTTCTTTTCTGAGCCTTTTGAAATCTGCCTGAAGCCTCTTCATCTTTGCAAAAAAGTCCTTCTCTTTACTCGGGCTAATTTGGCCAGTTGTATGTCGCCACTCAAGCTTGTTCATCTGTTCTCTAATACTCCGAGAACTCGGCCCACTCCTCTTCTTTCCCGACTCTCTACCGTTCTGCTCTACAGAACTCCTTAGTTTCGACCTAATATCCTTCAACTCTTTAGTTCTCTCGAGTCTTATTTTCCTCAATTCAGCAACCTTGCTGTTAGCCTCATTTCTTAGGCTCTTCTGCTTTTGAACTTCGGTGATTAATTGCTTTACCTGGAGGTTAATTTCGTTCCTTTTGTCCAACTGACTTCTTACTTTGACGTTCAACTCATCACGACGATCTTTGTATTCAGCAAGCTTCTTACTGACCAGTTTCGAATTCTGTTCAAAAACAGATGAGATATTCGACTGATTCAGTTCCAAAGTTAACCCTCTGGCACATCGAATTTGGAGTTCCATTTAAGCCATACCGAGTATTTACCTTCTAGTCCCTACGACTCGCAAGCTTTCCTTTCCTTCCTCCTCTCCTAGAAATACCAAGTTTTCTAGCCTTCTTTTTTGGTATCTGGTTCTGTTTTGTTGCCTTTTTTAGTGGAGCTTTGGAGTCGTTGATCGACGAAAAGCCGCCAGTCTCTAGTATCAGCCCTAACTCTGCAGAGCTGAGAGAACCACCCGTTGCGGCAATTCCGCGAATATCATCTATGCTGTAGGAACCCCTTAAGTCAGATACTCTCGAGTATTTCTGGAGTTTTTTTAGAAGATTTCTTTCGCTATTTGATTCTATTTTGAGGGCCTCAATTCTCTTATCAATGGACGAAATACTATTACTCAGCTTACGTATGTCTTTCCTGCTGATCTTGTCCCCTTCAATTTCACTACTTTCCATTAGCTCAGTTTTCACCTTACCAATTTCTTCTTTGTTTTGATCTAGTTTGTTTGAGATGATCCTCATCTCACTTAATTTGGCAATATATCTTGAATGAGCCTTCTCCGCCTCCTTCTTCTTCTTGATCGAAGCCTGGATCTCGAAGAATCTGCTAAATGCCGATAGTTCCGGATTTAGCATTGGTACTGTGGTCAGGTCATTGTCTATTCGCGTTAATGTGAGGTAGGTCTCACCAAGCCACTCCTCCAGAATTTTAGAAGGAGGAGGTACTCTTTTGTTAATTTCATCCCTTTTATCTCTTTGAATCTTGGCTTGTTTCCTTAGAGAATGAAACTCCCCCAGCAGCTTCTTTCGGCCAGTCCCTGAGCGTTCTATTCCAAAAACTGCAGATCTTAGCGCCTTTACAATCTGTACTTGCTCTTTCCTTTCCGCTTGTAGATCTTTTTTCTCTGAATCCAATGACCTCAATATTCTCTTCTTTTCAGAGACCATCGCCTTCATTTCATCTTTAGATAAGTCCTTGAAATTGGGTTGGAAATCCTTTGGGGGATCATTCATTCCTCTTCACCTCTAGCATTCTTATCTTTCAATTTTCTAGAACTTTTGGCAAAAGATGAATTGCCCCCCTCATCAACGTTTTTTTGCCCGCTGAGGAGATCTCTAAAACCAACTCCCAAATCTCCAAATCCATTTTCTATCCTCTTCTCCCAATAGCTAATCGCTTTATCGCTCTGTGCAAGCAACTCCCTCGCTCGATCCAATTGGCTCCTAATTTCTTTAATCTCTTCTGAGGCAATGGTCAACTTCTCATAGATCGGTTGTGCCTTTGAAACTGCTTCTATCATCGAAGAATGTAACTTATCCGCTTTCTTGAAAAGTTTAGACATCTCCTTACTCTTTTGCAGATAATCTGTCATTTCCGGGTTAGAAGCCTTCCTATCCCTAATCCATTTGTCATTCTCGGAAATTAAAGCTCTTCTCTTTTCTATTAGTTTCCTTTCGGACACGTGGTCCAACGCTGATGTCTGGATGTTTATCTCAATCTCTTCTAATTGCTCCAGTAATTTCATTTTCTTCCATTTAGGGTCAAGATTGATCATTCCTCCGGATTCATCTAGCTTTGTCCTAATACGTTTCACTTCCGGGATTAAGGATCGGGCTCTGGTCTGAAATTGGTCTCTCTCGGCTTTTAATTTGGCAACCTTGTCATTGGCTTCATCGAAGGATTTCTTCAACCTATCTAACTTTGGAGATATACTATCTTCTTCCGCCTCAAGATTCCTAATTACTCCCGGTAGGCTATCCTTGAGCAGTATTCTCCTTTTTAGTAGAGCAGATGAAAGCTCATCCGGAGTCACATTCATCAGTTCATTGGTGTCCATTTCTGATTGAATCGAGTAAATGCCCCCATTATAGCACTATGCAGAGTGTTTTTTTGCGTTTGATTCATACGATGCCTATTCGAGCCGTCATACATGAAGGTGACAATGAGGCACTCAATCCTCATTTCTGTTATGGCAATTATTCTTCAAATTC
>CACGHY010000005.1 GCA_902573085.1 uncultured Candidatus Poseidoniales archaeon
TTGCAAGCTTCCTACATCGCTGGCCGACCCCCTTCCAGTCGGTTCTATCACGAGTTCCACTTACGTCTACCGAGACTACCTCAGTATCCCCGTGATTGGTCTCTGCATGGCCTATCAGCAGGTTCGTAGTAAGGCCGATTTGGCTCATGTTACCGAACAACATAATACCTCACACTACACTATGGTATTCTCGATCACGCCAATCGACTCTATCTCACATCTGACAACGTCTCCGCTTTGGAGGAACACATTCCCTTTCCTTCCTTTATCGGCATTGCCCGATGAGCCTCTCGGGCTAAATCCTGAGCCAGGGGGGGTGCCCGTGGCGATGATGTCCCCTGGGTAGAGTGTCATGGCACTCGAAAGGTACTCTATCTGCTCGTAGCAATTCCATATCATATCATCAGTATTGCTTGATTGCCTGATCTCCCCATTGACATAGCACTCTATTTTCAGTTTGTGCGGCTCAGGTACTTCGTCCGAGGTTACTATCCACGGACCAATGGGGCCATGCGAGTCATGGGACTTTCCTATCATCAACTCAATTCTGTCTGGCATATTGTGCATCTGCCAGTCCCTCATGCTAACGTCGTTACAGACCATGTAACCGAATATGTATTGAGAAGCTTCCTCTGCTTTTACGTTGTAGCACTTCTCGCCGATGACAAATGCCAATTCAACCTCGTAGTCAAGCATCATAGTAGAATCGGGCTTTATTATGTCACCGTTTGGAGAATTAATAGAACTAACCTGCTTTGAGAACCACATCTGATTCCTCGGAGGAGTAATTCCAGCATCGACAGACTCTGCTCTGTGCTTTTGATAGTTCATCCCTATGGCGAGAAATTTGCCTGGGTTACCAATTGGCGAGAGGAGGGACACCTCAGATAATGGAAAGGTGACGGTTTTATCCTTCATTTCCTGCAAAATTGCTCCTTCGTATTTCGGCCAATCTGATATCAATTTCAGCATATTTCTCGGGATGCTAGTCCTTTCATTTGACAATTCAATAACGCTATTTCCAGACTTCACACCTAATGAGATTTCTCCATCATGTCGGTACCTGAGTAGTCTCATGAATTCCCGTGCGATAACTAACTTATTATCAATATTAAAAATGGAAATACTATACTTCCTAATAAGAATTCAATTATTTGGGGCCTGAACACCCCAGCGTCCAGTAAAATAACAATTTAATCATCGATTAACTTTGGGAAAGAGACTTGTGAACATTTAGCTTGAATTATAAGAATCAATTTTACTTAATGAAAAAAAAGCATTGAGATTTTCTTGAACAGAAAAACACCATTGGGGTGTCTAGTTTCCCAACACCATGAAAATTCGAAAACCTAAGTTTCACACTACCGAAGACGTTTCACAATGCGGGCAATAAACTTCAACTCCCTCTTCTCTTCGTTCCGTTTCAAATTTTTTGTCACAATTCAAGCAAGTTAAATTTAGCATTACTATTTCAAGCACTGGTTCTTCTCCGTCAAAAATAGGCTTAATTTCGAAAAACTCCTGATTGAATAAGAACAGGATAAAAAACTCAAGTGCCAAAAATCCGATTAAGAGATATTCTAAACCAAGAGATCCCGGATTCCCGTATTCCCTACCAACAACAAAAGCAAAAGGAGCAGATACCAACGGAACTGCAATCAATAAAATCTGAGATAGATAATTGGATGATTTGGATGAGGGCGTTTCTTGTGACTCCATATTCCTCACTCTCATAAGACTATAAGACAAAATTCTTACTGCAACCCTAAAAACTACTATTCAGGAACGCATTAGAATTTACTAATAAAATTGAGGATAGGGTTCGTCGGATTTATTGTTATTGGGCGAAGGTTGTATTTGGTAGGGGATTTACCCAATTGTATTAATACATAGACGTCTTTGACATTAACATGACCAGAGTGGTGCAGTCTTTTAGCGTACCAGATGAAAGTGAGGCGCATGATGTCCTGAAGGCATGGAAATCCGAAGGGGCGAATATTTCATCGAAGATTCAAATGTTAATCGAGGGGGGGTCCGAAGAATCGAATATAGAAAATTGGCCACATGACTGGAAAAGGCCGGATTCTAAGACTATCATGAAGATCAAAAAAATAAAATGTGTTTTATTTGATGTAGACGGTGTTTTCACCGATGGAACTATTTTGCAAGACAGTGAAGGTTTGGAACAGCGTAGATTTTCGGTTTTTGATGGCCATGGGATTCAATTAATACGCGATGCAGGGATTATGGTCGGCATTATTTCGAGAGAACAAAGCGAGGTTACCCTTTCACGCATGCGGAAACTTAGAATCCCAGAAGTACATGTAGGGATTTTGGATAAATCTTCAATAGTTAGGAATGTAAAAGAAAAGTATGGATTTTGTGAGGGTGAAATTGCATTCATGGGTGATGATTTACCAGATTTGCTCGCATTCGAAGAAGTCGGATTAAGGCTTTCACCAATTAATGCCCACCCAAAAATCAGGATGCAATCAGACTGGGTTTCGAAGAAATGTGGTGGAAAAGGGGCCGTGAGGGAGGCCGTTGAAGTGATTCTATATTTCCAGAATCCAATGTGATTATTTCTGGGCAAAGGTCAAATGTTAGCGTTTTCGGAAAAAAAATATGGCGACTGCGGACATTGTAAAAGCAATCTCAAATGGAGAAATATACATTATTGCGGAGATCGGTCAGAATCACCAAGGTGATGTCGAACACGCAAAAAAATTAATTTCAATAGCTGCAGAAATGGGTGTCAATGCCGTTAAGAGTCAAAAAAGAGACACAAGGACACTCCTTAGCGAAGACGAATACAACCGCCCATATGATTCCCCAAATGCCTTTGCTAAGACATATGGACTGCATAGGGACGTGTTAGAGTTAACAGTAGAACAGCACCTAGAACTAAAACAACACGCTGAATCACAAAATATTGCTTATTTTGTTTCTCCATGGGACCCAATAAGCTCATCTCAGATGACTGAAATAGGTATGCCAATCTTCAAGATAGCAAGTGCGGTAATCACAGATGAGGACACAGTACGCACCGCTTGCGCTTCTGGTAGGCCCGTGATTATTTCAACTGGAATGAGCACTGAAAATGAAATTTCCAAATGTGTAGGTTGGATTAGAGAAGAGGGAGTGGAGAATAGGTATATTTTGCATTGCACTTCAACATATCCTTCAAAATTCAGCGAACTAAACTTGAGATATATCAGAACACTTTCTAATAACTTCCCGGATTGTGAAATCGGATTTAGCGGACACCATAAAGGAATTTCAATGGACGTGGCATCGGTAGCACTCGGAGCAAAAATTGTCGAGAGACACTTCACGATGGACAGAACCCAGAAAGGCGGGGATCATGCTGCTAGCTTAGAACCATCAGGCTTAGGAAAACTAGTTCGGGATATACGCGCGTTGGAAAAAGCGATGGGAGATGGGAAAAAGGTGATTTACGAGGGGGAAAAACCAATGATAGATAAATTACGACGAATCAAGTGATTTCTAATGGAGGTCCTCGCAGTAATCCTTGCAAGGGCAGGCTCAAAAGGTATCCCAGGAAAGAACTTGAGAAAAATATCTAACACGCCTATTGTTGAATGGAGTATTCGCTCTGCTATGGCGTCAAAATTAATTTCAAAAGTGCTACTTTCAAGTGATGGGGATGAGATATGTTCTGTAGGGGTAAGACTTGGATGTGAAGTGCATAGGAGAAAGAAAGAGGACTCTAAGGACGAAACATCATCGGAGCAATCTCTACTGGCTGCTCTGAGAGAATACCACAAATCATCTGATTTTTCAACTATCGTCCTAATTCAACCTACAAGTCCCTTGACTACTCCGGAGGATTTTGATCGAGCAATTAAAATGTTTTTTGAAGGAAAATACGACTCTATGGTGACGGTTGTCCCAAGTCATGCATTCATATGGAAGTTAGATGATTCTCAAAACCCAATCCCTGACTACGAGCCGCGCAATAGGCCACGACGTCAAGAAATGATAAATAAATTCTCAGAAAATGGTGCCTTTTACATAACAAATAGAAAATTGTTGGAAGATAGTAATTGCAGGTTGGGAGGGAGAATAGGGATGTACGTGATGCAACCTCACCACACCGTTGAAATCGATGCGGAAGTGGATTTAGTGATCCTCCAGGAGATCGTGAATAAAATGAATCTCGCTCCATCAAATTAAAGAAATACAATATTTAGTACATTGTGTCTTTCCATTTTGATGGCTCTTGCCCCATCGCGATCCATCTAGACAGTGAAACAACCCTCTCTCCGTTCCTCCCGTCTTTTTTATATCCAAACTTTGCAAACGCTTGATCGCATGCCTCCCTATCTATCTTCGCGGCGCCACTGATAACTTCGTCCATCAGACTGATTGGAAATACTGCATTGCACAGACGTTGTTTCAATTTTTCCGCCTCTTCCATCGAAATAACGTCTAGGATAAGTGGGATAGTGTTAACAAATGGGCGGTACAATGCTAAAGCCGGAACAACCACTGACGTCGCAGGAGAAACAATCGTGTGAGCGTTCCTCACTAATGGGATAAATAACTCCTGTTCAATAACGGTAATCACGTATTCAGGAACTTCTAAAATTTCATTCTTCGACATTTCAACCGGATGAGGCTTGTACACAATCTTGTATTCTCTGTTTTCTCCGTATTTCTCGATAATTTGTTCGAAAGCTTCATCATTCGAGACTTTTAACTCACTTCTATGAGTACCCAAGAGAAGAATAATCTTGGCCTTCTTTGCAATCCCTAACCTATTTCTCAGTTCTGGCATCAAGTCTTGAGATATCGGATCTATACTGGGCGAGCCGGTTATAATTTGGAGATCTTCGGATGCACCAACTTGCACATTAATCGAACGACAGACCTCGGACCACACTGCATTCGCGTTACAAGCCATAATTGATTTTCTATATCCCAACCACGGCCACCTCACCGTAGGCATTCCATGATCAATCGACAAAATTGGTACTTTCTTTCTTTGGCACCAGGGAATGACGTGATTTTTGGTATGTCCTTGGTTGGGGGTTACGACTATGGCGATATCTGGAATCCACGGAAGATTGGATTTGATAGCAACGCACCTCTGTTCCCAATTTTTCTTTGATTTCTTGGTTCTATACCTAAGCTCATAATCCTCCCAATGAAATTTATTTCTTACAAAACCAATCTTTGAACTAATTCTTTGTAATAGCCCTTCGACACCGGGTCTGTATTCGAAATCTCTTTGATCAGGAACCTTATTTCCGAAGCAAACCACATACTCGTCATCCCTATCCAATGAATCAATAACGCTCGCTACGTGCTGGTAGTTAGCTGGATGTTCTCCAGCGAAAATGAAGGCCTTCATCCCTTTCCCCATATTCCTCACAAAATATCGGATGTATATTACTCAATTCAAAAAAATACCAATTAATTTTTTTATTATCCTAGTAAACTAGGAGTCAATATGAAAAGAGAAAGGTTAGTTATTGCGTGCGAAAAACTCACCCCGATTAGACTTCCGGTCCTTAAAACAACAAGGGAGAAGAAAAATCCAACAGCACCCACAAAGATGACGTCCAGAAATGACTCCCAGCCAGTGTGCATTATCATGAAAATCAAGGTTGTGAAAATAACTCCAACCCATTTATTGAAAGCATCGATAGCATGTTTTTGAATGATGCCTCTGAATAGTAACTCCTCAAGTAGGCCTGTCCCAAAGTAGAGAGCAACTAGTGGGGCTGCAAGGCCAGGCACAGAAAATTCTTCAATCATATTATTTGGTTTGAGGATCTGGTATTCCATGTAGCCAAAAACAAGGCCCAAAAAAACCACTCCGATCTCCAACCCTAGGTGGCGTCTTTGTGGTAGGACAAAACCATATTCTTCCAAGTCAGTCCCTAAAAATATCATTGAAGCAATTATCGATGAAAATAATATCATTGATATCACCAGAAACCACTCTAGAAGTGTGAATTCCACCAGTGGACTCGTAATTGAAACAATACGAATAAGCGGTATAGGTACCAAACAAATCGCCAACTTTGCAGATTCTGGTGATAACCTTCTTACTAATGGAGCGTGGGAACACAAAATTACCAGAGTTAACGAGTGCATTGTTAAGCCGTACACTGGCTTAATTACCGTAAGAAATTCAGAAACGATCAATAAAACTGTATATAGTGAAAACATGATTTTCTTATTCATGATCAGGCTCTCACTTATTCTTCCCTCTAAGGATGGAATTGACCTAGTTGAATCAATAACAAACTGTGACTTAGTTTTTGCATCCATCTTTCAAAACCTCATTTAGAGTCAACGTAGAAGTGCACGGAACGATAAACTTCCGACGCACCATCCATAAATAGATTAAATTCGACATAGTAACTCCGGTTTTCGTTCATTTCAAAAGAAAAATTAGATAGAAATGGTTGATTATCAGATACTTCGATTATCCTCTTTCTTTGATGTTCTGGATTCATCTCGGCTTCTGAGGTATTTTCTCCGATTAAGTAAACCCTTTCTTCCAACTCAAAAGTCTGAATATTCGCCCTATGATTAACTCCCACCAGAACTCCAAAGCCACTGCTTGTTCCCTCAAACAAGGTCGGAACAGAATCAACATTTCCATCAAGTCCGGTAATGTAAATTTCAGTCAAAGTTTCATTTTCATCACCAGTCTGAACTACTGTGGCCGCGAGAAGCAATAATGAAGCAAGTAAAACTACTAGCGGGTAGCTAAATCGGTCCTTTGAGGGTGTAAATGGGTTGATATTGTCCACTCCGATTGGGAAAAAATAAATTCCATCGAAAAGATTTTTTGACTCCTCATTGAAGGACAAAATAAACAGAATTCCCATTAAGCATATCGAGAAGAGGGCAAGAACAATCGATTCTCTAGAAAAATCCCCACTAAATGAAAGAAATAGTCCTATGCCGCTAGTAATTGAAATCGATAGGACTGGGATGACAATTAGGTAAAATGGGATATCTCGGCTATTGATCTCTTTTTCAAGTAATGACGGCATGAACATCGCCAGAAATAAATGTCCAGGGATTATTAAAACCATCAAGATACCTAGAAATGCTAACAACAATGAGGGAATTAACTCAAATCTTGTTCCAAAGAGAACCCCGAATAGTATTGCGATGTATATTGGTCCTACAATGCCGTATTTCTCTTTAGCAGGATTCGTCATTATATCAACTCGTAACGTAGACAACTAATCTAATTTAACCATTGAAGCAAAACACAGGTAGCGTTTCTCCTTCAAATTGGGAGAACCCTGGATAGGGTATACATTACGAAGACAATCGCCAGAGGGGCGAGAGCGATCGACAGCTGGAAGGAAGCTGCGTCTGCGAACATGCCACCGTGTGTGCCGACCTTCCTCGAGTCTGTGCTGTATGAGTCTAGCAGGGTCTTGAACACGACGAAAACCATGAACAGAGCCACAGTGCCGATTACGAGCGCCATTGCATTTGTCACCGCAACTGCCGATACCATTGTCGTCGCGGTGGTAGCTGTAGTCGCAGTCGCAGTAGTCGCGGTGGTAGCGGTGGTAGCTGTAGTCGCGGTGGTAGCTGTAGTCGCAGTAGTCGCGGTGGTAGCGGTGGTAGCTGTAGTCGCGGTTGTGGCGGTCGTGGCCGTGGTCGCGGTCATGAAACTGGCCAGCATTGTTGCCATCATGGGAATAAAGCGGTGATATCTGATATATATACATAACCAAAAGAGTCACTGAATTATGTCTTCAGACTCCCGTTCATTCAATCGAATCCGCATCTTTTTTGCTTCTAGATTTCTTCACGGATCCATGAGGGAGATAGCCTAACTCAGGAACTCCGCCATCAAGTCTCTTGTCAAGCTCAACGACCATCCTTCTGAACACTTCGGTTTCGGTCATGTAACCCAACCATTCGTCCATGAATTCTATATCCCTTTTTGTTTCTTCATCATCGATTCCTAATTTTTTTCTTATCTGATTTAACATGCCATTACAGTGTAGAGCCCACATGTTCAGAAGGTAAGTGTTGTATGGGTGCCTTTCAATTTCAACAGATTTTTGCTCCTTCCAAAGTGACAAAACTGCATCATAAACCCAACCTATGACGAAAACAAATACGAAAACACCGATGTAAAGGCCTGCCATAAACCAATAGTCTGCCTTTACACCGAATATAGGATCAACATTGGTCAGTCTGTGGTAAGTCCTCTCATATATCAGAAGAGTTAAGGTTGTGGCCCAGAAAATGGATGAGATTATCACTTGAGATTGCTGAACTCTCCAAAACTGTTTCATTCCCCAATGCGCAATAGGCCTCTCTTTCTTTTTCTCTTCTTCAACCATTCATTCATCTCCATTTTGGATAATTAACCAGAAAGAAACTCCATCTCCGGCATCATAGACCTTGTTGTGCTCGGAAAGCGTCGTTTTTATTTCCCGTTGCGCATCTAAACCGTCTTGAAAATCATCGACTCGCCCATATATTGAGCTGTAGTAAGAATACAGGGAACCGTCCCTAAACAAGGCTACTATGTCGTATTCGGGCTCATATGATATAGTCCCGTTTTCTTCATTCTTCTGAATATCGACTATTCCAAGTTTGTTCAGCATATCTGCATCAGCCATATACAACAACTCTTCTGGAAAGTCAGACTCAATTGAGGAATCATCAGAAGAATGTGCATAGAGGAATTTCAGATAATCCTGAGTATGAGGCCCAGTCTCCCCGTAAAGGTTGGCCGATTCTCTCGCCTCGTCAGAGTAGAGGTGCATCGGAGCATAATTATGTGCCCATGGAGAAATCAGCGAAGCAATTAGAATCACACTGAGTGGAACAACTTGGGCCATCGGCACCTTTGAAGTTATTTTCACTATCCCATACCCAAAGGAAACTGCCATTACAGGACCTGCCAATGTCACGACTCTGAAAGGCTCTGCCCAAAGGAAAAAGAAAGCAAAAAGAAGACCGTAACCAGAAACTAAAGGAACATAGCCTACAATCCTATCAAGATCAGATCTTTTTTCCCATAACATGGCAATGAATCCAAAAGCAGTGACGCCAAACAATAATACATCCCTGAATCTAATCATCAATATTGGACCAAACGGACTGAGTCCAGCAGGCACTTCTGCAACAGGATCGTGGAGGCTGTCAGTAAATCTTGCTCCATCTAGAATCATTATGTACCTTTCAATAACACTCTCAACAACTGGATACAAAATTCCTCCAACTAGGCTCCACCACAAAATTGTCATCACCGAAATCATCAGGAAGAAGTTGGTAATATGTCTAGAGTCATTGCCTGAATATTCCTTGTTGTGGATGCGAATAAGCACTGTTCTGGATACAATGACTGTGAATATCAGAAGTACGCTGCTTGCACTAGTTAGGTGGTGTGCTATTGAGAGAAACATTGCTGAGAAAATTAACAGAATCGATAGCTCTATTCTGTTTCTTCTATCTTCCATTCGCAATAATAGCAAGATTGCAAAAACATGGAATAGTATACCAAAATTTTGCCTTACAGCTTCCGACTGCCAATAAATTAACTCCGGCAAAGTTACCAATAAAACGACAGAAAACATCACTTCTTTTTTTGTGAGTGATAATTTTACTTTTAGATAATCGACCACCCCAATTGACAACATGAACGTTGCAAAATATATCATTACTTGAGAAATATGAGCGCCTGTCGTTACCTCAGTTCCCGTAACCGCGGATACTGACGCCATGAAAATGTGAATAATTGGCCAGCTGGAGTAGAACTCCAATCGTGAAGTAAAGGATGCCATAGAGAAAACTGTGATCTCGCCATAATCCAATAGTGATTTAGAAACAAAAACATCAATTATCGCATCTGACCATGGAACCTTCTCAAACTCAGAAAAAGACTGGAAGTAGAGTCTTAGACATAGACCGAAAATAAATAATATTGGTATTGAGGCTTTTGAAGACCTATGCACTGCTAGAATTACTATACAAACCATAACTGCGGAGCTCAGAAATTTTACCATCAAATTATCATTTATCCCGATAGATAGCCAACATATCGAGCATATTGCCATAGCTAAGAGGAGTTGAGAATCCTCTATCTTCCAATTATTTTGTGCGGTGCGTTCATCGAAATCTTCTCCGATGCCCATATTACTATGGCGTTTCGGTTAGCCTTTCACTTCTTCTATTTCCAAACACACGTTTGTATTGAAAATTTAATATTAAAATATCTGGGAAATGTAATCAGTCAACTCCCGGCCCACAAAACATGAGCATGAGGATTGCATTTGACTTTCGAAATGTTTCACTTACACCTAGTGGAATAGGGGTATACGCTGCAACCCTGGTCAGAGAACTTTCTCTCTTGGATGATTTGGAAATACATCTTTTTGGAACAGAAAAAACACAATTTCCCGAATATCGGGGAGTAAACCCCCATATTCTTCCATCCGGCCCAAGGTTTCATTGGGCCGCGATCAGAAAATTCAAAAAAATGAATATGGATATTTATCATTCTCCTAATAGCGGCATAGTCCCGCTTATACTGGGAAAAAAGTCAATAATCACTATTCACGACTTGGTTCCAGTATTATTTCCTGATACTACAAGCATCGGTTCCAGGCTCGCCCATTTTTTTATCAAACTAGCTTCAAGAAAGTGCGGTGCAATAATTTCTGTTTCCGAGACGACAAAAAATGATATTGAGAGGTTTTGGAATCCAAAAACAAATATCCATGTTATCTGGTCTGGTTCTGATAGAATTGCCGATGCAAGGGAAATCGAGATTGAGGGCCTTGAGCTTCCCGATGAATTCTTCCTTTGTGTTGGTACTCTCGAGCCAAGAAAAAATCTGTCTACACTGTTGAATGCATATTTCAATGTCTTAGAATCGGGAGAAACCCTTCCTACGATATTGGTGGTTGGATCAAAGGGATGGCGGAGAGAAAGTAAGAAACTGATTTCTCTTGCAGAGCGCCATCCAAATAAAGTACGTTTCTGCGGCTATCTAGATGATGCTTCGTTGGCACTGATTTATTCGAAAGCCAAGGCGCTATTTTTCCCATCCATTTACGAGGGAGCAGGCCTCCCACCACTGGAAGCGGCATACTTCGGAACTGGAATTGTCTGCTCAGCTATCCCATCACTGAAAGAGGTATTTGAGGAGGACGCAATTTTCATCGAACCCCTCGATGTCAAAGCTTGGGAGGAAAGTATATCCAAACTGAACAATAATTCTGAGTTTTTGGATAAACTTGCGGAAAATTGCCATGAAACCGCCATAAATTACACATTCCAAAAGACTGCGTTAATGACCAAAGATGTGTACGCTGAAGTCTTCAAATACACGAACCATTAGGGTTTTCTTGAGGGGCGTTTTTGACCAGTATAGCCGTAATTGGGACCGGGTACTGGGGGATTAACCACGTCCGCACTCTAGCAGCTTTGAGAGATGAAGGAATTTTTGAGGAGTTAATTGTCTGCGATCAAGATAAAAAAAGGGCCAGTGAGGTGGGAAAAGAATTTGATTGCCGAACAGCTTTTGATGTGGACTTGCTAATATCAAAATTTGATGTTTCCGGGGTCACAATCGCAACTAATACCGCGTCTCATTTCGAATTGTCAACCAAACTAATGCAAAATGGCTCTCACGTCTTAGTTGAAAAGCCAATGGCTACCAACGCCATTGAAGCAAAAAAAATGATTGAAATCTCGAAAGATACTGGAATGCAATTGTTTGTTGGACATGTGTTTCGTCACCATCCAGCGGTGAGAAAAGCTGCAGAAATGATTTCCATGAATATCCTAGGTCCCATAGAGTTCATTGAATCGGATCGGCTTTCTTGTCGTGAACCAAGAAGCGATAATGGGGTCATTTCATCATTAGGAATTCATGATATGGACATCTGTTCTGATCTTCTAGGCGATTTAGAACCTTTTTCCATATCCGGCTTCGCAAAAGAAAGCAAAATTCCTGGAATTGAAGACAAGGCCCTATTGACTTTACAGTTTTCGGACAAGAATTCCCAAACTGACACAAGTGCAATAATCAATCTTTCATGGAAAAGTAGAATCAGGGGCAAGGTTAGAGATCTAAGAATAATTGGAAGAGATGCTAGTATCTTCATCGATTATCTCGACCACGGTGGACTCTGGCTGCATCGGCATCCAAACGACAGTTTTGGGCCCCAATATGGAGGTTTCGATGCAGCTCCCAGAGAGCGCGTAGAAATCCCACTGGGTGAACCCGCACTTACTGCGGAGTTGAGGGATTTCGTTATCCGAGTAGTAAAAGGAAAAAACTCCCCACCTAGAAATTCTGGGAATGTCGGACTAAAAGGTATGGTTCGGGTCGAAGAAGCTCTCAGAGCCACCGGTTTTGAGGCTCAACTAGACAATGTTTCAGTTAGATGATTTCTAACCCAATCTACGAATTCTGAAGGCGTATGAAAAACCTTGTCTGCGCCATAGGTCGTTACTATTTCTTTCGACCTAATGCCGTAAGTTACGACACCAGTATTCAGCCCCAGAAGATTTCCCGCAGAAGTATCCGTATCTGTGTCTCCAATAAACCAACCAGACAAATCCAAATTGCCAAGCTCTCTCCTAACCATTGTCTTTTTCAACTCCCTTCTTGGCAGGGAAGTCTCCTTTTCAATAGGGCTAATTATATCCGTGAAGATATCATAAATGCCAAGTCTCTGCATTTGCCAAATTAAACCGCTTCTATTTGTCCTGGCAGTTACAAGATATAAAGGAAAAAACTCACCTATCATGTCCAGAGCTTCAGGAATTCCAGGCCAAATCGAATCAATTTTCAAATAATCTAATGTCTCGATTCGTTCCCTCCTATCTTTCGAATATTCCTCTTCTCTGCCGAAAATCATGGACTCTTCGAGAATTTTGCCTTTATTGACGCGATTTCTCTTTAGTTCCCAATATTTATCCTTAGAAAGAGCCACTCCCTCCATCTCCCCAATTAAATCGCAATATACGGAGTAATATTTCTCAGAAACATCAAGAATTGGTCCATCCAGATCGAGGAATATCCGCATTCAAATCATTACTCGCTTTTACCTAAGAAAACTTCCTCATAGTACCTAATCATGGTAATTTCTGGATCAGCTGCCTTTGGATGACACTCAATTCCATTGGCCAATTTTACGGCCATCAGTGGGATATTCGCCCCAGCTTCAATCGTCAACATTAAACCACCTGCAGCGAATCTCGGATTGTATTCGCTAAATACGAACCTTTCTCCTTCTCTGAAAAACTGAATATTTCCCGGGCCAACTGCTCCGATTTCTTTGCAAATCAATTTACAAAAGTCGTTAAGTCGAGGAACATTCTTTGTTACTCCTTTTACCATTTGGCCTGCCTTTACTGACAGGCGTATTCTCGGGGATGATACCAGAAGATCGTGATTATTGTCTACCAGGACGTCAACTGTATATTCATCTCCCGAACAATACTCTTGAAGGATGAAGTCTTCATTTGACTTCACAGCAATTAGCAACTCCTCCTTATTGTGAACAAGCGATACTCCTTTACTTCCGCTGGATGTGTTTGGTTTGAAGATCAGTGGATAATCATTAATTTTGTTCAAATCTAACTCTCCAGTCCTAGATAAATACTCCTTCGGAACGTCAATACCTAGTTCGGAAACAACATCGTACATCCCCCTCTTGTCATCACACAATTCTATTGTTTCAGGATTGGGTAAAAGCGTATTTACGCCCAATTCATCAAAATAAGCCTTATTCTTTGCAATTTTTAAAATCTCTTTTGAATACGTTGGAAAAATGGTACTTACTCCATATTCTTTGCAAATTTTTAGTAATTCAGGAATATATTCTGGATCTCCGCAATTAGGGACAATATGGCCATAATCGGCCAGCTGCAAACCCGCTGATAGTTGGTCACTATCCACAGCAATAAGTTTCAATTTGATCTCGTTCTGCCTCTTGAGGGTCTTAATGACACTTACCGCAGAACCAGTTCCACTACTGGTTACCAAAATAGTGAATTCATTATCTTTCCTTAACAAAATTTGACCTCAATATTTCTCATCCTTCAAACCTTTCAATAGTCGAAATAACATGCTCTACTTCTTCGTCAGAAAGAAGAGGAAAAACCGGTATCGAAACTATCTCTTCACAGATTCTTTCGGTTTTTTCCAAATTCTCTTCGCTTCCAAAACCGCCGTCTAAGTATACGGGCTGCAAGTGACATGGAATTGGATAATGAATGCCAGTGGAGATTCCATTCTCTTTCATGTATTCTTGAAATTTATCCCTATCGGGGACCCTCAGAACGTATTGGTGCCAAGCATGTAGCGCACCCTCCCTAATTTTGGGTTCTCTCGCCCAAGGTAGAGACTCGAACGAATCATGGTATTTGCTTGCGATTTCATTTCTCCGGATAACCCAACTATCCAAGCTTCTTAACTGAACCCTTCCGATTCCACATTGTATCTCGGATAGTCGAAAATTCGTCCCCAACGACTCGTTTATGTACTTACTAGTTCTTCCGTGATCGATAAATTTTCCAATCTTTTCCACAAGATCCATTCTTGTCGTGGTTATGGCGCCACCATCGCCTCCAACTGCCATATTCTTACTAGGAAAAAATGAGAATGTGGCGATATCGCCAAAAGAACCGATCATCTTTCCATTTAGCTTCCCTCCGTGACCCTGTGCGGCATCTTCAATCACAGGAATATTGTTTTTCTTTCCTATTTCGAAGATTTCGGGATTAACCGGTTGGCCATAGAGATGGACTGCTATTATTGCCTTTGTTTTTTGAGTAATGGCCTCCTCAACCTTTTTTGGGTCTATTGTGTAGTATTCCTCTTCGATTTCTACGAATACTGGTTTGGCCCCAACTATGGATATACATGTAGCACTGGAAATATATGTATGACTGGGGACAATTACTTCATCGCCATGTTTGACACCTAATACCCGAAGTGCAGCAATTAGCGCCACCGAGCCATTACTGCACGGAGATCCCCCAACAGCGCCACAATATTCTGCCCATTCCTTGCCAAATTTTTTCGACTCTGGGCCCTTTATCCAACTTCCGGATTCTAAAATATCCATCGTAACTTCCCGCATCTCCTCGCTAATATACATCCGACCCATCGGAACACTCAAATTAGAACCATTCATTCCCATTATAGCCTGCGAGTAATCTAACTTATTTCATATATTGTGAGTACTACTCGTGATTAAATTTGCTCGAGAAAAGCATCATACGGATTCTATCAACTCTCTGAATATTGCAATAGACCTCCTATGGTCAACTTCTTTGCAATGTAATCTAGCCAAGCGACCCAACTCTTCTCTTTCTGAGTAGCATTTTCTCAAAGCCGCACTGAACTCATCCAAGTCTCTATGATTCTTCACTATTATTCCCCCTTTACCCACAGCCTCTGGCTGTGAGCCTACTGAGTTTGATACAGTTGGAATTCCAAAAATTCCCGCCTCACCAACAGCTCGCCCCCATGATCCGGTTGTTTCTGCCAGAATCACTTGGATATCACAATTGCAGAAAATTTTCTGTGGCTCCACTATACCGTGGAATCTTACATTGGACATTGAAAGTATATTTTTCAGGAATTTTTGCTTCCACCCGTAAACATCGAAAATCGCTTCCGGCCAATCATTTGCCATTTTGGGTAACAATTTCTCATAAGTTTTCAAGCCCTTTTCCGGAGTAATTCCTACAATTGCAATTCTGGGCCTACCCAACTCATGCTTTTCCACTAATGAATGCCTATGTTCCAGTGCTCTTCTGACATCATCTGCACTGCCAAATCTTGATGAGAAGTTGACTGGCAAAGGAATATTTTCAAGTCTTTTCACACTAAAAATTTCGTTGATATCATTGATGAGCCCATTTCCAGCACCACACACAACTTCTGCACCCTCAACAGCCTTTCGATAAATATGTGGATATTCAAAAAACGTCTGATCACGAACAAATAAGATGTAAGGAATGCCAGATTTGGAAAAGGCTTCCGCTGCACCAGAAGACCATTTTAACTGCGTCAAACCTATTGTTTTACCTTTAGTTCTGGAATTCGCCTCAAATTGGGTCAGTAACCATTTCTCGAATGACATATTGCGCATCCTTAGGTCCATTCCGAAGAATAATTTATTCGGCCTTCCTGTTGAAGGATTTCTTAGTCTCCACCCGAGAAACGACAATGGCCCCTTCACATTCAATCTTTTTGTTATCGTTTGCAACCTATCTATGTTAATCAACTCGGACCCTTGGCCGTGATAAGAAGAAAAGTACGAAATCGCATTCCAAGCTTCTTCAACTTTTAGCTCCTCTACAGACTCCAGTGGTACATAGCTAGGTGCATTACTTGCCTTGGGCCCTTCTCTACATACTCCCCTAACCAGCTCGGTTAGAGACATTTCTGCACCACCTAATGGTGGATCTAGAGACTCTGTAGCAGTGATCAGAGTCTTCATTGATTTCACACCCAGAGGAGCAGTAATCCGTCTTAGAGTCCGGACTTATTATCAATTATCCCATCTCTAACCAGGAGGCTGGCCTCTAGTAAGTTCTGGGGAGTCCCACAATCAATCCAAGTAGTCTCCCCAACGTCCCTGACCGAGGCTATATTCTCAGATACATACTGGCGGGTGATGTCTGAGATGGAGAAACCTTCCTTTTCAGAAACAGCATCAAACCTCTCATAGAATGTCTCATCAAACAGATATATTCCTCCCACTGCAAGGCCGGAACTCTTCCCGATTGGCTTTTCCAATATGTCTATTATCTCCCCTTCTCCATCCAAAACACAAACACCAAATGAACTCGGATCATTTACTTCCCTGACCAACAAAATCGCCCCAGGCGGATTTGCCGATTTGCTAAATTCAGAAACATCGTGGCCAAAATTCCAACTTGTGATGTTGTCGCTGAAATACAATAAAACCCTCTTTCCTTCCAGCCTGCTTCTTGCGAGATTCAGCGCCTCTCCAACCCCTCTTGGGGTTTCCTCAAGGACATAATGGATACTTTCGTCTTCATATCCTGGCCCAATGTGTTCTGAAATCTGAATGATGTGCTTGTTCGCCACTATTGTGATGTCCTTAATTCCCGCACCCCTCATGGTGGAGAGAGCATAATCGATTACGGGCCTATCGTATAGAGGGAGGAGAGTTTTATGGGTGAATTTTGTGAACGGGAGAAGCCTTGATCCACTTCCTCCCGCAAGGATTAATCCCGATACTTCTCTATTTTCTTTAGACATTTTTTCATCCTTCATTATCGAGTTGCAAATCTCGTTACTCCTATTGTTGTCGGTTCACAACCATTTTTTTGTATACACTAAGATATTCCTCAGCTATTCTCTTCCAGCGAAATTTCTCTACATTCTCATTTCGAACTCTACCACGGTAAGCCTCAATATCTTGCATTTTTAGTGTTATTTCCTCAATATTATTCTGATCAACCAATATCACTCCATCTCCTACTTCTTCGAAAATCTCTCTATGAGAGGGAATGTCGCTAGCTATCACTGGCTTCCCCATGCTTAATGATTCAAGAATCACTAGACCGAACGACTCATGCTCACTTAGAGTGAATAATGCCTTAGCTCTAGAGATTATTAGGTCTCTATCCTTCTCTGAAACTCGTCCGTGGAAGACTACTCTTTCTTCAAGATCCTCCTCTCCTACGATTTTCCTCAATCTTTGGAAATCAGGCCCATCACCAACTAAATCCAGCTTATAATTCTGATTTCTCTTGAGGAATTTTATTGCGTTTTCTTGATTTTTATATCTCTCCAACCTTCCAATCATTACAATTCTGTCTTCGCAGATTTCATCATCAGTGTCTATGTTTGGAAATACAACACCATTGTGGATAACTTTGCAATCTTTAGGCTCAAAATCCTCTTTCACTAAGATTTCCTCGGCCCGAGAAACGCAAAAAACACAATCAGCGAAATTTACCATTCTCTTGGCAATTATTTTGTATACTTTAAGTAGAAAGTTCCTGAAGGCTTTGTGACTATGGCGATGATAGTGGCAGGAAATAAAGAAAGGAACCTTCCCTCTATTTAGGAAAGAAACCAATGCCGGAAAACTATGATATCCATGCGCATGAATGATATCGAAATCTTCTCTTATGGCTTTCAATCTCCCCTTTAAGCCAATAGGATAATGGTACGAATTATTCGGCGAAATCGAACGGAATCTCTCGATAATTAAATTTTCAGAAATTCTTTCCACCCCCAATTCACTTCTTGACGCGGCCAAAACATAGATTTCGTTTCCTTTTTTAGACATCTCTTCGGATAAATTCTGAACTACATTCTCTATTCCTCCGATATCTGGCGGATATCCCGGAGTCACAAACAATATCCTAATCCGCACAACCCCCGTTCATTCTGCTCCCAATATTGATTTATTATTAGATTTTCAACATAAAAGATAGTAATGCCCGATCCTCGAAAATTGACAGTTGCAATAGTTACCTACGGTGAAACCAACTCAATGTTCGAGAAATGCCTGAAATCCATCGATGTCGAATTGTCCAACCAGGAACGAGGAATCATAATTCATGAGGGTACGGAAGCCCAATTCAGGAATCATCTTAGATTAGCCGATTCATTTCAATTTCAGTTCCAATGCTATTCTTTGGAAGGACCCGGAGGTTTATCAAACGGGAGAAACCTCGCCATCGAAAAATGCAACACTGAGTGGATTGCCTTCGTAGATGCTGATGCTGAAATGCTTCCCGGATGGGGGAAATCCTTCAAGAGGGGAACTGAGAAATATCCCGATTCAGTAGGATTCACCGGACCATTGTATCCAATTTACGAGCATGGCTCAAGAAACCTTCCAAATGAAATGGAATGGATTGTTTCATGCAACAGCTTCGGAAATAAAAAGGATGAGTCAGTCAGGAATGGATATGGAGCAAATATGATTTTCAATATCCGAGAATCGAAGAAACACTCCATAATCTTCAATCCTTCATTTGGAGCTGTGGGCGGTACCGAAGGACTCTCTTTGGCTGGAGAGGAAACTATTTTTTCAATGAAACTACGCTATATGACAGGCAATGACATAATTTGGTTGCATGATTTGAAAGTAGGACACAATGTGCCAAAAAGTAGAACCACTCTATCATACGTATGGCATAGATCCGTCAAAGAAGGAAAGACAAAGGCTATTCTCGGAAAATCAAAGATAGTAAAAAATACAAGAAAATCTTCACTCTCCAAGGAATTGCCCCACCTATTCAGAACCATATTTCTGGGATTTCCAAAACAGCTAATCCAAACCCCAATTCGCCCATTTTCATCTATGTGGAACATAGCTGGAATTTTTTTGATGATATCGGGCACCGGTTGGGGGTATCTGACATCGAATCAAAATCGGGATCTTACTTGAAGCGATGACTAATTGTCATCAACAATATCCGGGGTCCATCCTTGTACCATTTTAGATTAGACTCTCCTTCCCTGTGGGCGTAATCAATAGGGATCTCCTTCGTTTTGACCTTAGACTTGACAACTGAGGCAAAAATATCGGCTTCCAGATTGAATCCCTCTGCTGTCAAATTAAGGTTTTCCAGGGTGTTGAGTCTGAAACCCCAATAACCAGTACAAAGGTCCGAGGTCCTCCTGAGAAAGACCAAACTTGCGAACGTGCTTAGCAGCCAGTTTCCGAGACGATTTGTTCTACTCATGGCCTTTTTTGCGATATTGCCTCTCATCCTACTCCCCCAAACCACTTCATTTTCAGCTAGGAAATCGATGAACCTCGGTAAATCTTCGGGGCTATATGTGGCATCTGCATCTAGCATTATCAAAAGGGTCTGGTCATCGTTATCTTCCTCTTGAAAAATTACTTCTAATGCCTCTCTAACGCCATTTCCCTTTCCAGTTGCCCCGTTCTGTAATACTACTTTTGCCCCCATTTTCTCAGCTATTTCACGAGTCCTGTCCTGACTTTTTCCGTCTGCCACGACAACATGAATCGAGTACCCCATTTCAGCAATCTCGCCCTTTGGTATTCTATCAAAAACCTCGCTTATCCCCTCTTCTTCATTTTTTGTGGGTAGCAGGATAACTAATTTCGGCAAATCACTCACACCTTTCTTATTACATCGTCCGATTGTAGGCGGGTTATCAATCTAAGCCATTTTTTTCCATTGCTATCTGGCTTAGCTGTCTTTCGAGCGAAAATACGATAACAAACCTTGATATCAAAGTTTTTCCAGCAGCCGTTATGCAGACACAGCTTGAAGATGTTCAATCATTTGATGATTTCAAAGTTGCAGACCTTTCCTTATCCGAGTTCGGCAGGAAAGAAATAGAAATCGCAGAGCACGAAATGCCTGGATTGATGGCAATCCGTGAAAAGTATGCGTCTCAAAGGCCGCTTGATGGGGTTAGGATAACCGGCTCCCTTCACATGACAATCCAAACTTCGGTCCTGATAGAGACTTTGGTTGAATTGGGTGCTTCCGTTAGATGGGCCAGTTGCAACATATTTTCCACACAGGACCATGCAGCTGCTGCTGTAGCCGATTCTGGAATTCCTGTTTTCGCTTGGAAGGGAATGTCATTAGAAGAATACTGGGAGTGCACATTTCAGGCACTTAGTCATCAAGGAGGACACGGGCCTCAACTTATCGTTGACGATGGAGGTGATGCGACACTCTTGATCCACAAGGGATACGAGTTAGAGAATGGAGATGATTGGGTCAATTCGAAATCCGAAAATCACGAAGAACAATGCATCAAGGACCTTCTGAAGAAAGTGAACGAGACACTTCCAGGCTTCTGGACGAAGGTTGTATCCGATTGCAAAGGGGTATCGGAGGAGACGACTACAGGGGTTCTGAGGCTTCATCAAATGGTCGATTCGGGAAACCTGCTTTTCCCTGCTATAAACGTCAACGACTCGGTGACAAAGTCAAAATTCGACAACCTCTATGGGTGCCGTGAGTCACTAGTCGATGGAATCAAGAGGGCTACGGATGTGATGATCTCTGGTAAGACTGCAGTCGTTTGTGGATACGGGGATGTAGGAAAGGGTTCGGCACAGGCGCTGAAATCGCAGGGAGCCAAGGTGACAGTCACTGAAGTAGACCCAATTTGCGCTCTACAGGCAGCAATGGAAGGATTCAATGTCCAGACTTTGGAAGATACATTGGGAACAGCGGATATTTATGTCACAGCAACTGGAAACAAGGATATTATCACTCTTGAGCACATGGAGTCGATGAAAGATCAGGCAATAGTTTGCAACATTGGTCACTTCGATAACGAGATTCAAGTAGATCGTCTTGATTCTAGCGCGGCTATCAGGACTAACATCAAACCCCAAGTTGACAAGTACACATTCTCCAACGGGAACAGTATCTACCTACTCGCTTCTGGTCGTTTGGTCAACCTTGGCTGTGCAACTGGTCATCCGAGCTTTGTGATGTCCAACAGCTTCGCCAACCAGACACTCGCCCAAATCGATCTTTGGAATAACAAAGATACCTATGAGAACAAGGTGTACATTCTTCCGAAACACCTCGATGAAGAGGTGGCTAGATTACACCTTTCGAAGATCGGTGCGAAGTTAACTACGCTAACTTCTGACCAGGCCGATTACATCAACGTACCAGTAAATGGACCCTTCAAATCCGAGGAGTACAGGTATTGAGGAACTAAACTCACAAGGTCAATCATCATTGGTAGAGACGTCCGATTCCTTTCCGGTCAAGATGCCTCTAAGTTTTCCATTGTCTCTCTGGATTGCATCAAAGAAATCGTACTTCACTCCGAGTCTATCTGCGAGCACTCCCAGTGCCATTGTGTCCTTGGGCAGGCATTTCCCCCCGAATCCCCGATTCAATCCGAAGATCGGATTGAGGTGCGAGGGACCTATCGGTTGCCTCTGTTCTGTTGTGATGATTTCACTGATTACGCTCCAATCCTCTCCCATGCTTTGGCATATATCGTACATCTGGTTAGCATAGATTACCTTAATCGCGTAGAAGAAGTTCTTCGAGTATTTCACTAACTCTGCTATCGTGGGGGTTACGTGATATGCCGCGTCAGATTTCAGAACACCTGCCATCCTGTGGTGTTCGAATACGGTTTCGGCCAACTCTGCATGATGAGTACCGCAAACTAGCAGGTCTTGGTTGGCGAAGTCCTCTAGATGCCTCCTCTCGACCAAAAATTCAGGGGAGTATGCAATTTTTAGGTTACCGTATTTTTCGTGAAACCTCTCTGTTGTTCCCGGAACCACGGTGCTTTTGATAATGGCGGAGAACCCATCGGGAAGGTCTCCGAGCACCTCCTCGACAATCGATAGATCGCACGAACCATCGTCCCCCATGGGAGTCGGAACAGCGATATATGCGACATTCGTATTTTCGGTGACATCGGAAAGGCTGGTCCCCCTAGTGGGGTCATGGATGTGCAAATTATGGGCGTTCCCGAAGCTATGCTCGATTGCCCCGCCTACAATTCCAGCTCCGATTATTCCTACTTCCATGGCGATCTCGATCAAAGCTTGGTAGAACCTCAGTAATATACTTGCATGCCTACTACTCTACCATGGAGCTGAGGATTTTCAACAAGCCCCTCAGGGTCACCTCACTTATTCCCGAGACTTTGCAAACCTCGCTCTGGGTCCTCGTTGAGGAACTTCTCTGCGAAGCGAAATATAGTATCACTCCAGCTATGCCAGAGGGTTTCTTTCCTTGCCAAGCTAGATTGTCTTTGATTTGGGACCAAATGACCCTAGCGTCGCCTAGCACTGAGGGCGGCAGATCTAGATCCGAATGGAATTTTTCGAAATACTCCTCAGGTCCGGTTATGTGATGAGTTCCGAGGTTGCGGGCGACTAGCCTGATTGTCCGTTTCAACTCCTTTATTTCCACCTCTGATACCATGTCAAATGCCTCTCCGACGTCCTCAATTTTCCGAGGTAGTTTTGCCTCCCTGGCTGCAATGTAGACGCATGCGGCGGTAACCCCTCTGATGCTTCTTCCAGTGACCAAGCCCCTCTCAACAGAGTGCCTGTACAAGGATGCGGCCTCTTGCTCAATCTGAGGAGTCAAGTCCCCCCTATCTCGAATAAATTGCATAGCCACAGAAAGATTCCTGCTACGGCTATCTCGGGTCTTGCTCCTCTGATCGATTCGCTGCCTCCTCCTCCAGTCTCTGAGGGCCTTGCCTGACAAGCCATGTCTCTTCGCACCTCCAGATGTCAGATCTGACCTTCTGATTTCAGTGGAGAGGCCTTTGTCAGAAAGGGTCAAGGTGGTTGGAGCGCCAACCCTGCTTCGGTCGTCTCCATTCGAGTGATTGACCCACTCCGCTCCGGGGTCGATCATGTTCTCTGAAGCCACATATCCACATTCGGAGCATACCGTTTCCCCCCTGATGTCATCAGAATCCCACGAGGTACTCCCACAGACCTCGCACGAGCCTTCGACAGCTTCTACTCTTCTTGCCGTGGAGGGTCTGGGTCCAGTCACCAAAGTTCCTTTTTGCCCCCTCTTCTGGATTTTCCCAGCAATCTTGACCTTTCCAGTAGTAATCCTCTCCATCATATTAACCTCCGGTTGTATAGTCTGCACCGACGTATTTAAACTCTGGTAATTTTTGTTTCCCACCTTTCATCCGAGTTATCCGAGTTGTTTTTTCACTGTCCCTCTCCACGGTCGTACATGAGAGGCACCTCAATACGAACTTCCCTGTACCAATCACACATCTCGGAGGGGGCGAATATGGTTGACTTCCATGGATACGAGTTACCAATCTGGTACTCATCGATACAGGAGGAGCATCTTGCGACACGCAACTCAGCGGGCCTATTCGACGTGTCCCACATGGGTCTGTTCCGATTCGTAGGAGAAGAAGTTCGCTCATGGTTGAGCTCAGTATCCACTCAGGAGTATACTAAGTTCCAACCGGGAAGATGCGGATACAGCCATTTCTTGGATCACGAAGGCCATATCATCGATGACATGATATTTGCCATTTCAAGTGAAGAAGAAGTACTGGGAGTGCCGAATTCGACCATGGTCAGTATCGTTTTTGATTGGCTTTCCACCAATCTTCCCAAGGACGGTTCGGTCAAGATCGAAGATTTGTCTCAAGAAACCAGCATTATCGCACTCCAGGGTCCTAAGTCGGGGACAGTTCTAGAGGATGTGCTTGGAATGGAGAACCGTGTCAGGAGGTTCAGATGCCAAGAGATGGCCAGTAACAAACTCGGATTGACGGGTTGGATTCAGGGGACCGGTTACACGGGAGAGGAAGGAGTGGAGATATTCATCTCAAATGAAGACTCCACTAGTCTCTGGGAGGTCTTTATTGCACATCCGGATGTGTCCCCAGTGGGTCTTGGAGCCAGAGACACCCTCAGATTAGAGAAAGGCTACTTGCTCTCTGGTCAGGATTTCCTGTGGCCTGAAATTTCGGAGAATACTGATTTCCCCCCCGGTTTTCTTGGAAGAACT
The DNA here is from genome assembly GCA_902573085.1 of uncultured Candidatus Poseidoniales archaeon. Classification (GTDB taxonomy): domain Archaea; phylum Thermoplasmatota; class Poseidoniia; order Poseidoniales; family Thalassarchaeaceae; genus UBA36. The sequence goes on from CACGHY010000005.1 coordinate 24,514, forward strand.
ACCGCCCAAACTGCTGTTCCTTTCGGTTTAGACATTAATCACGAATTTATCGGAAAGGAAGGTTTGATGATTTCCATGGACGGGGACTCCAAATTTTGGGGTATCGAATGCCTGGAAAGGGGGCCATCGCCGCGACCAGGTCATAAAGTAATGGACGGCCAAGATGAAGACTCTAGGATCATCGGTTACGTGACCAGTGGAGGACCGTCCCCGAGCAAGAAGATGACTGGAATTGCCCTAGGATACCTGAATAATTGCGACGTTGGCGACGAAGTTTGGATTCAATCAAGCAGCAGAAGGAGAGTCAGGTCAGAAGTAAAGAGGCCTCCTTTCGTCTGAGATTCAAATTTTCGCTTGAACAACAATAAAATGCAGACTCAATTAGGAGTTGATCGGAGGAATAATTTTGACTTACCTGTTTACATCTGAATCTGTATCAGAGGGCCATCCCGACAAACTTTGCGATATGATATCAGACGCCATCTTGGATGAGTGCCTATCAATAGACCCCGGAGCAAGAGTTGCAGTGGAGACGATGGTTAAGGGGACCGACTCTCGAAGCTATATCTTCATTGGTGGTGAGGTGACCATATCTACCAGCGAGGTAGTAGATTACGAGCGAGTCGCTAGAGAAACGGCACGTGAGATAGGATATGATAATCACTCGGTTGGGATGGACGCTACCAGTGACAATCTTTGCCAGGTAGTAGTTAGAATAACCCAGCAGTCTCCGGACATCTCGCAAGGAGTTGACCAAGGCAAGGGCCTACATCTGGAACAGGGAGCAGGGGACCAGGGCCTGATGTTTGGTTTCGCCTCTGATGAGACGGAGAGTTTCGAAGACCTAGAGGGCATGTTCATGCCCCTTCCGGCGGCTTTGGCCCAATTGCTGACCTCCAAGATGTCGACCTTGATGAAGGATGGGACCCTCCCATGGGCTCGACCTGACTCGAAAAGTCAGGTGACAATACGATACGACGATGATGGGCAACCGTCTTCCGTTGAAACAGTGGTCATCGCAATACAGCATGATGATCTAGCCAAAGAGAAGTTTGAAGGGAGTGAAAGGGAAGAGCACAGGTACATCTGTTCGGAAATAATGGAGAGAGTCATAAGGCCTGTAATCCCAACTTCTCTTATGGACAATAATTCGAAGATAATAATCAACGGTACGGGGAGGTTCGTTCTTGGCGGCCCACATGCTGATGCGGGTTTGACTGGTAGGAAGATCATCGTGGACACCTATGGGGGGATGGGAAGGCACGGAGGGGGGGCCTTTAGTGGAAAGGACCCGAGCAAGGTCGATAGGTCTGCAGCATACGCTGCTAGATGGGCCGCAAAACACGTTGTCGCCAGTGGCATGGCGAAGAAATGCGAGATACAGTTGGCTTACGCTATAGGGGTGGCAGAACCAGTGAGCGTCTACGTTAATACGATGGGAACCGGATTGGTCGAAGACGACATAATCTCCGATAGAGTGGCCAATTTATTCGATTTCAGGCCTCAGGCAATAATTGAGGAACTCTCTCTCCGCAATCCGATATACTCTTACTCTGCATCCGGCGGGCATTTTGGTAGGAATCCAGATTCTGCGGGGCGATTCTCCTGGGAGTCCCTGAACAATGAGAAATTGGCATCTCTTAAAGGCTGACTCATCTATGCCAATCTGTGAACCCCGTATACCCAATGGCTTCTGTACTCCGAGTTGCTTCCCATGCCTCGCTCTGCAATCTCTTCTAATGCTATCTTCAGCGCCCTCCTTATCGCCTCATCCCTTTCCCCACCAATAAGTAACGGAGCAGCTATCTCCGATAGTCTAGGGACTAATGCAAATCTCTCCGCGTCCTCATTTGAGAAACCTATTACTTCATGATGAGTTTCAGAAGAGAACCCAACGGCGCCCAGTGCATCAAGTATCACATCCATAGAGTATGGTCCTGGAAAGATTCTATCCAGCCTTCCCTCATGTTGCAATACTTCTTCGCTATTCATCTCTGAGAGCCTAGTAACTCTGATTTCATCATCCCTCAGAATCTCTCTGATGGCCCTGTAAGGATCATGCAGAAGGGCACTGTTTGCAGGTCTAAATTCGCTTTCTAAGTCCCCACTATTCCAGATGAAAACCCCTCCTTCTTGGAGGCTATCAGCAAACTGGGATGCCAAATCTCGAATCGCCCTTTCAGGGATTAAGTGGATGGTTGAAGAGGAGATGATTATGTCAGCCTTCCTTCCTCCGAGTATGCTATCCAGCCTTCTGAATGATGATTTTCCGGAATCATCCTCTTCTATCGATAGCTCGAAGTGCACGTTTGGTCTGCTATTGAGTAAGTCCCTCGCCTTGGAAAACCAAGAAACAAGCGGGTCGATCAGAACCAAATCAATCTCTATCCCCCTATATTCAACCTCTTTTAGCAACTCTATCGCGGATCCGCCAGTTCCACTCCCGTAGTCCACTACCAGAGAACCATTCTTGATTTGTGGAATGGCTAGTTGGACCAACCTTTCTGCAGAATCTCTATGCCAATCAGCAGGTCTTTCGATGTCTCCATCAATGTACAGAGCTCTATGATAAGCCTCCCCATCGGAAATCTCATTCTCGCCAACATTGTCTGGTTGCCACCCAGTTGCCACAAAGACCCCCTCACGAAAGGGGCCCGATTATCTATTCGCACTATAAAAAAAGGAATCGTGCAGCGAGAAGACTCATCTCTGAGTGGCCCTTAGCGATGATAAGTGACAGTATGAGGACAAACATTGAGGCAATAGCAATCAAGAACTTGCAAGATATTCTCAGAGAGAGAGGTTATACTGCTGAAACTCTCTTCTCGAAGTTCGACACAGATGGAAATGGGGTTCTTTCAAAGATAGAGTTCGAGGCCGCTTTGCGTTCAATAACGGGGCAAGTTGCTCCGCAAGCTATTTTGAATGCAGTATTCGGAGCCCTGGATAAGGATTCTTCTGGTTCTCTGGAATTGGCGGAACTACTTTCTATCGTTGATTCAGGTGTCACACATAGTTTCTCATCCGGACAATCAATAGTCGTTGAAGACCACCCAAATGATCGGTTCAATGGCACATACATTCAGCAGGAGGGTGCTATGAATGGAAAGCCGTTCTTCAAGAACCAATCAGGATGTCTGCTGTACGCTTTCTCATCCGGCTCTAGTGCCTCATCATGGAACCTCGACGACCGTGATCAGAATGGTAGTAACGACTGGTACAGGGGGGGATGGACTAGAGCACCGCCTGACGGCTCAGTACCTCTGGGCGTCAGAAGATGGGTGGGTGTTGGAAAATTGTCCCTCGTCCCGGTCGACCAAGGTGCCGATGTTGATACAAGCCCTGTCGCGAGCGAAGGGCCCGATCCAGTCGATGCCGAATTTCCGGAAAACGATCTACAATTGGCGAATCTGCTATCAGAGTTCGACTCCGCATTGAACTATTTCGAGGGCAAGGTGACGAACGGGGAGCTGTCCGCAGATCAAGCCATGGAGATGGCTAACGCGGCCTTCGAGAGAAAGAGCTCTGAGCTACCTCCAGTATTGCGATTCTCCGCTCAGAAGGTTTGGGAAAAGAAGATGTCAGCGTTGGAAAATACCCTAAGATCCAACGCCCCTAGCCCTTCTTCCATCGCAGCAGGTGCAGCAGCCATAGGGACGGTCGGGGCAATCGCCACCAGTGCCGCTCAGAATGCCCCTTTTTCGCCACCAAACCCTCTCCCACCAGCCGCACCAGAGCCAGAGCCACCAGCCGCACCAGAGCCTGAGTTGCCGGACGACTACTCCGATCGGTCTGAAATCAAATCTGCCATAACAGCATTCCAGGATGCGAGGACGATTTCGGAACGCAATTCCGTCAAGGATTCACTATCGGGCGTCTCCAGTCCTGTAAAATTCAGAGTGAACGCCGTGGAGCGTACTTTTGGAATCGGGCTCTCCGAAGCCGTGCGTGGCGGTAACACGATTATCGCCGAGGTTGAGGAGATTGGGGAGGTAGAAATTAGAATGTCGCCTTCTGCAGATACGAGCCGCCTCAAGTCGGGATATGAGGGTGAACTCCCATGCACTATCACGGACTGGAACGCAGTCAGGCGAAGATTGATACTGGAGTCAATCTAACCGGCAGCCTCGAAGGCTTCCCCGATCATCTCCTCCAGGCTTATCGAGGGCCTGAATCCGCACCTGTCCTCCAAGAACCAAGCGTCAACTACGCCCCATACCTCCTCTCTATCGCTCTGATTTAGCTCGATTTCGCAGCCAGTCCTCTCACTGTACAATCCTGCTAGTTCAGACATCTGAATTGCCTTTCCAGACCCTACGGCGAAACTCTCTCTGGTTGCTGGAGGTTCTCTCAGGACGGCATCTACCACTCTCACTAGGTCTTGGACGTGGACCATGTCCTTCACTTGGGTTCCATCCCCCGGTACATTGATCCATCCCATCTGACTCTCGAAAGCCCATCTGTGAAGTATTCCATTACCTGGAGGTCCGGATAATGGTACGCCTTGCACATTTGAAGCCCTGATTACACTAACTGGCCTCTCTGCCTCTGCCCTCTCCAGGGAGTTCTCCTCGATCCATAACTGCCCCTCTGCTGCTACATCCCTAGGTGCCAAGGTAGAGTCGTACCCATAGTACTCTTCTCCTGGCTCCCATTGAGGGTGCACTCTCAGAGTTCCAAGTATAATCATGTGGAGTGAGCCGTGCCTGTCCACAGCATCCAGTATTGGACGAGCCTTCTCTCTCATTATGATGTATGACTCCCTGTCATCTCTCGCTACGGAGGAGTCAACCGGTCTCGAGTTGATGTGAATCAGGGCATTGCATGGAGTTAGCAAAGCATCGAGAGCGGCTGGGTCGTCTAGTTTGTCATCTGGAATTTCCACCAAAGAGCCACCTAGCATCTCCATGATGTACGGGGCGACGAAACTATCCGCAGACGATAATGCGACCTTCACAAACTACCGTATCTCCTGACAGGTAATAATACTGTGTGATTGAGGGAGCCTCTTCCAGAGAAACTATTGAATTCCTCCTGACACGTACGGGGTTCAAGGTGAGCCGATGGTAGACCAGATACCCAACCTCGGAAGAGAGTCTGAAATGCTCGCAGAGATTGGCTTGTCATCTATTTCGGACCTGTTTTCAAATATCCCAGAGGGTGTAAGGAGGGATGGTCCTCTCCCTCTTCCGCCTCCACAATCGGAGGAGCAGATACTGGAAGATGCACGCCGGCTCCTAGGAGCAAACATAGATCTTGACTCGCGGCCTTCGTTCCTATCCGCTGGATTGGCAAGGAACTTCGTACCGACCATGGTCCCGATGCTGGCAACTAGGGGGGAGTTCCTTACTTCCTACACTCCCTACCAACCCGAGGTAAGCCAGGGCATGCTGCAAGCTATGTGGGAGTTCCAGACCATGGTCTCGGAATTAGTAGGCCTCCCCGTATCCAATGTGTCAATGTACGATGCTAGTACTGCAGCTGCAGAGGCGATAACTTGCGCTGTTCGAGTCAAGTCGAAGAAGGCGACAAGGCCCAATTCCGTATTCATTTCAGATTTGGTCCCGCCCCATAGGCTCTCCGTAATTCGCAATTACACCCAGGGGGTGGGAATAGAACTTCTCATTCTTCCTCACAACGATGATGGCTCACTGGATATGGAGGCCGCCTCCTCGGCAGCCGGATCATCCGCGGTCTACGTGGAGCAACCAAACGCACTGGGAATCTTGGACGAGGGACTTATGGGTCTAAAAGAGGCGATTGGCGACTTAACGGCACTGATCGTAGGAGTCGATGCAGTTTCCCTGGGACTTGTACAACCTCCCGGTCACTGGGGAGCCGATATCGTTGTCGGGGAAGGACAGCCATTCGGAATAGGGCCAACCGGTGGAGGGCCGATTTACGGGATTTTTGCGTGCACGAAGGAATTCCTGAGGCTAATGCCCGGTCGGATAGTGGGCCAAAGCATCGATACCGAGGGAGAGACGGCTTACACTCTGACCTTGTCTACAAGGGAGCAGCATATCCGCAGGCACAGGGCTACTTCTAACATCTGCTCCAATGAGACACTGATTGCATTGATGGGGGCCATGCATATGTCATTGTTAGGTCCAGAGGGGCTTGAGAAACTCGCGACCAGGATCTCTTCATCAACATACGCTGCTATGGAAGCAGTTACCAACATTCCCGGGATAGATTTAGTCAACCCCGGAGGGTCATTCTTCAGGGAGTTCGCGATCAGGCTTCCCGGCCCTGCTAAGGATGCACTCTCCAGCATTGACGCAGCAGGAGTCCTTGGGGGATTCGATTTGGGCAATTGGTGGGAAGACATGTCCGATTGCCTTTTGATTGGCTGCGACGAGGGAACTACGGAGTCAGACATCTCCAGCCTAGTCAATGCACTAGGGGCTTGGTCTGGAGGGATTAAATGAGCACGGTCTTCGATTTTAATGGGGCCTCCGGTTCGGGTTGGTCCCAACCAGACCCAACTTTCCCAAACCCAGATGCCGTACCAAAGAGCCTCAGGAGGAAGAGACTCCCAGGATGGCCGAGGGCCAGCGAACCTGAACTGGTAAGGCATTACACACTGCTCTCGCAGAAGACATTCGGGATAGATACCGGCTTCTATCCGCTTGGGTCGTGCACAATGAAGCACAACCCAAGGGTCAACGAGAGGATTGTCCAGCTACCTGGGATAGACAGGATTCACCCCCTTCAGGACCCGTCACAGGTCCAAGGCCTGCTTGCGATCTACTACGAGATGCAGGAGATGCTTGCAATCTGCTCCGGAATGGACGCTGTCACCCTTCAACCGGTCGCTGGAGCGCAAGGAGAGTTCACCGCAATAAGGTGCATTCAGGAGTATCATAGGTCTAGAGGAGACGACCAAAGGGACAAGGTGATCGTACCGGACTCTGCGCACGGTACCAATCCGGCGTCAGCCTCCATGTGTGGGTATCAGATTATTGAGATACCCAGCGCGTCGGACGGGATGTTGGACATCGATGCCTTGAAGGCAGCAGTGGGCGATGACACAGCAGCAATGATGATTACAAACCCATCAACAATGGGTCTATTCGAGGCAAACATAGCCGAGGCATCACAGATTGTCCATGAAGCAGGTGGGCAGATGTACTACGACGGTGCGAACTTCAATGCGATAATCGGGAAGACAGACCCCGGTAGGATGGGATTCGATGCAGTCCACTACAACCTTCACAAGACCTTCAGTCAACCTCACGGGGGAGGGGGTCCCGGAAGCGGGCCAATCGGGGTGAAGGATCATCTTTCGGAGTTCCTGCCCACGCCAATCGCATCCCGTAGGGAGCCTCAGGAAGGGGAGCTGGACTCTGTTGGAGATGGGTTCTACTACTTTTGGCAGGATGTAGGAGACAATAGCATAGGAAAGGTGCAGCAATGGAACGGAAATGCAGGAGCAGTTGTCAGGGCCTGGGCATTCTATAGGAGGTACGGGCGTGATCTAGAGAGGATGAGTGAGCACGCCGTGCTCAACTCCAACTACTTGAGGCACAAAATCATGAATCCCGAACCAGATGTCGCTGCCAAAATCAATTGCATGCCTAGCGAGGGTTCCGAGACCAGTCTGGTTATGCACGAGTTCACTCTTTCCATGAGCCCTGTCAAGGAAGTAAACGGGGTGACTGGAAAGGACGTCGCAAAGCGTCTTCTTGATTATGGGTACATGTCCCCCACCCTCTATTTCCCCCAGATAGTTCCAGAGTGCTTGATGATAGAACCAACTGAGACGGAGTCCAAGGAAGTACTGGACAAATTCGCAGCGGACTTCCACGAAGTGCTGTCCGAAGATCCAGAAATACTGACCACAGCACCTCACACGACCCCAGTCAAGAGGGTGGACGAGGTGTGGGCCGCTAGGAACCTAATACTAAGGCACCCTGATACTGGCGAGGACTAGCGAATTATACGGTATATCCCCTCCCAGAGGCATGGAGGCGAGCCTTGACCGCGATTGGCTCCTCGGGGAACCCGGATGGTGGGGGATCGCCGAAGGTCCGGTTCCTGATTTCATGCCGGGGGAGGACTCTCCCCCAATGGAGTGGGTTAGCACGACACCCAGTGTAGGAAATTTCGGGTGGTGCAGGCAGCGGCTGCGACCTCTGGCATGGCCCCTATTGCGACCTCTGGCATGGGCGCCACTTTTCCTATTACTTTCGGCAATCCCATTGGCCATTCCGGGACGGACTCCCGATGACCAAACTGTTTCTGCGTTCTTCTTCCTGTTGGCCTGGGGTTTGGTGATATTGCCCCTCCTGTTCTCAAGAAACTCACAGCCGATGTCTGGGAGATCCGTCCTCTCCCTGCCTGTAGACTGGGCATCATTGATGATCGCTTTCGTCCTGTTTGCACTTCATATCGTAATCGATCCAAGGCTGGGTTGGTTTTCCTACGGGCTCTTCTGGCTGGCATACTTTCGGACAATCCAACTGGTGCAGAATTCGATGATGGCCTCTCCATCCCGCTTCCTACTCCCAGTACTCCCCGAGGACTGGGAGGGGGGGCTCGATTATCCATGGATAGTGTCATCGGAGAAATGGTCTAGGAATAGAATGGCAAGCGCTAGGCTCGAGAATGGTGAACTAGTTCTTTGCGGGTCTTCCAGATCTGGACAAGATTTCCTATCTCTGGCATTCGTTCACAAGTCCGGATTTGTCCTCGACCCATTTCATGAGCGTATGGCCAAGGAACCCGGTCTTAGAGATCTGCTTTCCAAACCCCTACCGATAGTTGGGAGGGAGTGGCCAACAAGATTCCTACAATTCTCCGAGGAGGAGTAAGGGCGAATGAACGGCAGGCATTTGAACCGCCCACGGGCCGAAGTGGCATGGACATATGCGTGATACTTGGTTCCAAGTCAGATTTACCAATTGCCGACAAGTGCAGAGGGATACTAGAGAAGTTCGAAGTCTCCTTCGAAATCCGGGTCGCTTCTGCACATAGGGCTCCCAAATACCTAGAGGGCATAGTGGAAAAGGCTGAGTCAGAGGGATGCAAGGTTTTCATCGGCATGGCAGGGGTTGCCGCCGCCCTACCCGGTGTAATCGCATCAATGACGAGCAGACCCGTGATAGGGGTCCCAGTCGGAGGTAAGGTGCCCCTAGACTCTCTTCTGTCCATAGTACAGATGCCACCCGGGATGCCCGTAGCAACGGTGGGCGTCGATAGAGGAGACAACGCGGGAGCCTTGGCAATCCAGATTCTAGGGTGCTCCGAACCGAAGCTGGCCGAGGCTTACGCCAATTTCAGAATCGAGATGACCGAGAAGGTGATCTCCGATGACAATTCCATCCAGGGGTGAAACCAAATGCAGACACAGATGCTGGTCGACGAGGCCATCGGGGAGCTGAAGTCCCGAATCGACGATACAGCCATCATCGCCTGCTCTGGGGGGATAGACAGCACAGTGGCAGCCGTGCTCGCCCATAAGGCAGTAGGGAGCCTCCTCCACTGCGTCTATGTCGATACTGGACTTATGAGGAAGGGGGAGACGTCGGAGGTGTCCGAGATGTTCTCCGAAATGGGGATAAAACTCAATGTTGTAGATGCGTCTTCAAGATTCTTTGAGAGCCTCTCCGGAGTCACAGACCCGGAGGAGAAGCGAAAAATAATCGGAGAGCAGTTTATCAGGGTTTTCGAGGAAGAGCAGGGATCCTGCGAAGCCAGGTACTTGGTCCAGGGGACAATCGCCCCTGACTGGATTGAGTCGGGCGGAGGGGACAGGGACGTAATCAAGTCGCACCACAACGTAGGAGGGCTCCCCGAGGACGTCGACATGACGATAGTCGAGCCTCTAAGGGAGTTCTACAAGGACGAGGTCAGGGAGATCGCAAGGTCACTTGGCATAAAATCCAGCGAGAGGCAGCCATTCCCCGGCCCGGGTCTAGCAGTCAGAGTACTAGGGGAGGTCACCCGGGAACGTGTAGATTCATGCAGGGAAGCTTGTCACATAGTGGAGACCCGCATTAGAGAGTCAGCGGCCAGGGGGGAATGCGATTTGCCATGGCAGTACTTCGCGACACTGCTGCCGGTCAAGAGCGTAGGAGTCCATGGGGACGTAAGGGTCCACGGGGAGACTGTCGTCGTCAGGGCAGTGGCAAGTCTGGATGGTATGAGCGCACGCTACTCCCCGCTCCCGCACGGGCTCCTAGCCAAGATTAGCACTGAGATTACAAATTCACTGAAGGGCCAGGTAAACCGCGTTGTGTACGATATCACTCACAAACCACCGGGCACGATAGAGTGGGAGTAATCCGATTCTTTGATGAATGAGGTGCCCTGCCCCGAGTCAGGCCGACATAGCTTAGTTGGTGGAGCGGTGGACTGTTAATCCACAGGTCGCAGGTTCGAGTCCTGCTGTCGGCGCCATCTATCATTCCCAACACTCATTTGCCCCCTCCCCCCGATGGGTCACATGAGCAACAGGAAGACGGCCGACAATGTAGTTGAAGCAATAAACGCCTCGGGTAGGCACTACCGAGATAGCCTACCTATGATTGCAAGCGAGAACATCCTCAGTCCGATGGTACGAAGAGCATGCGACTCAGACCTTCATGGAAGGTATGCCGAGGGACTTCCAAGAAAGAGGTACTACCAGGGATGCGAAGACTTCGACACAATAGAGGAAATTGGAATCGACAGCGCCAAGCGTGTATTCGACTGCAGGTTCGCTAATATCCAATCAACTTCTGGCACCAACTCCAACATCGGCTCACTAAAGGCCCTGGCTAAGCCAGGGGACAAGATCACCGCCGTATCAACAGCGGACGGCGGTCATATCTCCCATGCTAGGATGGGCGCAGTAGGCCTCCGAGGGCTGGACCTGATCACATACCCCTGGGACGATGAAAGAATGGAGCCAGACATCGATGCCGCTGCATCAATGATCCGCAAGGAAGAGCCTGCAGTAGCCCTATTTGGACAATCCGTCTTCCTATTCCCAACCCCGCTTGAGGAGCTGGCAGAAGCCGCTCATGAGGTCGGTGCGACAGTGATGTACGACGCTGCACACGTGATGGGCCTTGTGGCTGGCGGACAGTTCCAAGACCCCCTCAGGGAAGGGGCAGACGTGATGACGGGAAGCAGTCACAAGACGTTCCCCGGACCGCAGGGAGGTTTCGTTATCTCGGACTCAGGGGATGAGAAGCTCCACCGCCGACTCAATAGCGGCATCTTCCCAGGGGTCTGCTCTTCTTACCACCTGCACCACGTTGCCGGCAAGGCAATCGCACTATCCGAGTTCGAGGAGTTCGGAGAATCGTATGCAGCAGACATCGTCTCAAATGCACAGGCACTAGGAGAGGCATTATCGTCGGAAGGGTTCGAAGTGATAGCAGAAGAGAGGGGTTTCACTGCTAGCCACCAAGTGGTAACAAGACACGGAGAGATAGACTCCGGGGCTGGCAGAGATGCTGCAGCAACCTTGGAAGAAGCCGGAATAATCACGAACATGAATATGTTACCGGGCGATACAAAGGCACTCACGCCTAGCGGACTCAGGCTCGGGACTCCAGAGCTAACCCGAGTGGGGATGAAACCCGGAGATATGGAGGATGTCGCACGATTCTTCGCTAGGGCTCTCATTGAGGGTGAGGACCCGTCTTCAGTGAAGAACGACGTTAGGGAGTTCAAGTCTCAGTTCCAGACCGTGCATTACTGCTTCGAACCAGGCCCGGCATACCCCGACTGTGACTAATCCACAACGTATTCAGTCGATACCCCCTGTCAAATGTGTGCGAAGCGCCCGAACCCTGGCTGCAAGCCTGGTAGTCTTACTTCTATTACCCGGATGTACAACCCCATTGGGTGAAGGGCAGGAAACCGAAAATTTCGACTGCGAGATGGAACCGACCACGGAGGGATGCTTCGAACCTGTAGTCACAGAGGATGACTGCACACCGGCCCAAGTATTCACCGGGGAATCATGCAGGATCATGCTCAGGCCAGAGAAACTAGATTTCGGAACATCCGAGGTAACTCTGCAGATTGGAACCGAGATGCAGCAATTGACTCCCAGCTTCTTGGGGGACGCACCCAGGGAATGGGCAGTAAATCCTCAGCTACCAGATGGGATAGAAATAGATCTAGAATCAGGTGTAATCTCGGGAACTCCCAACTACGAGGAACCGTCGAGGCACTACACGATTATCGCATCTAATGCGGCGGGAATTGCCTCTTTCAGAATCCAGATCATGGTTCTACCCATTCCAGTCATTTCACTACAACTCCAATCGCCTGAAATGAATTGCACAATTGGTGAATCGTGCCACATGGAGACTCCATCTTTCTCGGGAGGAGAGCCAGACCAATGGGTATGCGAACCACCCCTGCCATCAGGACTAACACTCGGACAAGACGGCTCCATATCGGGGATCCCCGACAAGGTTGGGAGTACAAATCACACCATCACGGGCTCAAACAATGGGGGTTCAGCATACGCTTCTCTGAACATAAACACTATCCACGCTTCTCCAGACTCCATTGACTACGGGGGCGAATCATTCACCTTCTCAATAGGTCAACCCGTCTCACTGGCCCCTAGCCACTCAGGAGGCCAGATTACCGCATGGTCAGTCAATCCGGATCTACTTTCGGGACTATCTATCAGCAAATCTGGGGTGATTTCTGGCTTCCCCAGCGTCTTGCAATCGACAACAGAATACACGATAACTGCTGAGAACTCAGGAGGCTCAGTAAGCGCGTCAATCCTAATCAAAGTGATCGATCTGCCCATCTGGGATCTCGAATACACTCAACAATCATTCGACCTCTCTGTCGGAGATGTAATCCCCACAACCTCTCCTTCATGGGGGGGGTGGCAGTCCAACCTCCTGGCATGTCAGCCCTCCTCTCCCCAGTGGCTTCCAGATGGATCAGGGTACCGGAGTAATCTCAGGCACTGCAACCGATTTGCAGGAATGGTCTATTCACACGATATGGGCCAACAACACAGGAGGCGGGGACTTCACAGAAGTCTCCTTCAGGGTCATCGATCAACCTCCATCTCTTATCACGTGGGAGAACCATGAAATTGCTCTATCGTCCAATGAGAGCGCAGTAATCAATCCATACTACTCCGGCCCTTCAATAGAAAGCTGGGAGGTCTCGCCCGCTCTGCCATCGGGGCTTCAACTAACTGACGAAGGAACCATCGAAGGAGTCCCGGATTCCAGAACTGATTGGTCTGAATACACCATTTGGGGAAATAACTCCGGGGGATCCTCGTCTAGCAGCATATGGATAGCCGTCCACGACCTCTCCGCTGATCAGGACGACCTTCTCAGGGGAATGGGGCAGACAAACTGGGGGGGTTGGCCATCTCCGATCCTCCCAATAGGGGAGTGGGCATTTCCAGTAGCCTTCTCGGAGGGAGGTTACACATCGCAGATTCCCGTAATATCTGCCAGCCACGTTGGAAAGGGGAAGATGCTAGGATATGGCCACGAGAGCTGGGTCTACGGCAGCGGCGGAGTCGAGGAGACTGCCTTCTCCCTCGGGGGCGTGGAGTGGGTATGTGGAAAAAACGCAGATGTCGGCCTGGCTTACGGGGCCGGTTTCGAGGGTTTCCAAGACGAGTTAGAATCAGAGGGCCACACGGTCCATCTTTCCGTGTCCCCTGACAATCTATCTGGTATCGATTGCCTTCTGGATGAGTTCTGGAACGGCCACGACGACGATGACAATTCAGCGATCGTCTCTTTCCTTCAAGATGGAGGTGGCTTGGTGATGGGGGGTCATGCGTGGTATTGGTCGTACTCGAACACGGACGTCTCTCATAATTATCCAGGAAACAAGATCGCCAAGACCACTGGTCTGTTCGTCTCGAATGCATGGGGTTACAACGAGATCGACATGACCGTTTCGCCACACGAGCTTTCTAGGCCCAGAGCCGCGATAGAAGCAATCAGAGCCGATAGGATAGACGGAGAATCATTATCCATCGAGGATGCCTCGATCGCTGACTCGACTCTCTCAATCTGTACCGGTGTCGTTTCCCTAGACTTCCACAACTTCTGGTCATCCCTGAGGGAGGTGGTCAACCAGACGGGATGGACGGTGATCGAGTATGGCACATTGTGGGAGGACGTCGGATACAATTTGGGCGAGGACCCCGTAGCAGACACCCTACTCCGTGTGGAGGCTGCCCTTACACAGGGTCTCCCTGCCAACGAACTGCCATCGCACCCAAGCCACGTCGAGTTCCCGGGAGCGATCCCTCCTGGCTCAGCCCGAATTACCAAGACGGTCTCGATAGACGGCAATCAGAGCGGACTACCCTCCAACTTCGGGTACTCCTCCGCTAGGGCTCACGTCAGGATGACAACGGGCGTATACGCTGCACCGGGCGAGGTCGTCTCGGTAACGGTCCCCAGCCACGTCGTGGATTCCGGGGCCTACATCCTAGTAGGCGCCCATAGCGACAGCCTATGGGGCAAGGATCAGCTCCATCGGCATCCGGACATCGACCGTTGGTGGTTGGTGGTTGATGAATCAATGGAGGTGGGAAACGCATTCGGAGGAGCCATTTACCTCGCAATAGAGCCAGGTTCGACGCTCGGAACCTTCGAAGCGACTCTATCGAACGCGGTAGAGGCGCCTACCTACGTCCACGGCGACACAGACGTCCAAGAATGGATAGACTTCGCGCGCCACTCCCCTGCTCCGTGGGCCGAGATAGCCAGCGACCAGTTCATCCTCTCCGTCCCTAGCCACGAAATCAGAGACCTCGACGATCCCGACGACCTGATGAACTGGTGGGACCAAGCTCTTTCAATGGAGCACGAACTCTACGGCTTCCTACCTTGGCCACGAGTGGAGAGGGCGGTCTTCGATGCCCAGATTTCCGCTGGGTGGATGCACTCCGGATACCCGTTCATGGCACACGACCTGAGCGTCCCCGGGGTGGTCAACGTCTCCCAAATGTCCGAGGAGGGTGATTGGGGCATGTTCCACGAGCTGGGTCACAACCACCAGTGGATGCCCTCCACCCTTCCGGGAACCACCGAGACCGGATGCAACTTCGCGAGCGTGCACCTAATGGAGGACCTCGTAGGAATCTCGGGGCATGGTGCGATTTCTCCGGAGCAGCGAGATTCTAGGACCAGGTCATACTTCGAAAACGGGGCTAACATATCTGACTGGTCTGTTTGGGTCGCACTTGAGACCTTCCTGATGGTCAAGGAGGAATGGTCATGGTCCGCGATCACAGATGCTCTTTCCGTCTACTACGACCTCCCTGCATCAGAGGTCCCTTTCACTGGAGAGGAGAAGTTCAATTCATGGGTACTACACTTGTCTAACTCCACAGGAATGAACCTAGCCCCCTATCACGAAGCTTGGGGATTCCCCCTCGACCAGTCGACTTTCGACTCCTTGGATCACCTGCCCGTGTGGGTGGACGACCCATTGAGAGGTGACTACTTCGAGTATCCCGCTATCCTGAGGGACCTCCACTCTCCCAGCACATCCGGGACCAACTGGACAAACATCTCGTGGGAGACCTACGATAACGGCACCAACATCACACTGACAGTGTTCTATGGGGAGTCAGATGGCGGTTCGCATCCATCGGCATGGTCCAATAGAATCGTCCACGGATCTACTGATGTCGGTGAAGACTACATCGAGATAACCGGCCTCTCATGCTGTGGAACCGACTACTACGCGAGGATAAGGGCGTCTAACGATGCAGGAGAGACATGGTTCGGACCAGTGACGTGGTCGACCGATTACTCGGATGGTTGACTCGCCCTGAGAAGCCCCTCCAAGGAGAACCATTGAATCGTCCTCTCGTGAAGTGCTGCCACAGGGATCCATATTGCCGTGTGGATTATGGTAACCGCGAATGCAGGTACCAGGGACAACCTGGGCTCTCCCTCCATGACCAAAGCCACCAGTCCCAGAATAGCGAAGTGAGCCACATAGATACTCAGCGAAAGCCTTCCCACCGGTTCTAGGAACGAAAGCCTACTACCCATCAACGGATTTCCTCCAGAAACCTCTCTCCCCTCAAGCAATCTCATCAAAAGTGCGACTAAAGTCGCTGAAACCACCAGGAATGGCATACTAGCGGGAAAGAAAGTAAGGACAGCATCTCCAGAGGTTAGAGCCCAGTCCACATCCTCGATTACAGATATCACAATTGTAACCGATGTGGCAATAACTCCCAGGACTATGCCCCTCTCCCTGATTCTAGTCTCATGGGTGAAGTCGTGGAGCAGTGTGCCAAGTATTACGAAGAACATCCAAGGCAAGACTGGGTATGTCCCATTCCAGAGAAGCCTGGCAACCCACTCCTCTACATTCGCAGCATCGACCCTCTCAAACCAACTGAGGCCCTCTCCTGCGTTCCCCCCAAGTATCAGGGGGGACGCACACAAGGTTAGCATTAACATAGATCTCAGGGACTTACTTGTTCTGACAAATAATGGGCATATTGCGGCCGAGATAGCCAGAAGGGTGAGTACTCCTGGAGTGTGCCACTCGAACCTCCCGCCTCGCTCCACATTGAGGAGAACGTTGACAGTTAGTTGGCAGACGCATAGTAGGGCCACTCTAGGAATAATCCACTGCGCCCATTGATAAGAGGTGTGACCCTCTTCGGATCTTCTGGATGCGCTCCTGTACATCCCCCATCCTGAGATGGTGACGAACAGCGGTGCGGCCATCCCTCCGAAAGCAGCGGCGACGAAAGCTGCTGGGTGACCCACCGTAATCCCATGAGGAGGGACGATAGCAGCTGTGTGGACCTCTACCATGCAGAGAACCGCAATCGCCCTGATTCTGTCTATGTGGCCTAGCCTCAAACCATCCCCTCGTACGTTCTACCTCGGAGGGCATCGTTCAATGCTTCTGTATCTATTGGATGACTACGAGGTCACTCTTCTTCAAGGCCCATCATTGATCTCGCCCCGACTCCAATCGAGGCTATCGATACGGCGTACAAAGCCGCTATTGCCATGTGTACGTAACTCAGCGGGGCCCCAGCGTCTCCTCCGAAGTTCGTCCAACCAAATAAGCCCATATTGTCGGTGACCTGGGACCTGTAGGTCGCTGCGTCCTCATCACTTATTTCGTTGAAGACGTGTATTTCGAACACGGGCATCGATTCTGTACTGTTCTCAGAAAAATCTGGGTTTAGGTTGCCCGGCCCTCGAGTATCCAAGTGGAAAGTGACCTTCACTTTACCGTACATGATTGCAGTTGTAATCGGTTCGACTTTCAGGTCTATGTCGGCGGCTAGGTATACTGGTAGGGCCCCGGGCAAAACATCAACGTAAGATCCCGAGCCAAGTAACTTTCCTTGTATTTGGGAAGCAGATGGTTCCAGGATTATTTTGTGGTCGACCATTTCGATGCCTTTGTAGTTGCCTTCGTTCCCTACTTCCGATGTGGCTATCGCGTACCCCGCGACGTTGAAATTGAAAGGATCGTTTGGTGAAGCCAGAGATCCAACGGTCCCCATCAATGAGGTGTCATTGTTTCCCGCATGCGCGGATAATAATCCACTAGCACCCGATTCCCTGTGTGGAGCTCTCCATGTGAGGTGCTCAGTCATGCCGTAAACTTGACCATCCTCGCAAGGGACGTCATAACCAATAAAACTCCCATCTGCGTCATAATCGTAATCACAAAGACCATCTCCATTCGAGTTGATGTAACCCTGGGCCATCCTCTGTCCCATTGTTTCTCCCCTAGTGCTCATCTTGTACACTGAATAGTCCCCCGTACTGATTCCGCCTGATCCATAATAGGTTGCATTTGTCTCTAAGCTAGTCCAAGGGAAGATATCGAAGAACTCGCTCACAGCATCACTCCAGCCGTATAGCCAGCTACTAATCGGCATGGAGTAGTACGCGGTGTTTCCAGTAACGTAGTTCAGTAGAATTGGCATCACAGTGTCGAAGTAGAAGTTTGACACCCAGTCTCGTAGTGCACTTGCCTCTTGTAGGGTGATTCCGTAAAGGTTCGCGACATATGCATCGTCCCAGGTGTGTTGCACGCCTTCAGAGTCAGGTAGGGTCATTCCCGAGAGTTCGCCGTACATGAATACCCCACTGAAAGGAGTCTTTAGCCCGAGTTCTGGATCGTTAAGAATGAAGTTGGATTTTTCCATTGTCAGATCAGCCTGGCCCGTAAAATTGCCCCTGTTAAGCCCGATTGGAATGTGTGTACCGCCAATTGGGTCGTAGTCGCCGAATGCCGTTAGCCACCATTCATTAGCACCCAATGTGCCAGTGCCACCTGTGAGGATGAGTTCCAATTCAAACGGGGGTATATCTTTGACAGGGTGGGGAAGTCCAACCCAAGGCAATACGTATTCTGAAAGGGAACTAACTTGGAGTAAATTGATTCCGTAAGTCTCCATGGCCTCATACGAGGCGCCATTCTGTAGTGGCAGGAGAAATCCAGTCACCATGCCGGGAAGAGGAATCCCGCCGAGCTCGAATGATTTGAGAAGTCCGGCGCTCTCATCGAAAAGGAGAGTTTCTAGATCAACTGGATCATCTATCAAAGTGTTGCTCACTTCAAGAAGCCTCTCCTTGAGTTGGGGCGTCTGGGGGTTTATGTCAGCACCACCTCCATACTCTACGAACTTCGACGCTGCCAGCGTGTAGATCGCCCAATCTAATGCCACCGTGTCCTGTGGTGTCGCGGTCCAGTCATTGTAGCCGAGAAGAGCTGCCCGTGCTGGCGTCACCGTGTCACTAGGAGCTCCCATGCCTGCTATCAGAACCGGCCCTATATCGCAAGTGAGAGCGATGCAATTGTCATATCCGTCTTCCGCCGTGTAAAATGCACTTCTAATTGGAGCTAGGTCATGATCTTCTGCAATCGCCCACAAGCTGGTTTGGCCAGTTGGATCTGAATATGCAGCAGTCGCAATGCCCAATTCAGCACTCATGTCTCCGAACATGCTGCCGCCTCCGGCAGCGCTTGCCATTGCTGTTATGTCGTCGGCAGCCCAAATACTCGGAGCCCTGTTCGAGAGGTCGAACTCAATCATCTGCGCAGCGAACATCGCCCTTGCAAAAATCTCTCCGTATTCTATGCCTCCCCGACCCATACCAGCGATTCTCTGAGTATTCCAGAGGATGTTGATCTGGTTGACTACGGTATCTCCTGATACGGATTGTTGGCCTTCCCAGGTGCAATCTCCGCACCATTCGAAGGTTGAGTAACCCGAATATGTGATCGAACCCTCAGTATAGTCGTATTCGATGACATCTCTAGTTTCGTTTTCATAGTAAATGAAGGGGCCAAGCCTCTCATAGGCTGGGGCGGCAGTACCAGCAAGGACCTCTTCCAGATTGGATACTGAGTTCGCAAAATACGCTTTGGTTCCAGAGGAATTAACCCAATCATCGCCAAAATCAGCTGTGTAATCCTGGTTCCCATCATCGTCCAAACCATCGTAACCATCGTTTACCGTTTCATCTACCGTATCCTCGATTACTCCGTCCAAGACGCCGGAAGCTCCGACTCCGACGTTCACCAGTAAGAGAATTACTCCAACACTCAATGCAATATTTCCGTTGTTTGCCATAGTTTCACTTGTTATGCCGGGAAGGAACCTAGGCATAAAGCATTACACTAGGTTTATTTCTGTACACTTGATTGTTTACATATCACTAGTAATCGGATAGACAAGGTTCATTTTGACATTCGCGGGCGTGTACCTCGGGGACCCGTAGCTCAGTTGGTTAGAGCGCTCGGCTCATAACCGAGTGGTCATCGGTTCAAATCCGGTCGGGTCCACCATCGATTACGACCCCAAATAATGACGCATTTCATGTCCGTCTCGGGCGAAGCCTCAAATATGGTTCAAGCAGAGGATTTTACGATGAGTGCATCGATTAGAGTACCATTGATGATTATGGCCGTCTATTTCCTTAGTCTCTGGTCAGGAGCGGCAGCAGTACAAGCTCAGACCTCCCCAGATGTCTCGCTCACCTGTGACCAACCAGCCCCAATCGAGGTTTATCCGGGGGCTTTGAGATCCACGATAATATATTGTACACTCACTAACCCGACTACATTCTCAGAGAAGGTCGATCTTACGTATCAGCAAGGAATAATCTCAGTCGCAGGTCCGGGTTCGGCTACCGTTCCTCCAGGAGATACTTCCTTCCAAGTTGCTGCTAGGGCAGACTTGAGGCAACCAGAGGGACAGCAGGTGGTTACTATAACCGCTACAGTTACTCAGTGGAACGGAGCACCAGTCACTGCCGCTACTTCTCCAACAGAAGCTAAGGTGATGACCGTGTTTAAGCAATTCAGCAGACTCAGGGTCGGAGCTGAATTGGCGTTCATACAACTCAGGCCCAAGGTTGACTACACTTTGGTCTTTGACGTTTACAACGATGGAAACGCCAGGGACAAATTCAACGTTGAGATTCAGAACTACGACGAGATGGTTGACGAGGGCTTCCAACTCAGTCTGCCGCTGATTTCCCAGGAGATCGACTCCCTTGCCCCGCCGGAGAAGTTTAGGGTGCAGATGAGGACACCCAAGAACCAAGGATGGACAGACAAATACTTCTCACTGCAGTTCAAGGCCACTTCCGAGTACTCGGTCAGATCCGAAGGAGTCCCCAACTATCAGATACAGGTGATGACCATCTACATCAGAGGTGTTTACCTGCCAGGATTCGAACTTGTGGGGACTGCCATGATGGCGGCACTGGCCGGGGCGGCCATTGGTAGAAAGACCAATGAAAACCAGGTTTCTGTGGATCATGACGGGAACGTCATCCCGTTGGACAACCGTCTTTTCTAGATACGCCCTTCCAAGAGCCATCAGGCAACGGATTGATAACCATCAGTCTAACGTAGCTAGCCGAGGGATGTACCTTTTGTTAAGATGGGCATGGGAATAGCGACTAGATGGTGTGGTTGGAATGGGACTAGAAGATGGAAAGTCAGATCGCATAGATCCGATTACGGGTGCCAAGGTCGGTGAATACGCCGACGAGGCAGTCCTAGCTAGCAAATCAGCAGGACTACTAGAGAAGGCCGCCGAACAAAGTCAATCTCCGACTCCTGTAGCCATTGTTCCCGAAGACCCGGGAAAAGAGGAAGAAGGTCCCATTACAGAGGCAGCAGGACTGGTTGAATCACTCAAGACAGTAGCATTGTTCGGAATTCTGCCAGTTTTCCTCACACGTATTCTTCTCGTGTATCTCCCAGGCGACGAACTAACCATCCCCGTGATTGGAACCTCGTTGGTCATGTCATTCGTATTCCTACTTTCTCTATCCGTTGTGGCGTGGAGATTGCGGGTATTCTCCATTTCCAGCTCTGGATTCGCTGTAACGGGGACCAGTGCTTTAGCGGCATCCGTAATCGCAATCTCCTACATAATGATGCTAATTCTTCCGCTGATCCTAGGTGTCTTGCTAGAGGGCGAACTTTCGGTTGGTCAGGTTGAGTACAGCGACGATGGCGAGTCGATCACCATCAAGGTCCTCCAGAACACTATCTCAGATAAGGACATGGAGGCTTCCATGGTCATACTTCAGTCTGGGCAGCAAGTATGGTCCTCTACTGCAAACTTCACCATAGACAGCGGGAATGGAGAGGGCGAAATCACCATATTAGTCGACGATTTCTATTCCACGAATGCTCTTCCAGACTCGCCTTACACATTGGAGCTGACCATAGATGGGGATATTTCAACCAGAGATCTAACATTTAGCCAGATTATCTGGGATACAAACCAGTGGACTGGAGCAGATGCCCTCTCAAGGGATATTACAGGAGTTGAAGGCATGGCATCCGGAGTCGTCAAGGAAGATCCAGACAGATGCAGTGGCGATGCAGATAACTGTCTGGTTGGGGTAGTCATGTCAGGTTGGTCTGGCCTCGACACCGGTGCAGACAAGCCAGCGAGGATGCCCTTCGCCGACTACACTGTAGAGGCCGTTCTCATGGAGGAGAATGATGTGGCGATATCCTATCCCACAATCTCGGTAATCAACACAGAAGCATCATGGGACTCCGAGGGCGGTATTTTCGGAACTGGATCGGGTACTTGGGGGGAAGTTGGATCACAATTCGCGATGGAAGGATCTGTCTTCGATGCTACCTTCGGAAAGTACGTACCTCGTGACGAGTTCGACTCCGCTGGTGATTATGGGTGCTATTCCTTCACAGTAACCGTCACACAAGGAGAATCGCAAATATCCCACACCTCGTATTACGATTACAGTACCAGCAATTCGAACGACATATGGGAAGCAGTGTCAGTTTGCTAGCTTCAGTCATTGATGCTGGAGAGGAAACCCCTCATCCTGTCCGTTTTCGGATTATCGATTATGGATGATTCCCCCTCCTCCGCAATAAGGCCCTGATCCATGTATAACACACGATCAGCTACGTCTCTGGCGAATCCTATCTCATGGGTGACCACTACCATGGTCATCCCTTCCTCAGCCAAACCCTGTATGGCCTCAAGAACGGAACCGATTAGCTCTGGGTCAAGGGCACTGGTGGGCTCGTCAAAGAGCATGACCTCAGGCTTCATCGCAAGTGCCCTTGCGATAGCTACCCTCTGCTTCTGTCCACCAGATAGATTTCCGGGATATGCATCAACCCTATCTAGCATGTCGACCCTCTCAAGAACACTGCGAGCATGGTCAATAGCGTCTTCCTTGCTTATCCCCCTTACATGAATTAGCCCAAGGGAAACATTGTCGATCACCCTCAGGTGAGAAAACAACTCGAAAGACTGGAAGACCATCCCTATCCGAGAGCGAACATCATTAACATCAGCAGCAGGGGTGTTGATCCTTTCTCCCTTCAACCTCACGATACCTTGGGTGGGCTCAATCAGACGGTTGATACACCTCAGTACGGTAGATTTACCACTACCAGATGAGCCAATAATAGCCAATGACTCCCCCTCCTTCACTTCGAATGAGACTCCTCTGACCGCATGGACCCCTCCAACATACGTTTTCTCCATGTCTTCAACGCTGAGGATAATTTCTGACAATCAAGCACCTCCCGATATTCCTAAACCAGGAATTCTGGTCCTTTCCTCGAGGTACCTGAGGAAGAGTGCTAGGGTCCATGTAATCAGGAAGTATGAAATCAGCACCATGCCCCAAGTCCAGAAAACCTGGAACGTAGTCGCGACGATTAACTTCCCCTGCCTTGTGATTTCAGCATAACCGATAATCATAGCTAGTGACGAGTTCAGTACTAGGTTGACCATCTCGTTACCTAGCGGGGGGATGCAGATCCTGACAGCCTGGGGCATAACCACGAGCCTCATCGATTGCATATAATTCAGTCCAATACTTCTGCCGGCTTCCATCTGCCCCGAGGGAATCGCAGCGATAGCCCCTCTGATGGTCTCGCATTGGTATGCTCCCGAATTCAAACCAAGAGCGAAAATCGCGCTAATGTAAGCCCTATCCTCAAGAATCCCTCCAATCGGCCTACCATATGCCAGCGATTCGGGATTCGTCTCGTAAACTACGAAAATATCGGTGATGAAGTTAGAGTTGCCATTTAGGTAATCGAAGTCGAACAACATTAGCCCAGGGTCCTGCAACCTTCTTCCAAGCTCGAATCCGAAGTGTATGAACATGAATTGAACGAGCAAGGGGGTGTTTCTGAAAATGTCCGTGTATACAGTTGCAATCGTGTTCAATGGCCTGATACCCCATGGATCGATGGAGAAACTAACCTTGCTGAACTCAATTTCTCGTATGGAGAAGTCTCCATTGCATGAAAGAAATATTCCTCCCAATATCGCTATTCCAAGACCCAATAGAATCCAGAACATTGCCCCAGGAGCCCCGATAGGCGAGTAGATATGTTCCCAACCATCCAGGTTTAGGTCACTAATCTCATCGATATTATTGAAAATTCGATAAATCCCGAAAAATATCAGAATTACTCCGATTGTACGAATGGCGATAATGTTCAGTGGCTCACTAGCTGCAACGTGTAAGGATCTCCCTCTACAGTAGCCTAACGCACTGCTGAAAGGATTGTCCAGATTCAATTTTCTACCCAGTCCGGTTAAGTTAATCGCTGAGATAGGAATCTGGAATGCTAACCACAGCGGCGAAACTACGAACATCAATAGAATCTGGAATCTATTAGTCTGAGCGACATTCTTGAGTGTAGTTGGAGATGTCTTTAACATTGAAAGGATTATCCCTAGAGAGAAACCCATTAGAATTCCAAAAATCACTATCTTTGCAGTGGCTACAAGTCCATCCATCAATCTCTCCTTCGAGTAGTCGACGAATTGTCCGAAATCGTTGAAGTCAATCACTTCGAATCCGACGAACTCCTCCGATCCTGCGTTCTCTGTCCTGAGTACAATCCCTCCATCCCCTACGGCAACCCCTCTGAAACCGTCCAGCATCGCAAATCCGTTGAACACAGTCTCATTCGAGACTGGAATCATCTGCTGAGAGATTATATTCCCCCCATCCAGACTGAGGGATAGATAGCCTCTAGGGCCAGAAAGCATGAACTTGAATTGTCCAACAACCTTCATCCCAGTTACTTCGAAATCCAGATTCGAACCTCCAGATTCGAACTCATCACCACCTCCCGGAGGGTATTCTCTTTCGATATCCACTATGCTCCAGACGAATCCTACGGGAACATTTCCTTCTTTTGATGACTTCAGAATGTGTCCTTCCTCAGAGATCGCGTATGCCCTAATCGTACTGTAGTATTCAATATCGATAATTGCCTTCGATGAAACCTCACTAGGCGCATCTCGATACTCCCAGCTACTGCCTCCATCGGAGGATGCAATTATTGCCCCATTCTCTCCAGAAATAATCCCGTTCTCTGAATCCAAGAATGATACGCTGAGAAATCCCATCCCTTCTCCTTCAATTGCCGGATCGCATTCAGTATCCCATTCCACCGTCACAGTGCAAGTCCAGACTTCATCTTGCCCAATGATGACAAAACTATCATTCCCAGTAAGTGCAATGTCCTTGATATCTCCAAATTGATCAGAACTTATATCCATCCAGATACCTTGGCTCAACAATAGGACAGTACCACTATTTCCTGCCACGATTATTGATTCATAACTCGAATCAGAAGAAGTGAGATCCTGGCTAACTGATATTCCATATTCAGACCAAGTTCTTCCATCATCGATACTCCTGATCATGGTTCCTCCAGATCCGAATACCCATATCTCGCCCGCTAGGTACTCGGCAGTATACAGATTCTCCTCAGTCCCGCTGTCGACAACTTCCCATCCACTCCTAACCTCTTGAGCAGAAACCTCTCCAAATGAGAAAAGAAGGGCAACTAGTGAGAATACGATTAGTAAATCTGCCCTACGCTTGCCCTTGAGGCCATTCCAGATGGACGCTTCCGATGCCACAATACCACCCCTCTCGCTGGGCTTTGAGGATTTAGTCTAGTCTACTAAGAAAAAATTTGACACAGAGGCTCATTGGGCAATATTGATGTTCGTACTTTGTTCGGGTTGTATCATGACAGATTTATTGTACAGTGGTAAGGTTAAACAGGTTTGGAGCACGGATAATCCCGATATCATCGAGTTCAGATACACGGATCAGATATCAGTCTTCGACCAAGTCATTCCTAGTTTGATTCCGAGGAAGGGGGAGTCGTTGAACAGGGCATCTTGTCATTGGTTCAGAATGATCGAGGATGAAGGAATTTGCAAGACTCATATCATAGAGATGAATGCTCCAGACAGAGTTCTAGCGAGACGTTTTGACGTGATCAGAGAACCAGGTGCCATTCCCAGAGATGCAGAGAACTTCTTTGTCCCATTGGAAGTAATCTGCCGCCATTATCTGGCGGGTACCGCATGGAGGAGATATCAGAGAGGAGAGGTAAAGCCTGAGGACTTCGGATTCGAAGCAGGAGAGATTCTTGAAGAGGGAGCCAGGCTCCCAGAGCCTTTCCTGGAAGTCTCCACCAAGTTCGAAAAGTTCGATAGGAATCTGGATAGAGAGGAGGCATTGGAGATTTCAAATTTGGATCCAGCAGAGCTTGACGCAATTCTAGCGATAGTTCTGGAGGTGGATTCGGTAATTGATCGAGAGACATCTAAGAGAGGACTTATTCATGTTGACGGGAAGAAGGAATTCGCACTGGGGGATGGCCGTGAGCCTGTTCTGATAGACTCCTTTGGAACTCTCGATGAGGATCGATGGTGGGATGCCGATGCCTATGAGGGCGGAGAGATAGTACAGCTCTCGAAGGAGTCAGTAAGAAAACACTACATCGAATCGGGTCATCATTCGAAACTATACGAAGCAAGACAATCTGGGTCGCCCGAGCCACCGATCCCCCCTCTACCAGATAGCATTATTGCCAGTACGGCCGAACTATACGCTAGTATGTTCCAGCGCCTTACTGGAGAGGCTCTTTGATGGGGACACATGAGTACGAGGAAGACCCAAGAAACGAGGATGTCCTAATATCTGTAAATGGGGAACTTTTCCCAAGGAAAAAGGCGAAAATTTCGGTTTTCGACTCTGGCTTCCTTTTGGGAGATGGTGTCTGGGAGTCATTTAGGCTCCATGATGGAAAACTAGTGTTTATCGAGGAACATTTGGATAGACTTTTCCACGGTGCATCGGAGATTTCCCTTGACCCCGGGAGGTCTAGGGAAGAGATTAGGTCAGAGATAAACAGGGTTATTTCTGCCAACGAAATGCATGATGACGTCCATCTCAGGCTAATCGTTTCAAGAGGCCTCAAGCCAACTCCATATCAGGCACCTTGGGTAATTTCCTCAAAACCTACAATCGTCATCATTCCAGAATTCAAGAAGGCCAACGAAAAAAGGTCAATCGATGGCATTAGGCTTGTCTCCGTAAATATCAGGAGAAGCGGCCCAGAGGTTCAGAATCCTAGGATTAACAGTCTCTCCAAGCACAACTGTATTGCGGCTTGCATCGAGGCAGATAACAAAGGGGGGGAGGAGGGTTTGATGCTGGATCCACACGGGTTTGTATCAACCTGTAACTCGACCCACTTCTTCATGGTAAGGGATGGCGTAGTTTGGACTTCAACGGGGGAATACTGCTTAGATGGGATTACTAGGCGAAAGGTCCTGGAAATTTGCGATTCTCACGGAATCCCGTACACTCTGGGGAATTTCACATTCGAGGACGTACATTTGGCAGACGAGGCTTTCGTGACGGGGACATTCGCAGGTTTGACTCCCGTAATTTCTTTTGATGGTACTGTGATTGGACAAGGGTCAAGAGGTAGGATATGCGAAAGGATCCAACAACTGTATCAAGAACTCGTAAGGGGGTGACTCGCTTGGATAGAACCAGTATCGCGATGTGGTCTGGACCCCGCAATATCTCAACTGCACTGATGTACTCATTCGAGAATAGATTTGACTGCCATGCAACCGATGAGCCCCTTTATGCATCCTTCCTCCTCAACAGCGGGACCCCCCATCCCGGCGCTGAGGAGGTAATTGAGAAAAATGAGACTGATGTGGGAAAAATAATCACAACACTCACTGGCCCTATTCCCGATGAAAAGCACATTTGGTACCAGAAGCATATGTGTCATCACATTCCTGAGAACTCTGACATTTCTTGGATTGATGATTTCAAGAACTGCTTCTTGATCAGGAACCCTCGGGAGGTTCTCTTGTCCCTTTCTAAGATTACCGACTCCATCGACCTGCTATCGACTGGCCTCCCGCAGCAACTAACAATTTTCAGGCATGTAATCAAGAGTTCCGGGAAAATCCCCCCTGTCATCGATTCGGCAGACGTCTTGGAAGATCCCGAATCAATCCTATCAGTGCTGTGTGAATCTATAGACATTCCATTCTCCCGGAGAATGCTATCTTGGGAGCCAGGACCAAGGAGTTGTGACGGCTCATGGGGAAAATACTGGTATGATTCCGTATGGAAATCCTCGGGATTTTCCTCTCCGTCTTCAAAGGAAGAGGAGTTGAGCGACCACCTGCATTCAGTCCTGGAAGAATCAACAATGATCTATCAGGAGCTCAGAGAGAAGCGTATTAGGACCTAAGAATGTCTTCTCATCAGAATTCCGCATTTCCTTTTGACGGCCGCTCTGAGAAATACAAGAAGATGCCTGAATGCATCCTGAACCCCTCCATCGAGGGGCTCATCGGAGCTGACTGACCAAGCTCCCTTCTCAATCTCCCTCCTAATTTTGGAGATATCTTCTACATCTAGCCAACCTAGCATCTCGATCCCTGCGGAGCCCTCATTGAATCCAGAATGTCCGAACGAATCTTCATGCAGGCCCCTGCATAGCTTCTCCAATAGGCGGTGAAGATCTGACCCCTCTCCCTCTTTCGTGTAGCGGAGGAGATACTCAATTGCATTGCCATCGTCACTGGGGAACCTCCCTAGCCTCTCTCTTGAGTGCCCTCCATCAAGGGATCGGGGAACGCTCCAGTCGTCCTGCCAGTCGAGAACAGAGATGAATAGCAGTGTTGCCTTGTCAAGGGGTGAGTCCTCTCCCTCCTTTAGGCCCGCCACATCTTCTATTCCTGCTGTCGAGAGGAGCAACTCTTCATGATTTCCAGACATGGATGCGATGATCCCGTCTACCATTGAATCAGGACTGTTCCTTATCGGGTCGAAAGTATGGAATGAAGAAGGCGGGATGTAACTGCCCATGGCACACTCTATTGACTATCTGTCAAGAAGCCTTCTGAGCCTCTCGTCATACTCGTCACCCTCTTCTGCATTATTCCGTACGATTTCTACCTCGTCATCATTACCGGACTCGGGCTCTTCAACTATTTCGTGATCGTTTTCCTCAATCAATGGCGAGGATTGCTTCTCTGCAATCTTCTCGTCAATTGCAGCCTGGGCCATTTGCATCATCCTCTGCGACTCCCGACGGTTGCTCATTATCCAAGACAAACCAAGGTAAGAGCCGACTACCAGAATCGCAGCAAGAAGGCCCGTCCCTAGTTCATCGACTCTATCCTCTAAAGCAGAACCTCCACTGAGTACTATTGTCTTCTGATCGTCACTTGGATTCGAATCGATATCCCATGGGAAGGAGCAACTAATGGTTATCACAAGTTCTGTCGAGTCTTCCACATCAGGCCGATCGAACTTTGGAGCGGGAACGAAGGCCTGCGTCATATCTACAATATGCTCAGAATAGTGGCTCCGAGACTTTCCTTCAGCACTAAGGGAGATTATACAATCTGCATCTGATAGTAGATTTTCGTTGAGTCTCTTCGTAGGGACGCTGACCTGTTGCCCCGTTCCCTCTCCGACCAGTTCAACTTCCCCGATTCCCACGTTCCAGTCGCTCCTCCTCACATCAAATTCCCTCTCAAAGTCGCCGATCAACACCCCCTTCTCATTTAGAACTCTGATTGTAGCGCTCCTTTCTCCCGGTAGGGGCTTCCATTCGGACCCACTGAGGTTGATTTGCTGAGCAGACTCATTTGACTCGAGGCTACCGTAAAAGTAGTCTAAAACAGAACCCTGATCAGAAATCAGTAGTATTTGGAAATCAAAGCCCACGGTCCCGTTTCCTACGGAGCAAGTAGCCCCCATGTCGTCGAAATCACCTGTTATGGAACAAAAGACCACTCTGGATGGGGAGTACTCCGAGGATAGGAAATAACCCAGTTCCTCGCCTTCTATGAAGAGTGTTCCATTGGCCGAATCGGCGATTGGCAGCAACCAGCCCATCTCGCTCCACTCCAATATACTTCCACCGTCCAGAACTTCGGTACTTTCGTCAGTCCCATGGATGTTTATTGTGGCGTCATCACCCCTCTGAGCAAAGATGTAGGGCGAGCTAGCCCAGGAGAACTCAGAATAGTGCACTTCCAATTCGATTTCTCTCACATTGCCACTCGCATCTTCTGCTACTATCCTTACTGTCTCGGAAGGTCCATTCCAACCCCCTTCTGGAACCAGATCAATTGGGATCCCCCTCTGTTCCCCAAGTGCGAGTACAATTTGCATCTCCCCACCAACCCTCCATCCATCCGGGGCCCCTTCTACTCGGAAGTTTATCTTCGTAGGTGAATTCCCGGTGTTTGATACCATTGCAGGGGGATGGCCCCCCTCCTCAGAAACCGCCCAAGAACCATGATAATCGATAGAGAAGTTCTGGACCGCAGATACTCTAAGCGGCATTGTAATCTCTGTCAAGCCAGCAGAATCGCCGTCTCTTACTCTTACATGCAATTCTACGGATCTTCCCGGACTAGCAGTTTCTGGGGGAGTTACGTTTATTTCCAATGTTGTGGATTCTCCTGGAATCACTTCGGGAAGTTGGGGCAAATCTTCTATCAACCATCCGTTTTGCCCGGTGATGTAAGTTGAAACGAATGGTATACTAGGATTGTTCCCCATCTGCATGATCTCTATTTCGACGATCGATCCATTCGCTTCTATCTCCAAATCAGATATCGAAGAAGACACTCCCCAACCTGGAACTCTGGTTACCTCGATCAGTAAATGGAACTTCACAACTTCCTCATCTCTGGCCATACCCGCAACATCTACTCTCATGATAGAACCATTCCACGAATCCTCTGGGACCTCTAGATTAATTCCCAGAGACACAGATTCGTTAACTTCCACTCCCTTCACCGAGCTCCCATTGGCGATCCATCCTTCTGACGAATCTGAACCTATTGGGAAAATCTGAGTGACCAAATCTAGTGATATGTCGTCTACCAGGTTACCCGTGTTCGTTGCATTGATCGATATTCCCTTCTCTTCTCCGGGCGATAGGAATATTTTCGTTCCGTTAATCAGTTCTCCATCGTGAACCAGGTCGAAGTCCCACCTATGGTCTTGCCTAACTTCGAAAATAATTACCTCGTTAGATTGGACTGATAAGTTACCCTGCGAAGTCATGGTGAAAGATACAGCAATCGGTACTCTAGCAGGGGCGCTCTCCGGGAGGGTGACGCTAAGTGGGACAGTCCTAAGACTCCCTGCTCCGAGCGGGACTGGATTGCTGGAAAATGATACAATAATGCCAGGATCAGAAGTCATGTTCTCGTCGAGAAGTAATTCATGAGAAAGCATGTATGAGTCATCTCCATTACCTGGATTCTCAAGCTTCAATACCACTAAATTGGAGTCTTCGACGTCGACTACGTAAGGTTGCATAGTAGGTGAGTTGACATTCATGCCCGCCCTATGGATTTGCAATACCTCTATGGAAATAGACAATGGAGACTCAGACACCTCCGAGTCATCGTCTTCGAAGAGATGGAACGAGGGCCTGGCATCATCTGGAAGGTCCAAGGTGAGTGAACCAATTGCTCTAGTTCCGGAATCCCCCGTGATAGATACTATGTCTCCAGATACCGATACTTGCCCGGAACCGCGCCAATCCCACCCTTGGATTGACATTCCGGAATCAGACAATGACCAATTAATGCCCTCAACTCCCTCTGGGATGTCGGCTGAGATCTCCCAGGTTAGTCCTTGTTCAGGGACTGATCTGATGTGGCTGGGGTCCATCACCGACCTGGATGAGATAAATTCCAACTGTACTTGACTACACTCCTGCTCATCCCCAGCTCCTACACACATGCTCAGAGGGGTGATCACGGACTCTCCAGGCGTGATTCCGGAGGGTACGGGGAGTCTGGCAGTCACCTCCCTCTCCTCTCCCGGGCCGAGAGTAAGGGCACTTATCTCATATCCAGAGGAATCGAAAATCCTCAGATCTGAGCCCCATTCGGTCCCGTCCCAAGATATTGCGATCTGACTCTCCTCTGCGTTTCCGACATTCTCTATCAGTAACCACGCCCTCGCATCCTCTGATATAAGCCCGTAACCAGTACTCTGTGCAGTCCCGTCTGGACCTCTTATTGATAGGCCTCTGGTTCTATTAGCTTCTACCGGAAGATTCGCAGAAATCTCCTCGTCGCCTCCATCACGAGAAAGCGTCAGGTCTAGGAAACCCACATCCGAACCCAGTGCGTCCGAGGGCGCGATAATTCTCAGAGAGGGAGTCCAGACCTGTCCAACACCGATTTCGATCGAACTAATCCCACCAGGAGTTTCATCAACCCAAGTCCATCCACTTGGTAGATAGGTACTGTCTACATCAAGCGTCCAGGTTCCTGACAGCCTACCTGTCGATCTGACTCCGAATTGAGCATCTCCGCCTCCCCCAGGGTCGACTCTGATCGGTTCCGTAGGAATCTCGAAAGTCGCGTTGTATGTTGGGATTATTGAAAGAGACCTGACCTGTTTGTCGTTATCGAATCTCGTTTGACTCAAGTTTCGATATGGGTCAACAATCAATTCGAAGGTATGCTCGCCAAGATCTCCGCTCCACTCAACATTGAACGAGGCGAATGAACCAGAGCCCGTCGGATCCACAGGATCTAGAACATCAATACCTTCCCCTCCGATTTTCTCTCCGTTGGCAAATATTGCTACATCCACGACCTCTTCAGTTTCTGAAGTTCCAGCATTTT
>CACGHY010000006.1 GCA_902573085.1 uncultured Candidatus Poseidoniales archaeon
GGGGGTCGACACCATTCTTTCCGACGCTCCTGAAGTCCATGAGTTGCTGGGAGTACACAAGTCACTAGAGGCAGCGGAGTCCTTGCTGTTCGATCAAGGTATACCAGTCAGTAATAGCGAGACATGCGCAATAGCGAGCCATGCCGCTAAGTCTTTGCTGGAGCACTATGAAGAAAGCGACTCTGAAGAGGAGAAAGTAATAGTTCAGGGACTTAAACCGCTCTCAAAGAGGCTAGCCGCTATCCTCACAGAGGCCGAGATGAAGGCTGAGGATGTTGAACTGTCTGCCAATGAGCATCGCAGATTAGGCGAACTTTTCCACTCCATCGAAAGGTTTGATTGGGCTGCAGACTGCTACCACAGAGCGAATGACTTGGATCCAGAGGATGAAGAAGCTCTCCGCTCACTCTCTGACATCCAGAGGAAAAGCGGGGATCTCGAATCTCTTGACAAGACTATAGAGAGGTTACTTGCGATTGTTCCAGACGATGTCGATCTACTAAGTGAGCAACTCGTTCTGTTGGATGGCATCGAAGACGAACGCGGTCTTAGAAACTCGAAAAGACTGGAAGGTTTGGGCGTCCCCACGCCTCTCTCTGTTACCGATGGCGATCTATCTCAAATAGCCCAGAGAGCGAGAGAATCTGGTAACAGAGGTCCATACTCCCAAGAAACCGCTTCGTCTTGGGTCGAAAAGGCAACCAAGCAAATGATGCTCGGAGAGTTCAAACCAGCATTGGAGTCGGTAGAATCGGCAATAAAGAAGGATCAGAATTTTGGCCATGCTTGGGCACTCAAGGCCAGATTGGTTGCTGCTGAGGCAGGCTCCATGAAGGATGCCATGAAATGCCTACGAAGAGCCAACGCCTTAGGAGAATATACCGTTATCTTAGAGTCTGAGATACTCGAGAACGACGGGAGGATAGATGCCTCAATAGAGGTTCTAGAGGAACATCTCCACAACTCTCCAGGAGACTCAGAGGCCAGAGGTAAACTGAGTCAACTCTGGTTAAGCAGCGGATCACCGGACTCTGCTCGTCAAATTCTCGAAAAAGCACCGGAGGAATGCTGGAACTCTTCTATATTGCACATCATGAAAGGACGACTCAATCTCGTTGACGCAGACTATCATCGTGATGAGACCGGCAAGGTTGACCAGATCCCAGTAATTGACGCACTCGTCTCTTTCGACAGGGCGATTGAGATTGATAGGGAGTCAGGTTTAGCCTGGCTTGGGAGGGCTAGAGCACTCAGATATCAAGGCGCCTTCGATGAGGCAGAAGTTGCTCTGGTGAGAGCACGAAGGCTGATCCCTGACCACCCCTCGATTTCTCTGGAGGAAGCACAGTTGTTCTTGGAGATTGGAGACTTGGAGCAGGCGAACGCACTAATCCTGGAGGCAACAACTACTCTGAAAGACAATCAAACCGTACCGTTCATCCGTGGCATCATCGCAGCCAAGCACGGTCGTTTCAGAGAGGCGATAAAGCTATTTTCGGATACTCTAAGTTTCGATCCAACGCATGCTAGGTCGAGATTAAACAGATCTTCAGCAGCCCTTCTCTGTGACGATTTGGCTATGGCACTAGACGATGCCACCCAATTGGTTGAGGAAAGACCAAAACATGAACTTGGGCGATTGAGGAAGGCGGAGATACTTATGAACCAGGGAGACTGGGAAAATGCCGAGTCCGAGTTAAGAGAGCTCCTAAAGTTAAGTCACAACCATTCGATGGGACTGGTCCACTTGGGTACATGTATGATCGCAATGGGCAAGTCAGAACAGGCGGAGAAACCACTAAACAAGGCCATAGAGACAAATCCCAAGCTTTCAGAGGCATGGTACCAAAGAGGACTGTTGTATGTCGACTTCGGAAGATCAGAGAAGGCAATTTCCGATTTCGAGGCTGCAGTGAGGACCGATCCACTGCACCTGGATGCGAGACTTCGAATCGCTGCAATTCTTCATGAAGGTAGAGACGTGGAGAAGGCCGCAGCAGCTTGGCGGCAGGTCCTCGATGTCGACTCTCAGAATAGACTAGCGAGGAGGAGATTGGAGGAGTGTCGAGAGCAAATCAATTCCAAGAGGGAAGTCCTCGTTCCAAAGGATTGAACAGTATGCCACCTTGGCACTAGGACATGCACTTCACTAAGAAACTAGAACCGGGAGCACTAGCCCCTAATTTTGAACTTCCAAACGCCAATAAAAACTCAGGGGGGCAGACCCTTGCACTCAGTGATGTCATGGGAGAGAACGGCACTGTGGTCTTCTTCACTTGCAATCACTGCCCGTATGTAGTGGGATCAGAGCCCAGGATAGAAGACGCAGCTAATGTAGCTAGAAGCAAGGGACTGGGATTCGTTGGAATCAACTCAAATGACCCAGTCAAGTACGAATCAGATTCATGGGAGAACATGGTAAAAAGAGCCGACAAGGGAATGTCATACCCATACCTCCACGACTCCACACAGGAGGTTGCGATTGCCTATTGTGCGGAAAGAACCCCGGAATTTTACCTTCTGAATAACGAATCAATCGTCGTTTACAGAGGACGCCTAGACGACTCTCCTAGAGATCCATCACATGCCACAACTTCCGAACTAGACGACGCCATGAACGAACTTATCTCAGGGCAGAATGTAACTGTTACCAGGACAGAGAGCATTGGATGCTCAGTAAAGTGGAAGGAATAGGTGCTTATTTGTCAACTGGCATCCCTGCGAGGATATTCTATTCTGTAATGCGACTGGCTCCTTCCAATGTAAGGATGAGAATGTGGAGAGGCCTATATCAGAGGATGGCAAAATCCCAGAAAGACTCCAACTTCCGATTTATGAACTATGGATTCACGGACGGCGATGAACTCCAACTATCTCCCGAGGATGAGGGAGATAGGCTGTTCATCCAACTCTACAACATGAATATTAGGGATGTTGAGATCAAAGGAAAGGAGGTCCTCGAAGTAGGCTCTGGAAGGGGTGGAGGGGCAAGTTGGATATCAAGGAAATACAACCCTAAATCTCTAATTGCAGTAGATTATTCAGATGAGGCGATAAGACTCTCCCAAGAGTGGTTTTCTGATCAGAGTAATTTAGAATTTAGGGTTGGAAACGCTCAGCAACTCCCTCTTCCAGATCAATCATTTGATATCGTGTACAATGTCGAATCATCACACTGCTATGCGGATATTCCAGCCTTCATCTCTGAGGTATTCAGAGTTCTAAAGTCAGGTGGAAAGTTCTGTTGGACGGACATGAGAGATAAGAAGGCAATGGAGAAAATGCATCAGAATTTCGTCCAGGCTGGATTTACCATAGAGTCATGGACCGACGTGACTGAGAACGTAGTGGATGCATTAGACATTATTGATGAGGGCAGGAGGGAGATGATCCGCCAAAGCGCTCCCCCTTCCCTCAGGAGGAGCTTCGAGACCTTCGGAGGAGTGCCTGGCACTCCTGTATATGAGGCCCTAAAGTCGGGGAGGATTCAGTATTTCCGATATCTTCTTTGCAAACCCGAATAGACTCAATCACGGTCTAGTACTGCTCTAGGACAAGTTCGGTCTGGGTGGAACTGATGTCTCCAGGTGCTGCCAACCACATTCTGTCCAGCATATCCCTAAGAGCCACGGTATCATCAACATGAACCACCGCAACCAGATCGGCATCACCGCTGATTTCGTATACGCACTCCACACCGGGCCATCCTGAGAACTCACCAGCCAGAGAACCAATCTCTGTACCAGAACCAACTTTGAGACGAATCAGTGCAGTGAGTCCTATTCCGGACTCTCTAACCGTATATCCTCTAATTACCCCCTCATCCTCTAGCCTTTTGATCCTAGTTCGAACAGTCCTCTCTGTGACCCCTACTCCTTTGGCTATCTCTACGTAAGGGGCCCTCGCAGACTCTCTCAGGAAGGATAGAATAGACCTGTCCAGTGAATCAACATTACCCATAATATCTCTGAAAAACATGCTACTTATGGTTATTTCTTGGTGTTATAGAACATTTTTTTTAAAAAAAACACACTTTTCTAGTCATTATTTAATTTAATAAAATTGGTTGTATTCAAATGAGACGACCTAACCTGATACAACATGGGTCAGGAGGAGGCAATCTCCCAACTCAGGATTCAGGAGTATCTTGATGATGTGTCTGGACTAGACATCCCCCATTCAGAGTCTCAATGGCATCATATTGACGTAGCATCCCTGTTGGATGGAAACAAGATTGAGGGCCACGAACTTGATTCAACTACGGGCTCCTCGCTCATTTTCCTCCCCAAGAGCGCTATGTTATGCTGCCCCAAGTCTGGAAGTATCCACCATTATCCTAAGCACTTATTGCACTGCTTCGTAGACGATAACCGTTCCAAACCTAATGATGTAGACGGGGTATTAATTAGAGCCGAACTATTCTCCATTTCGCCCAATCAGGAGCAACTTTCCTGGGAGTGTTCATGCAGATCAGAGATGGAAGTCCCAGAGATGCAGAGTAAGGTTTCTCGCTGGCTCAGCTGGCTAAACAGATAGTGATTCGAATCGCTACCTTGAGAAACCAGAGGTCCGTGGCTTGGCCGATGGGTGCCGCTATCAGCGACATCTTCGCCAGAGCCATCATCGACTCAAGAGGCAATCCAACCGTTGAAGTTGACTGCTATGTGGATGGTGTATTGAGGGGCAGGGCAGCAGTTCCTTCGGGAGCAAGCACCGGAACTCATGAAGCAGTAGAATTGAGAGATGGGGGTAGTCAGTGGATGGGTAAGGGGGTCCAAGAGGCGGTTAACAATGTCAACGGACCAATCAGAGAGGCGCTGATTGGAATGAATCCAGCTGAACAGGAGAGTATTGACTTCCTCCTGAATAAATTGGACGGGTCTGAGAATAAAGGATCCTTGGGGGCCAATGCCATATTGGGGGCCTCCCTAGCTTGCCTAAGAGCTGCTTCAGACGGAGAACTTTGGAAGCACATCTGCCATGGAGACGAAATCAGTCTCCCAGTTCCGATGATGAATATCCTCAACGGCGGAGCACACGCCGAATCGAATGTCGACGTTCAGGAATTTATGGTCGTCCCACATGGTTTCCAATCCTTCTCGGAGTCTTTGAGAGCCGGAGTCGAAATCTACCATTCCCTCAAGGCCAAATTAAAGCAAGAGGGACTGCTTGGGGGAGTTGGAGACGAAGGCGGCTTCGCCCCTAATCTTTCGAGGAACGAAGAAGGACTGAGATTGGTCAAAGAGGCAATAGAGTTGGCAGGATACGAACCGGGGAAAGAGGTCTCCATAGCCCTAGATGTAGCAGCACAGGAATTCTTCGATGGCTCAAACTATCTAATTGATGGAGAACTAATACCTGGAAAGAAACTCAGTGAGAAATATTCTAATTGGTTAGATGAGTATCCAATCGTATCAATCGAGGATCCATTTGGAGAGGACGATTGGGACTCTTGGAAGGCATTCACGTCCAGAGAAGGACACAGAGTACAGATAGTTGGTGATGACTTGTATGTGACAAATCCCAAGAGGCTCGAGAAGGGTATCTCCATCCAAGCCTCAAATGCTATATTAATCAAGTTGAACCAGATTGGGACTTTCACTGAGACTATGGAAGTGATTCGCAAGGCAAGGGAGGCCGGTTTTGGTACTATAATCAGTCATAGGTCAGGCGAGACTTCTGACGACATAATTTCTGATTTGGCCGTTGGAACAAACTCAATGCAGATTAAGACGGGGGCACCGGCTAGGTCAGACAGGACATCGAAGTATAACCAACTGATTCGAATATCAGAGGAGGTTGGGAACTATTCTCAACTATTCCAATGAGCAAAGAATCAGGGGAAGCACGATGCTCGCATCAGACTCAATTACGAACTGAGGGGTCGTGACCCCAAGTTTACCCCAGCTAATCTTCTCGTTAGGGGGCGCTCCAGAATAGCCACCGTATGAAGGCCTGGACTCGGAGATTTGAGCAAACCATGCCCAAAGTGGAACTTCAACTCTGGCATCCTGCCTAAGCATAGGCACAACTGAGATTGCGAAATCCCCTGAAATCCCGCCTCCGACTTGTAGCATACCCGTGGGCGAGTCGTCCTCTCGATACCAATCCGCAAGATCTTGCATCGCGTCTAATCCACCTCTCACAATCGCGTTACTCTTGAGCGTGCAGTCTATGACCTTGGCAGAAAGCAGATTACCAAGTGTTGAGTCCTCCCAGCCTGGCGTGAAAATAGGAAGATTTGCATCAGCAGCCGCGACTAACCACGAATCCTCCGGTGGTGAGGAGAACTCGAAATCCCCGTGAAGTAGGAGTTCGTATACATATTCGTGTGGGAATCGACTGTCCCCCACAGCCTCGGATTCCTCCCAGAGTGACATCAATGCCTCACCTACTTTTGTGAACGTACTTTCAGGGATTGCAACGTCCGTAACACGATTCATTCCTCTTTGGTGAAGCTCAGCATCCCCTTCCTTGGTCTGATGCCTCCAATTTGGCACATTCTCGTATTCAGATCTAGAAAAGAGTCCGAATAACTCTTCTTCCAGATTTGCTCCGGTACAGCAAATTGCATGCACTTTCTGAGACCTAATTGCGGGGGCAAGGCTTTTTCCAATCTCTGCCGTGGACATTGCTCCTGCTAGAGTGATCATCAGCCTCCCTCCACCATCTAGGAACTCTCTTAGGGAATCAATGCAATTCGCCAGCTCACCAGCGTTGAAGTGGGAATAGTGGGATTCTATGAAATTCCTAATTCCCATCTAATCACTCCTAAATCGTTCGACTCTCTTCTCGAAAACTTTCCTCAAGCCTGGAATTTCAGATACCAGCACGTCGTTAATCATAGCTGCTACCCCGGAGGGATTGCTGTCTCCACAAGTGAAGACGTCAATGGCTAGAATCCCCCTCTCTGAGTAGCAATGCGCCGTTACATGGCTCTCATCGATAAGAACTACAGCGGCAAAACCAGGGGGGCTATCTTCTCCATCGAATATCTCTACGTGTGAATGGACCTCCCTCACTCCTGACTTTCTTATGCACTCTCTTAGAACCGATAGTACCCATTCTCCGTCTCCAGTTTCTCCCCTCTTGTAGTTAACATAGTCCAGAAGGACATGGGAGCCTGCAGATTCGATATCGTCCACAGTCCCGAGCCAAGTCACCGAGATTTCAAACTCACTCTTTCAATATCCAGGACTTGAGCCTCCTCAGACCCTCCATAATGTCCTCTTCATCAGCCGCGTATGAGATCCTGACGAAACCCTCGCCTCCTGTAATCAGAGACGCGGGGATTAGTTGCACTCCTGCTTCTAATGCCCCATCTGCGAATTCGATATCCGTCATCCCAGTTCCTGTTACGTCTGCAAACACGTAGAAAGCACCCTCTGGTTCTGGAACCCTTATTCCTGGGATGGAAGACAGCCCTTCCGTCATCAGCTTCCTTCTCTTCCTGTACTCAAAGTTGAATTCCTGTACCGAGTCCTCGCATTCGAGTGCTTTATCCACAGAACAAATAGAGTGATTGACAGTATCCCATAGAGAGTCATGACGACCATGGTGGTCTCTTGCATCGCTCCCAGCGGACATGAGAGACTTTTGATGGCTTCTGCTATGGACGCCCCTCAGATGACCATTAACACTGGTTCAATGAGCAGCCATACGAGTGCATTGTGTGCCTCACTCCAGATCTCTGATGGAGAACGCCTGAACTCCCAGTTTCAGAGATTGGGGGCCCACTGTCTTACCTACGACATTGTTTATTCCAGCACCCGATGCTAGTTCGTGAATCCGATCTGTAACCTTACCCGAGAAGACTAGTCCTTGGGCTCCTTCGGTTTCACCAAGAGCAGACTCTAAGTCCTTCGCACTTACAGGCTCAGAGCCGGTTCCATCGGCCTGAACAATTACTGTGTAGTTTCTTTTGAGTCCGTCCATCATCGGTGCCCATCCTTTGATCTCATCTGATGCTTCCATAGTCGGTTTTCCTTTACCGACTGATGCATCGTCATCTTTCTGTATCTCTGTCTGAATCCTAGCGACTGCCTTGGATGCCGGTTCTTTCTGTCCAAGGCACTTGGTCACAACCTTGCCCTCTAGATGCTCAACTTCCCTACTCTGCGGTGCGAACGCAACATGAGTCAGTGACTTACCTAGTGTACCGCTAATCTCCATTAGCAGAAGCTTGCCACCTCGGTCTCCATCCAAGAAAGCAGTAACTGTCTTCTTCTTGGATGCCAACTCCGCCAGTTCCGGCTTTATTCCGGAGCCCATGGTTGCGATGGCGTTGTTGATCCCAAACTTCAGTAGGTTTCGGACATCATTTCTACCCTCAACTATGATTATCGCATCAGAGTTCTTCACATTTGGACCGGCAGTCATCTCTTGGTAGTCTGTCTCAGTATCAAGCGTCAACACCGCTCTGACCTCATCAAGGATATTCTTCGACTCTCCAGATGCAGAGTTCACAATGTTCAGGAGAAGCTGCTTTGCTCTGTCGATGACGTGGTCTCTCTTCGCTGACCTAACGTTCTCTATCTCCTTTACCTTGATTACGGCCTTGCATGGCCCTATCCTATCGATAGTCTCCAGTGCAGCACCGATTACTGCAGTGCTTACCTGATCTATCGAGGAAGAGACTTCTAGGGTTCCCTGGACACGTCCCTTGTGGTTGTTCAAACTCACATCTACGTGTCCGATTCTCCCGGTCTGCTGGAGTTTCCTGAGCTGCAGACCTTCTCCTAGAAGCCCCTCAGTCTGGCCGAAAATAGCACCCACGACATCCTTGCGTGCTACGGTACCATCGACTCTGATTGTTGCATGTATTACGTATTTTCCTTCATTTGCCATATTTTTCAAATCCTTTGCTTCTCGGCCCCAAACCGGGGCCTTGCCCCCTTTTTTGCCAGTTTGGCTAGGGGGGTTCGGATGGGCGCAAGGCGCCCGCGAGTGGGCTGATAAGCATATTATCGGGGGATAGGGGTATAGATGAATCCTCCTGTTAACCGAGGATGCTTTTCTGATGACACATACCCAGTGGTTAAGTCTAGTATCTATATCGGGATACGTGGCAGAAGAGTCGTGGCTCGAGGATGATCGCTCTCGAGTATTCATGAACGCTTCTATACTGGCTCTCAAAGACGGGCAATTATCCAATGGAGAGAAGAGAATCTTAGTGAAACTAGCACACGCCTTGCGACTCCAGGAGGACGAGCCTAAGCGGATTTACGATGCTATTCTATCTGGAAAGACGGACACGATCAGTGGAGATGGACTAGGGCATAGCGAGAAGATAGTAGTATACGGTCAAGTGCTAGAGGCAATGCTGATCCACACGGATAGATCAGAAGAGGTAATTGCTCAAATAGCGTATCTTAGAAAGATGTTCGGCATAGAGGAGGCCGAGCACAGGGCCATTTCAAGAAGTCTGGATCGGCAGTTAGAGGAAATCGTCCATCGTTCTTTCATAGAAGAGTATCGAGTCCGTCTGAATGAGACAGGAGACGCGCTAAGACAGATTTCTTCACAACTACTGGAGCGAGTTGTTCGTCGATAGCGTCAAATTTACAACAGGGAACCAGTAGTTGATATGAGTGGTGTGTTGGTCCTCGATGAGTTCCTTGAGAGCCAGCCGAATAGAGTGCACAAATCACACAGGAAGCTAGCTAGAGTAGTGCGTGAGGCATACCCGATAGGGGTGCCAGCACTGATCATGAAGTCAAGTACAGATAGACTGGGAGCGTCTGCTGGATACTCTTTCCACCTAGGAACACCAGATGACATCCTCAGAAGAATTGCTTCCTGGTTGATTACAAATGCCAATTACAATCAGGACGTGCTATGGAGTCTTGTCCGGAATCTGTGGTCAAGGCACGGAAGGGAGGATGTTGCTCTTTCCGCTCTGCTTCTTGCGAATTTGGACCATCAGGCAGCTGGTACGGACCCTTGGGACATACTATCTTCATTGATTAATACCAAGGAGCCTGCAGATGCGCTTCTGCTAAGTATTGAAGAGGTACTCAGAGCGGGTCATGGAGGACCAAGTAAAATGCAGTACAGAAAATGGTGCTCTGGTAAGAAGGTACAGACTCACCTAGCGCTTATTTCAGCGTTCGCTAGCCAGAACTCGGGTTTAGACATCCCTCCGGAGATAATTGTACTACTCCTAGATGTAGATGTCCCAGACGGCGATTCTCTTCTGGGTCGTATCAGAGGCAGGTTTTCAGAACCCAAACCATAGTACTAATTCGTCCTTAGCCCCCGTAATCACCATGGTCGAGCGCCTGTTGCCATCGGATGACCCCGTAGCAGAGGAAGTTCTCGAGTGGACAATAAAGAGAGATGCCCAAGATATTGCCCAGTTAATGGAATGGCTTGTAGAAACCACTGCAAGGAAGGATCGGGAGATGCTCATAAACCGTGCATTGGATCTTATGGAGGAGATTAATCATGCACTAAAGCGGCTTGACGATCTAAGGTGAGCATATGAGGTCTCTATTACTTGCA
Organism: uncultured Candidatus Poseidoniales archaeon; assembly: GCA_902573085.1. Lineage (GTDB taxonomy): Archaea > Thermoplasmatota > Poseidoniia > Poseidoniales > Thalassarchaeaceae > UBA36. The sequence continues at coordinate 10,504 of CACGHY010000006.1, forward strand.
GGAGGGAGGTCCTCTAGGATGGGAATAGACAAGGCAATGATTGAGATAGGTGGTCACTCAATGATTTCAAGAGTAGTCAGGGCACTGACTCTCGCAGAGTTGGAGCCAATCAGAATCGCTGTTGCTAACCCTGAAGATATCGAGAAATATGGTAGTGAGGTAGGCCCGGACGCAGAGGTCGAATGGGTTTTGGATGCCAGAACTCACGCTGGCCCGATTGATGCTATTGAGGAGGCGCTTCTGGACTCTGGATGCGATGAAATCATACAGTTAGCGGCAGTAGACTACCCCTGGGTGACAGAGGGTTTGTTCATCTCTTTGCAGGACGGTCTGAATGATGATAATGCCCTAATAATGCCCCATGATGGGGAAATGTCCCACCCTCTCCTGGCGTTGATTCGCAGCGAGGAGGTTCTGGGAATGTTGCATTCCGACAGAAGGCCGCTTAGAGTACAGTTCTCAGAGGCCAGACATTCGATACTAATTGAAGAGCCTGAAATTCTTCGGAATGTGAATTCACCCGAGGACCTCGAGTGAAACTCCCCCAGAGCAGAGAAGATCGATAATTGCAGGGTATAGGGTATGCTCGACCTTCTTGACTCTATTCTGGAGTGACTCCTCATCGTCGTCAGGTAGAATGCGCACCTCTCTTTGAGCGAGAATAGGGCCTGTATCAACCCCCTCATCAACAAGGTGTACAGTACAACCCGTGGTTTTGGCGCCTGCAGCGAGTGCGTCTCGGTGAGCATGAGCCCCGGGGAAGGCTGGAAGTAGAGACGGATGAATATTCAGGAGTCGTCCCTTCCATATTGCTACAAAGGATGGTGTCAGGATTCTCATATACCCACTGAGAACAACTAGTTCAACCCCGGAAGATTCGAGTTGGTCCAGTATCATACTCTCGTGTGCTAGACGACGCTCGGTGCTCTGCAGTCCCCTTGGAAGTGGAATCCCCATTGTGTCGATTCCCGCACTCCTTCCATGCTCTAGTCCTCCGGCATTATCACTATCTGCAATTACCAAAACCGTCCGATGACACCTCGGCTCGGAAGACTGGAACGATAGTAGGGAAGACAGTCCTGATCCGCCTCCTGAAATAAGAACGGCCAACCTCAGCGGCTCTTCGATAGAAGCTACTCTAGGCAGAACGAATGGCGCCCCCATGTCTTTCTGGTGGGGAGTTTCCGCTTGAGTCTTCGGATAACTCAAACTTAAACGAAGGCGGGGTTACCAGGGTGTGTAGTTCATGGAAGAAACAGCCACCATTGACGAAATTGTTGAGAGATACTGCGTATCGAGCAATCCATTTCTGAGTCGTTTGTACGTTGGGCTAGGATTCCTGTTCATAGGTTTTGCAATAATCGGCATTTGGGTCCCGGGATGGCCCACGGTCTCTTGGGCTGTACCAGCGGCCTTTCTCTTCTCGTATTCCAGCGAGAGAATGTTTAGGTGGACTCTTACGAATCGATTCTTCGGCTCCGCTATGTTCGATTACTATGCATCTGGAAAGACTGTGCCGAGTCATGCAAAAATAGCGATCATTGCTCTTATTGGATTGATGTCTGCCATATCGGCGGCCTTCGTCTGGAAGGTTTCTACACTTGGTGATGGAGAAATTTTAGAGCCAACCTCATGGAATGGTGCTGATCCGGGATATGGAGCTGTGACCATTATCCTAGTCGGCCTTTTCGGCATATTTTACGTCGCAACCAGAGTCAGAATCAGAGAAATAGGCTGACTCAAACTCTTTTTGCAGATGACCAATCCGCGGATATAGAGAACCATGGACTTCGATACAATCTCAGTAAGAGGCAAGAGCAAGCCAGACCCGACGACAGGTGCTATAATACCCCCAATATACCAGACCGCGACCTATGTATTGGAGGAGATAGGAGTCGACAAGGGGTTCGACTACACTCGCTCATCCAATCCCACCAGGCAAGATTTAGAGGAGCATTTAGCTGCATTGGAGGGAGGAAAATACGGGATAGCTTTCTCCAGTGGAATGGCAAGTGCGGACAGTTGTATGAAGCTTCTGAAACAGGGCGATCACGTTGTCTGCTGTGACGACGTGTATGGTGGGACTGCCAGACTTTTCAACAATCTGATGACGAACTATGGAGTAGAGTTCACCTACGTTGACTCACAGGTGGCGGAGAATGTCCAGAAGGCTATAAGACCAGAAACAAAGATGGTGTGGGTAGAAACCCCAACGAATCCACTGTTGAAGGTAACAGATCTAGATGCTGTGGGGAAAATAGCGAAAAGTAACGATCTTCTCTATGTTGTTGATACTACGTTCGCTACTCCGGTTTTCCTCAGACCTCTTGAGTATGGGGCCGATCTAGTGCTTCACAGTACCACGAAGTATCTTAGTGGACATAACCAGATAATCGGAGGGGCAATAATTACCAATAGAGACGATCTATTTGATCAGTTGAAGTACATCCAGAAGAGCGTTGGAGCAGTACCTAGCCCCTTCGATTGTTGGTTGGTGATCATGGGTCTGAAGACGCTTCATCTGAGGATGCACAGGCATTGGGAGAACGCGGAGAAGATAGCCTCCTATTTGGAGGGCCATCCAAAGGTGTCCAAGGTGGTCTATCCTGGATTGAAATCACATCCCATGCACGACGTGGCTAAAACCCAGATGAAAGGGTACAGTGGGATGATCTCGTTCGAGTTGGAGGGAGGACTGGAGGCTGGCAAGAAGCTAATGAATTCGGTCGAGTTGTGCCTTCTTGCCGAGAGCTTGGGTGCTGTGGAGACTATGATCACCCATCCTGCAACTATGACTCATGCGGAGGTTCCTAGAGAGGAGCGTTTGGCCAGAGGGTTCGAGGACGGTCTGGTCAGGCTCTCTGTGGGAATCGAGGACGCAGATGACCTGATAGCTGATTTGGACATGGCTTTCGAGAAGGTGTGATCATTCCCACTCGTTGGGTTCCCAACCATTCTCTCTGAGCCAGTCGTCATTGTAGAACTTCGAAAGGTATGGGTTACCAGCATCTGGGAGAACTGCGACCACCATGGCTTCCTCGCCGTTCTCCTCTGCCTCCTTGGCAATATCGATGGCCACCTTGATCGATCCTCCGCATGAGCCTCCACAGAACATCCCCTCCTTCCTTGCGAGGGCTCTCGCCCATTGGAAGCACTCTCCGTCATCGACCTGACGAATCTCGTCAATTACGGAGAAATCGGTTGCAGATGGGATAAAATCCTCTCCGAAGCCCTCAACCTTGTACGTTTCTGGCTCCCCCATGGTCCTCTCTTCGAACCATTGTTTGAGAATGGAGCCGACTGCATCGACCCCCACTATCCTTGGGGGTTCTGAATCATTAGACTCGGCCATCTCCTTCAATGACTTGGAGGTGCCAGAAATCGTCCCACCAGTGCCCATGGTGGCTACGAAGTGGGTTATCTTGCCCTGAGTTTGCTCCCAGATCTCCGGTCCTGTTGAGAGGTAGTGGGTCAATGGATTCGCCTCGTGCGAGTATTGGTCAGGATACCAGGCTCCGGGTATCTCTCTTGCCAGTCTAGCCGCAACTTCGTAGTACGACCGGGGGTCCTCCTTCTCTACTGCGGTCGGGCAGACGTGGACCTCAGCACCCATAGCCCGTAGGAGGTCGATCTTCTCCCTACTCATCTTATCTGCCATGGTGAAGATGCAGCGATAGCCCCGCTGTGCGGCAACCATTGCTAGTCCTATTCCAGTATTTCCGGAAGTTCCCTCGACGATCGTTCCACCTGGTTTGAGCAGCCCCTTCTCCTCCGCATCTAGAACCATCTGCAAGCCGATTCTATCCTTTATCGATCCTCCAGGGTTACATCTCTCAAGTTTTACCCAGACGGAAGTTTTTCCTAGGCCCTCCGTTATTCGGTTCAATCGGATGAGGGGGGTATTTCCTATGGCTGATACCAAGTCCTCATAGGTATTCGAACGTGCTTGGGCCGGTGTGGACACAGTGTTGCATCGAACCTCGCTGTATGATGGTTTTCACTCGGGGTTTCTTGATGAGTTGTGGTAAAAGTTAGGCACCAGAAGGCGCTTCCCGAAGCGAATACTCGAGCCTAATGTCTGAAGAGGCGGATGCCTGTAAATATCATTGCCATATCATGCTGGTTGGCGGCCTCAATTACTTCATCGTCCCGAATTGAGCCTCCCGGTTGCACAATACTGGTGATTCCGATTTCATTTGATGTGTCTATTCCATCGCGGAATGGAAAGAAGGCATCGGATATCATCATGGCTCCCTTCGCTCTTTCTCCCGCCCTCCTTGCAGCGATTCGTACTGACTCTACCCGACTAGTCTGCCCGGGACCAACTCCCACGGTAGAGTAACCGCTCTCTGTCTTACGTACTAGAATTATCGCATTGGACTGGACTTCCGCGATCACAGAGGTACCGAACCTAGCTAGATTTAGCTCGTCTCCGATAAGGGTCTTTTCGGTGACTTGGCTTACGTTATCCCAATCAATGTCAGGAATGCCCTGGATTTGGGATAGCCAACCTCCTTGCACTTGTCGAATCTTTGGTTCATCTGTAAGTTCTCCTAATGGGTCAAGAGTCAGGATTCGCCTATTCTTGCTCTCAGATAGAATCTCCAAGGCATCCGATTCGTATCCTGGGGCAATCATACATTCAAAGAAGTGGTTTCCGATTGACTCCGCGGTTTCTCTCTCAACCACCTGATCGAATGCGATAACACATCCGAATGCGCTTTCTGGGTCGCTAGCCAGTGAGTTTTCCCAGGCAGAGACCTGATTCTCGGAGATAGAGGCCCCACAGGGATTTGTGTGCTTTATGACTACACAAGAGTAAGTGCCGAAATCGCAAGTCTGCGATATAGACCTGACTAGCCTCAGCGCAGCATCGAGATCCAGGTAGTTGTTGTATGAGAGAGGTTTGCCACCATGTTGAACTGCTCTAGAGAGGCCTCTTGGGGCTCCAGGAGATGGGAAGAAAGAAGCTGGTTGGTGAGGATTCTCCCCATACCTTAGTTCTAGACCCTGATCTGAAGCTGCCAGAATTCTGTTTGGAATCTTACTTCCTGTGAATCTTCCCCACAATTCGTTAGAAACCGCAGCGTCATATGCTGCGGTAGATTGGAATGCAGATATTGCCAAGTCCCTCCTCAACCTCAAATCGACCCCAGAAGGGTTTCCTTCAGCCTTGGAAAGCGCTTCCATTACCGATCTATGCTGATCTGGGTTTGTTATTACTATGACATCTGCATGGTTCTTTGCCGCCGACCTCACCATCGTCGGTCCGCCGATGTCAATCATCTCAATCAGTTCCTGTTGGCTTGCCGGAGGGTCTCTTGCAGCGGTTTCTTCGAAAGGATACAGGTTTACGCATACCATGTCAATTGACCCATATCCCATTTCCACCAGTTTTTCCATATCATGTTTAGAATCGCGCCTTGCAAGTATCCCTCCGTGGACTGCGGGGTGTAGGGTCTTGACCCTGCCATCGAATATCTCAGGGTGGCCGGTAGCCTCTGATACATCCGTTACTTCAATTCCTGAATCTCTTAGTCTGGCTGCGGTTCCACCCGTCGAAAGGATTGCCCAACCCATGGATTGTAACGATTCGGCCAGTTCCTCGATTCCGGTTTTATCCCAGACGCTGATCAGAGCTGTGGGTCGCTCCATGGGATTCCGTGTATGAAGGAGGCTTGAAGGTTCGTGGTCGCTATTCGCCCCTAGCCGAAATGACCTGATCTATTCGTAGCATCCCCATTGCCGTCTCGGTGGCCGATTGCAAGGAGTTCGCAATTACAGACCTGGGGTGCCAGACCCCTTCGACTATCCATTTCTTGCCATCCTCTGAGATTCCAACGGGGGGCTCCCCTAGTGATGTTGCCCTTAGTTCAAGAATACGGTCCAGCGGCTCCCCTCCAGCATTCTCGACTAGTGTTGAGGGGATCGTCTCCATGGCTCTGGCAAACGCCTCCATCGCAAGTCTCTCCCTCCCTGCCTGTTTCTCGGAAGCCAATCTAACTGCATGAGCTATTCTGCTGTGGATAGCTCCTGCTCCCGGAAGGACGTACTCATTCAGTGCCAACGAGGTAGATCTGAGCGAGTCGTGGATTCCTCTGATTACCTCCTCTGTACCCGTCTCACCAGCACCTCCTATCTCTATGGTTACAACTGATGGATTCGGGCATTCCTCAATCCGGATCACATCTTCTACCTCATTAGAAGCTGGCCTCCTCTCCCATGACGCGCTACCGCACTGACCCAAGTCAGACTCCTGCAAATCCAGAGGGCTTTCCACTATCCTAGCTCCCGTTGCATCCGAAGCGTTTCTCAATTCAGAGGAGTCCAGTCCTTCCACGACTAGGATAGATTTCTGGCACAGAGAATGGAGTATATCCCTATCGATTTCACCAGAGCAAAGAACTACCCTAGCGCCTGACTCGATTATACCTCTGGAAATTTCCCCTTTCCTTTCCTTCTCGGCTTCGATGAACGAGTCCAAATCGTCAGCACTGGTGATTTTCATTTCTGCATCTCTGGACATTTCTCTTATCTTCAGTTCACCGTTTAGGCATACGACCTTTACATCTCGTAAGTCGTTGGGTAGGTTGTCCATCAGTACTCGTCTACGGAGGATAATCCCGTTAACCAATCTAGAGTCCCTGATGCTCCCAGTTCCGCTCTTGAACATGGAAACGTGTTGGGCAGATGCCTCGCCTCTGTTGTCCAACACTGTGTTGAGAGCCTTGACAATCAGGGGTGGGAAGGACCCGAGTGCGGTGTCTGCAACTTTGCCTCTGAGAGCTGTCTCGGCCACTTCCACTAGCTTCTTATCGTCGCATTTTCTAATGTCTGACTCTATCTGTAATCTAGCGGTCTGGAGTGACATTTCGTATCCATCAACCAGGGTTAGAGGGTGTAGCCCCTTCCTGAACAGATCATTCGCCTCGATTAGTAGTGACCCGCAAAGTAGCATCGTGGTTGTCACCCCGTCACCACAGTCCTCCTCTTGCGACTCTGCCATGGAGACCATCATTTTGGCAGCAGGATGCCTTACAAGAAGCTCGGCCACTATCTTCGCTCCATCGTTGGTGACTGCCGTGTTACCGTCCGTCTTGTAGAGCATCTTGTCTAGGCCTCTGGGGCCAAATGTTGGCTTCAGAAGATCTGAGAATACCCTCGCTGCAACGATAAGCTTCTCTTGGACCTCCGTACCGCTGGTGATCTTGGTCCTTTGCGGGATGATTGCGACCTTGGATCCATCTGAGTCCCCTCCCATGAGGCCGGTGGGCACGAAAGGCTGACATGAATGCTTTGAGGAGTCAAAACGCACTAATTATCAGCAAAAGACACGAATGTCTATGTTAGGTAAAAATCAGGAAATATTGTGAAACCACGACGTGGGGCTGCCATATTCGTTTCCTCCATGATACTTATCTGCTGCTTTTCAACCAGTGGTTCGGCTCAAATTCTGCCCGAGGCCGATGTGGAATGCGAGGATTCGGTTACGTTGGATATTTCTCCTGGTTCTGTAAAACAGACAATTGTTAATTGCGAACTGACAAATCCCACGTCCGGATCTGAGAGCATAGAAATCTCATACCAATCAGAAAACCTGAACGTAGCTGGTCCGGAAAGCATCACAGTAGGAGGGGGGGAGTCTGTAGATTTCCAGATTACTGTAGCATCTGCAAGTGAGAACTCAGCCGGGATGTACGAGATCAACGTGAGTGTCGTAGTCACTGAGTGGAACGGGATTCCAGTCAGTGTGTTCGGATTCTCCGATGAGGAAATGGTCGAAGTGGAGGTTCTACCATACACGGTATGCTCTTCATCCAGTCCTTCTGCAATATTCTCTGAAGCGGGGGAGGACGTGGTCTTCACTGTTGTTTACAGTTGCGATAGCAACGAAGAAAGCTCTCTAGAAGTCTCATTACACCTCCTTGAAGAGGGTAGTAGCCAGGAAACTATGTGGCCGTCTGGATTCAATGATATGTCCGTAGATACTTGTAGAGTGGATAATCCAATGGGCTCGGTCAGCTGCGAGTTCATCCTGACCACGCCCTCCAACCTCCAGGAGAAGTGGGAGGGTTGCCTGATTGTGGTGGATGAAAACACCGCCCCGGGATGGTCCTGTTCGAGTGATTTCGCTTTCCCACTTACCGTGAATGAGAAGGAGGCAGTGCTTCCTTCGGTAGGGATTAATGTGAATGGAACGGTGTTGGAGGACCTTGGCCTCACTGGTGAGAATCAGAAGTTCTACATCGGTGGTGCAGTGGTGCTGGTAGTTGTTTTCATTTCGCTGTTTGTGATCTTGAGGCGCCGTAGTAAGTAGAATGGAGCTTAGAATTTTAATTTGGCAAATTGGACACTTTCAGTAAGACTTCTTTTCTGAGAGAGTCGTTATCCTAAGATTGTTACCATCCATCTGAGGAATAGAGCAGAGGTCGCGCCGATGACCAGGGAGGCGATTGAGGCGAATCCGCATATTGCGCTAAAGAAGTAGAAGAGAGCCATGGTGAGCGACAGAAAGACCCCGAAATCTATCGCTTGACTCCTTCCGAGTCCTGAGTGTTTGATGACATGGTCCCTCTCCCTAATTGCGAAAACCAAGGTCGCTAGAGTCCCTACCAAAATGGCGTGGCCGACGAACCAACCGATTGAGTCTCCGAAAACCATGACTAATTCACCTTGGAATGTGCCGAGCACGATGGTGGCGATGTCGAACACAAAACAGACGACAGAGCGGGTATTCTTGAAATGTGCGAAGTTCGCTATTCAGTTCTTCTGAATAATGAACTGTCCTCCGATGATTTTTACAATGGAGGCTTGGTTTTCTTTCACGAAGTCTTGTACAGCCTGTTTCACAGGAGCGGGTCCGCCTGTTTCCTGGCAGGGCAGAAAATAGTCGTCTCCCGTTAGGAACCCATCGGGCTTGACCTTAGGGAAATATAACTCAAGGTCAGACTTCACGGAATCATAGTCATGGCTTCCATCCACATACACCCAATCGAAGAAGTCGTTCGGAAACTCCGAGTGCGCTTCTGCAGAAGTTTTTCTGTGAAAGCTAACCTCTGGAGAGCCTGCGAATCTCTCTCTGACGGATTCAAAGATATCGTCCATATCACTTTGACTACCAGCCTTCACACCTCCGTACCACCTAGAGGGAAAGGAGGGCTGGAACATCCAAGGGTCGATCAGATGAAGCTCTGAGGGATTGTTAATTTCGAGAATCCTCTGAGAGAAGTCTCCTTTCCAGACACCTATCTCGGCACATATAGACCCATTTGGCATCATCTTCAGAAGACGCTTTCTATGATCTGTGATAAACGAGAAAAATCCCCCCCTTCTCATAAGAAACAAGCCCTAACAATGATAAAATGGAAGGGACTATGATATCAATTCTTTCTCAGAATTCACATTATACCAAGGAGAATGTGCTCGATGGGATGTGCCGATTACGAGGGAGGCGAGGTCAAACATAAACAAATCAGAGAACGGATATTCTTGAAATATGAGAGGGTCGCAACCCTGTTCTCCTGAATAATGAGCTTCCGCCCGAAAATTTTCAGTAATCAAACAGGTATTTTCTTAAAACTCCTAGTGAACAGGAAAATAATGATTGGAGAAACCTACCACCTGACATGGGGGAATAGAAATTAGAAATTTTTTAAAAAGAGCTCTAAAGCCTCTACGGTCGTTTTCTTCCAATTTTGTTACCTTGGTAGATCAAAACTCAATTGTGAGGAAGGCATCATGGATTCTTGCAGCCGAAAAGGTTGAGGGAGACTATCTTGAGTTTGGAGTGTATAGAGGAGGGTCCCTAATCAAGGCATACAGCGAGATGGAGGCTGTTTATGAAGAACAAATGAGGGAGAGCGGCGGCAGGTCAAAGGAGGCGGCTCTGGAGGTGAAGAGGATTTGGTCGGAGATGAGGTTTTTCGCTTTCGATTCATTCCAGGGGTTACCAGAAATTACGGGTTTAGATGTCAAAGGTAATGATTTCGAAGAGGGAGGCTGGTCGAGCAACGAAGAAGTGTTCAGGAGTAATCTAGCTAAATCCCACTTTCCCATGGATAAATTAGTAACTGTTCCAGGTTGGTTCGAAAAAACGTGTATCGAGAAAACTAAGGAAAAGCACAAAATGAGTAAGGCTGCAATCATTCACATAGATTGCGATCTATATTCGTCTGCAAAAACTGTTCTTGAATTCGTTGAAGATCTACTAGTTGATGGGACTGTGCTGATTTTCGATGATTGGTTTAACTTTAAGGGGAATCCCAACCTTGGGGAACAGAAGGCTTTCAATGAGTGGTCTAATAATCTGAGTGATTGGGAATTTGTCCAATACCAAAAGGAGGGGCCCTGGAGAAACAGTTTCATTGCCTCTTATCAGGGAAATTAGAGAACGTGACACTAATTACTTGAGTGCGACTGGGTTTGATGTGGATTCAGAAGTAGATGTGGTTATTCCCACCTTCAGAAGACCGGAAGCGCTTGCTTCCTGTCTGAGATCACTAGAGTCGCAGACGTTGGCACCAGCTTCTATAGAGGTGGTTGACGACTCAGAGACCGACTATGGTCCTGGGATTTCGAGAAATATAGGGTGGAAGAGGGGGTCAGGGAGGTACGTTGCATTCATTGATGATGACTGCTTGGCGGATTGTGGTTGGATAGAAAACATACAGAGAGTATTTTCGGAGAATGACATCGGTGGTATTGAAGGCGGAATAACCACTACAGACATCGATGGGGAGATAATCGATTTTAATCCTCCTCATCGATTTAACTGGGATCGATTTAAAACTGCAAATATGGCTATTAGAAGGGATATTCTCACTGAGATTGGTGGTTTCGATGAGCGATATTTCCTTCATAGAGAAGACACTGACCTAGCATGGAGAGTCATAGATGCTGGATACAGGATGGTTTGGGTACCAGAATGTAAGGTTCATCATCCTGAGCCAATAGGGGTACACGGAGCGGTTTATGGAGCATATCCTCGTTCAGAACAATTACTATATCATTGCAATCCGAATAAGTTTGTCGAAAGCGCCGCGAGTTTGATTTCGCGGGAGAGCATAGCAGATGGCTCCCTTAGGAAACTCCAGAGAGATATGAGGACGTTGCAACACCCTCCAGATGTGAAGCCACTCAGTAGGATTCAGTCATGGACCCTTTGGACAAGAGCATGGTTTTTGGCATTATTCTGGGCAATAAGAAAGGCAACTATTGGTGACCCAAAGAAATCTAGTTTATGTTTAAAATAACGGCCATATCATTTGTTTTTTGATTTACTTTCTGTATCCAAACTCCGTGAAATCAATCTTAAATTTATTATATATTATTTCCTTGATTTCATCGTTCAGCTGTATATCTTCTCCTGAGTCTCTTGTCTTGTTCAAAACCTTTAATTCATCGAAGTTAAATCTCTTTCTTATTTTCTCATAATCTTCGGGAAGATCCTCCATGCGACCAATGTGTTGCATTTTCGCCCCTCTTGAATGAATAATACTGTATTGTGTCTTGAAGTGTCTATCACAAAGAAAATTTGGAATTTTGGATAATTTTCTGACGAAATCTTCGAAGGAGTCGTCATTTTTTAGATATCCAAAAAGATAATTCGAGTATAGGAATTGTGAATTGTCGGCCATATTGAACTTGTTTTTGTAGCAGGAAATTATTCTGCCATAGGGATTTCTGACGTATGCGAATGAGAAGTATTTCCCTTTTTTTCTTGGGATTCTCTTGTGGGAGAATTCTCTAGAATGGAAATGGATTGATTTATTCTTAGGGAATTCTCCGAATATTGAGGTCTTAATTGAGGAGCTACCAGATTTTGCTACACTCGCGAATACTACTTCTTTTTCATCGAGTACTATGAAATCTGAAGAGTCCAGATTTCCATGAATAATAACATGGGTTATGTCTCTGATGAACTGGTAGATATTTTTGAAAGAAAATCTCATATTATCACGATGATTTTTTACTCTGGCTAGATGATTACGGATTTGGGAATGTATTTCTCTAAATTTTCCATGAACTCTATGTCATCAATCAGATTAAGTCGAATTTTTTCAGTTAACTCATCAGAAATTTCCTGTTTTTCTGATTGCACATATTTCCACCCCTTGGATCTAATAGGATCCAATAATACCTTCCTCAAGCCTCTTGTTGGAATGACAACCTTCGCTAGTGAAAAGGCCCAATTTGGAGGGTTTCGCAGAAATCTCCTGTAAGCCGAGTTAGACAACTTTCCTCTAGGATTCTTCACACTTAGATCTCTAGGCATACCCGCTGGATCAATTCCAAGCCAATCACTGATTTCATCTAAGACCATTCTTGGATTGGAGGCAATAGACTTCAATTGAACTACTCTGACTCTTTCTTCCCCAATCTCATCAATCCAGTTTTTTACGTGAGATGAAAATCTTGGATACGTAAGGAAACCCCAAGTATCTGGGTCTTCGGGGCTAGCAATCCAATTCCGACTGTCTATTTTTGAAATTAAACTCTCAAAAGATGTTTTGAAGTGTACTGTTTTCTTCTGTTGGTGGAAAAGACTGATCATTAGGTCATAGGGATCTCTTACCGTGATTATCACTTTCGCTTCCGGCATAAGGTCTCTGACAGTTTCCAAGGCCCTTTTAGAATAAAGATGCTGAGGTGACTTGTCGATAATGAGTCTCTCGCTCTTGAAATAATCCATATCTGCCTCATGTGGCAGAAATAGAGTTCCTCGTGGTTTGCTCATTTCGAATGGATAGTCGACGACCCCTCCGAGCAAAAAACCACTCTCAACTGCTCCTGAGTTGACTCTCTCCCACGGATGGTATACTTCCTTATGCTTTCTCAACCACAATAGAAGGGAAGTAGTCCCACATTTGGGGCCTCCGACGAGAAGGAGGTTTGGAGCAGGTTCTATAGCTCTCATCCCATCTTGGGAGATATCGTCAACTGATAAGTACAGATGGTGTTATTTTACTGCATTATTCTTGATGGTTTCCATCCACTCAGTTGTATCGAATTTGGTCAAATCTTGCAATTGTGCTAGATCTTCGCATACTTCCTCTTCACAGATGGAAAAATGAAATTTGTCAAGATGCTCTGGCTTGCTTGGATCGGCACGTCTACCTAATAGTGGCAAATAGTAGATATTGATGTCTCTCGATACGAGGTAATTTACAACTGGTGACTTCAAGAAACTGGGAACAAAAGAAAATGTTATCCTCATTAGTTTTCCTAAAAAGGTAATTTTTCTTCGCTTAGCTGCCCTGTTTGAGTTGGCTAAATGGTTTATTGAGTAGTTATGTTTGTGGATTCCAAGGAATTCCTCAATTTCACTAAGCACCGTCTCTGGCGAATCTCGCATCCTGGAGCTGTCGAAAATATAGAAATCTGATAGAGAGAAAACCCCCAGCCAGCGGGCCATTGACTTTCCATATAGTGAGTCTTCCTTGAGTCTAGGATCCTTCCACGCGACCTGGAAGTCGTCCCAATCGGCCCCCCATGTTTTGTCTAATCCAATATCAGTGATCATCCTCCAATGACTAAATGTTCTGTCAACAGGTTCTCGAAGAGAAATAATGAATTTGGGGTCCTCAAACTTCTCTGAAATCCTAGCTGGAGAGATGGGGCAGGAAAACGTGTGTATGGACCCATCTAGCCTTATGCCGTCTCCTTTGAATAATCTGAAGTATTCTGTCCAATCTGGTTCTTCATTAGACCTTCCAAATGTCCCCTTATGGGATGAAATGATGTTTGGCTCCTTTGGATCTGATAAGCAGATTGAGGGGTTCTGAGACAGCGTGCTGGCTAGCCAGGTTGTTCCGGCCTTTGGAACGCCAATTAGGAATGCATGAGTCCCGGAAACCCTCTCTGAGTCGCCCATGGCCCGTCGTAACCATACGAATGTTAAGTCCTAGTGGAGAGAAGAAGCAATATGTGTCGAAGTACAGGGAGGTCTGTGACTAACAATGTACGGCTAGAAGACGCAAATTGGCTACTGTCTCTAGCTGGACTCCCGAACTCGGAGAAGATGTCCCCTCTTACAGGAGGCTGGGACAACACGAATTTCCTCCTTGATTTGGCTGATGGCAGTAGGGTCGTGCTGAAGGCATGGTTTGCAAATCGGGTAAAAGAGGTCGATAGGGTAATACTCAGGCACATTCACCTTGATAATCACGGAATTCCGACTACGGTCCCAATAAAGCTCGCTGATAACAGGAGTTTTGCTGATAAGAACGGGGTCGCTTGGACTCTACTTCCGTATATCCCAGGAGGCCATCTTGGAAATGATTCCGAATCCCTAACTGACTTGGGCAAGGTATTGGCTAGAATGCACGAGATACCCACTTCGGATTGTTTTCCGACAGAATATCGGATGGGTTTTTCTCTTTTCGAAGAGGTTGCTTCTCTATCGAAGGATGGGGGTCCAGATCCTTCTTTTTTGGGACTCCTCGCTTCTGAAGCCAGTGCCATACAGGAAGCCCTAGAAGAAGAAATCCCCGTTGGAATTCTACACGGTGATCTGTTTCCGGACAATGTCATTGGGAATGGGAAGGTCGGTGCGATTCTCGACTTAGAGGAGGCTTGGATAGGTCCGAAGGTTTTCGATTTGGCCATGGCGTTCGTGGGATTTGGATGGGAAGGTACACAGCCATTACTGAACAGGTGGGAGTCACTGATTGAAGGTTATCAAAGCATCAGACTACTTGGAGATAAGGAGATTGAGTCGCTTCCTATGATGCACAGGTTTGCAACTCTTGCCATTGCTTGTTGGAGGTATTGGAAGCATAATCTGGTTCATTCAGAGGAAATGCTATCCAAGAGGTATCTAGAAATGGTAGATAGGCTGGAGATTGAGTTTGAATTCTAGGGGGTTACCATGAGAGGTGAGATTCACTCGATCAACGTTAGCGACGGGGGCGTACCCAAGTCTATGGTTGAGTCAGCGAATATCCTGAAGGGTGGTGTCCAGGGAGATTTTAACAGGTTTCGAGCGAGTAGGGGCGGGAGCGACGATAGAGCAGTCTGTATCTTCTCTCTAGAGCTAATCCAGCGACTGAAGCATGAGGGTCACCCGATAGAGATCGGATCTACGGGCGAGAATTTGACAATTCGAGGAGTGGAGTGGGAGTCGCTTTCAGAGGGGACGCACTTGGAGATTGGCGACGTAGTGCTTGAGCTTAGCGAACCATGTGCACCCTGCTCTAAGATCGGTGAGTCTTTCATAGGAAGGAAATTTGACAGAGTCGACCAAGATAAGGAGTACGGTTGGTCGAGGTGGCTAGCACGAGTTTTACGTGAAGGTGAGGTCACTGTTGGGGATTCCGTGAATATCGTTATTACTCCTGACCAGTAGAATTTGGTCATGATTACCCCCGGCAGTACTAGCAGGCCATCAATGATGATGCGCAGTGGAGGACAAAGGATTGGGATAGGTGAGAGAATCTCACGAGGATGGAAGATGACAAAGCTAGGGATTGCAGTGGTATGGTCGGATCCAGAATTAATCGTGTATACATTCCTGTCAGCGGTATTCTCTCTGGGAGCGATAGGGGTCTCGCTTTCCCTCTCAGTCGGTCTGGATGCTGTCGCCGCTAACCCGGAGTGTGTCGGTGACGAATGTGGCAGTGAGCTGGTATTCGCACACATGGCAATTTGGTTCGTCTTCTACATGTTAGTATCCATAATTACCGTCTTCTGGAACGCGGCAATCATAGCGAGCGCGTATGAACGTCTGAGTTCGGGAACCAATCCTAGCTTCTCATATGGCATAGGACAAGCGGTGAAGTGTCTACCACAGATCATGGTATGGGGGGTAATTGCCGGAACTGTAGGGCTATTCATCCGGATACTCGAGGGGCTTTCTCATAGCGATGATGCGCCTGTTCCAATGAGGTTAGTAGCGGGCTTGGCGAGTTTCATCATTGGAATCGCCTGGTGGATTGTCACATTCTTCATGATTCCTATGATTGTCCTGGAGAGAGCAGGGGTAATTGATAGCATGGGCAGAAGTAAGGACTTGTTCAAGAAGACCTGGGGGGAGGATGTGACATCTCACATTGGAACGGGCCTTCTGATGATTCTATCCATATTAGTCCTGATCGGAGTATCCATCCCATTGATGTACTTAGGCGATTTTGGAATAATCCTAGGAATCGTAATCCTCGCCGTGGGACTATTGTTCACGGTCCTTTTCTTTTCGACAGTTGACGCTGTAAACAGGGCATCTCTGTTCTACTATGCGAAAACCGGTCAGGCACCTCCAATGGCTGCCAAAGTGGGAATTAATTTCTGAGGTTGGGATATGACAAGCATTAGTCCTGGAGCAGGCATAATTGAGGAATTGGTTGTGGCTGCGGCAGATAGCATCCCAGAAGGAAAGGAAGATGGGCTATGGAGAGCGTTCAGGAGAGCGTTTGCGGTTTGCTTGCCCCTAGCACCCATGATTTACTTGGCCCTATGGAAGCTAGGATACCTCTGAAATATGCAGGCGTAAGCCCACTGACACACAAGCAGAGGTACCCGAGCGGTCAAAGGGGCTGGGATGAGGTCCCAGTGCGTAGTGCTTCGCAGGTTCGAATCCTGCCCTCTGCACCAACAATTCAACCCAGAAGACCACTGTAGTAATCTGAGGGAATCACTATCCAAAGTGAGACAGCAAACAAGGAGAGCCCCATCCCTCGGTTCAGCAGGGTAGCGGAGCGAGGAGTGGTGAATGCTCTCCGAAGGACCGTTCCGAATGCAGCCCAGGTCATGACTGCTGGGAGACCGAACAGTACATTCATTATCACTAGCATTGCCTTTCCCGAGAATCCAGTTCCAAATAGGGAGCCGAATGTAGTCATGAGGACCAGAAAGTGAATCCAAGCCTTTCCGTTTACGAACTGAATGGCCACCCCGGTCGAGAATCCAAGCCGCTCTGCATCGAGAGAGCCGTCCTCGAGAGACTCGGAAGTCGCGATCTTATACGAGAGGTACGCAATGTAACCGGCTCCGACATAGGTCAATATCTCGAAGAACTCCTGGTTGTTTTCGATGAAAACAGTGGCTCCGCCAACGAACAAGCCCAGAGTTGACCAACCTACGGCCATTCCTGAGATCAGTGTAAGAGTTGCCTTGAATCCGTGCTGTGAGCCGTGAGCAGCACAGAGCACATTGTTTGGCCCGGGGCTGAAGCACATTGGGATGATGAACACAATAGTGGCGAGCAGGAGGGTTTGGTCCATCTTTCCACCTGTTAGGATTGGCTGGCCAACAGGGCCTGTTCAATGTCCGACCATAGGTCGTCAACATCCTCTATTCCAACGCTCATCCTCACGAAACCTGGGACAATCCCCGCCTCTAGCCGATCCTCCTCGGGAACGAAAATATCGCTCGTGTTGAAAGGACAAGAAACTAGGCTCTCGATCCCTCCTAGGCTTGTCGCTTCGAAGATGATGTCGAGCGCTCTGACGAAGCGCATTGCTCTCTCATCCCCGCCCTTTACCACAAATGATAGCATGCCCGTCCCCTTCGGTACGATTCGTTTGGCCACCTCGTAGTCAGCATAGCTCTCCAGAGAGGGGTGGTTGACAGCGCTGATTTCTGGGTGTTCTTGCATTCTTCTAGCCAGTTCAGAAGAGTTTGATGCGTGTATTGGCATCCTGGCATGAAGGGTTCTCATGCCCCTCTCCAGAAGATAGCACATGAAGGCGTCAGCGGTCCCCCCTAGCCTGGTTTTGGTCTTGAATACCCCCTTGATTAGATCGGATCTTCCGACAACAATTCCTGCTGTCAAGTCGGTGTGTCCGTTGAGGAACTTAGTTCCTGAGTGAATGACGACATCGAACCCCATTGAAATCGGTTGACAGGCCCATGGGGTAGCGAATGTATTATCGACAACCGAAATCAGGCCATACTCCTTCGCTATTGATGCCATAGCCTCCAAATCACACACCTTCAGTACGGGATTGGTAATTGTCTCGACATAGAGTACCTTGGTGTTCTCGTTTATTGCGGCTTCGAACGAAGAGGGGTCTCTGATGTCTGCCATGGTTACGTCTATTCCGAATCTGGGGAAATCTGAGGTTAGTAGGCCATATGTCCCCCCATAGATATCTGCGGATGTGACCATGTGATCTCCCTTCGAAAGCATGGAAAGAAGGGTGGAAGAGATCGCGGCCATTCCACTTGCAAGTGTCTCTCCGTCCTCGGCTCCCTCCAAAGAGGCTACCTTCGAAGCCACGGCCTCGGAGTTCACACTCGACCAGCGACTGTAGATCAGGGAGTGCTGGCCGCCATCGGCCCAATCTCGATACCTGTCGTCATTGAGCTGATAGGTAGAGGTGGTGAATATAGGAGTGACTGCGGCCCCCTCCAAGTGGTTGGTTCCGGACCAGACGGCTCTAGTGGAGAATGCGCGGTCTGAAAAGTCGTCATCCATGACATGGGATTGGCAAGACAGCAATAACCATACTCATTGCATTCCGATTGCATCTAGGACTGATTCGAGGTTTGGATCAACAACTACAGACCTGGCGGCGGAGTTCTCGATAGCGATAGCCGGGTCCTTCAGTCCGTGGCCAGTTACTGTAACTACTAGTGTGGATCCATTTGGAATATCGCCTCTGGCGTTGCTCTTCACAATGCCTGCGATCCCCGCAGCAGATGCCGGTTCGACGAATATGCCCTCGGTCCTCGCCAGCATTCTGTGGGCATCGAGTATTTCTTCATCTGTGACGGAGTCTATTGTCCCTGAGGACTCCTCCGAGGCCTCTGTGGCTAGTTGCCAGCTGGCTGGATTCCCTATCCTGATAGCTGTAGCCACTGTCTCGGGTGCATCAATGACCTCCCCTCTAACAATTGGTGCCGCGCCCTCTGCCTGCCATCCCATCATCATGGGTAGCGACTCTATCTTCCCAGCATCCATGTACTCCTTGTAGCCCATCCAATAGGAAGTGATGTTACCAGCGTTCCCAACCGGCAAGAAGTGCATGTCTGGAGAATTCCCTAGTTCGTCGCAGACCTCGAATGCCCCAGTCTTCTGGCCCTGAATCCTGAATGGATTGATGCTGTTGACGATTTCAATATCGTCCCTCAGCCCCAATTCTCTGACCAACTCGAGAGCTTCATCGAAGTTCCCTCTGACTTCAATCGTCTTCGCACCATGAATGAGAGCCTGGGCCATCTTTCCATAGGAGATCTTGCCCTCTGGAATTAGGACCACGCAAGTTAGGCCCGCGCGAGAGGCATAGGCCGCTGCTGAGGCGCTGGTGTTGCCTGTGCTGGCACAAACGATTGCGCGAACGCCCCTTTCTACTGCCTTGGTTACCGCAAGGGTCATCCCTCGATCTTTGAAGGATGCCGTGGGATTAAGCCCCTCATATTTGACGAAAAGGCGGAAACCTCCACCCAGTGCCTGTACCAGATTGTGTGATTCTATCAGTGGCGTGTTCCCCTCATTAAGAGAAATGATGCAGGTATCCTGAGAAACTGGCAGGAACTCACGATATCGTTGAATGACTCCGTGTCCCCCCATGATTAATCCTGTCAGCAATACTCCATGAACCTCCCGATTGGGTTGTTGACTGGAGTAATCATCCGGTAGTGGAGTCAATCCTACTGGCTATCGATAGGCAGGATGCTACAACGGGGCCAATAGTCACTGCGAAGAGGATGGTGCCAATTCCAAATGTACCACCTAGTACTATGCCAATAACTAGGACTGAGGATTCTATGGCAATTCTAACTCTCCCAATAGGAATGCCAGTGGTTCTCTGAAGTCCGGTCATCCAGCCATCCCTTGGGCCTGGCCCTAGATTTGCAGTCAAGTACATCGTACTACCTATTCCTACGAGCAAGATCCCTAAAGAAGCCATCAGAATTGAGACCAAGGGGTTCTCCGGCTGGGGCAGTATCGGTACCATCACATGAATCGTGAGAGCTATAATTATGATATTCAGAATGGTTCCAATGCCGGGAGTCTCCTTTATTGGGATCCACAGAAACATTACTGCAACACTGACTAGAAAGGTTGCCTCTCCTATTGTCCACACTTCTGTAGTATCGGCTATACCTTCCGCCAAAACAGTCCATGGCGTATTCCCTACACCTGCTGCAATCAGAAGTGAGTCGCCTAGTCCGAAGATGAATTCGCCGATTACCAGAATGGCCATTGTAGATCTGTTTGGCTTCAATGACATCGGATTTGGTGAGCTCCACCAGACAGTGGGGACCTTCTTAGCGGGCCTTAGGATTCCCGACTTACCCATGACGTACGAAGAGCGTATCACCCTTGAACCCAATTGTAGTATTCTACTGTAGACTCAACCGACCACCAGACAATCTGTGGAACGTCGTAGGAATGTTCTGATATTATTTTGGATATCAATTCGTTTTTATTGGATTCAGAGGTCTTCATTTGGATATCCCATTCGGAGGCATTCTGAATCTCTCCCTCCCATCGAAAAACTGAATTTACTCTCTTCATATCTACACATACTGACAAATTCGATTCTATTATTGACTGGCACCACATGCCCACTTCAGCTACATTCATTTCACCGGGAAGGGTTGTCTTGACTATCCACAAGGTTCCGCTCATAGCGGTGCGTGGCGCGGAATGCAGAAGAACCCCATGGCATAGTTTGAATGTTGATGCCCCTCCCACTGGGACTAGTATGGACGATTGGGCAGGTCCGATAGATACTGGCAGCATCCCGGAAGATGGGGGCTCCTTCGATGTCATAGTAGTCGGTGGGGGTCCTAGCGGGTCAGCTGCAGCATCCTACAATGCGTTGAATGGATGCAAGGTTCTCCTAATTGAGAAAGATGTGTGGCCTAGGGACAAGATCTGCGGAGATGCCGTCGGCGGCAAATCGCTTTCACACGTGAAGGAGTTAGGTGTCAAGGAGATGATTGAGAAAACTCCTCACTTCATGGTTGACTCGATAGTGTTCGGTTCTGCAAACGGTAACACTGTCAAGGTTATGCTCCCACAGGACGAGTTCGAGAAGAAGATGGCTGGTTACTCCCTACCCAGGAAGCAGTTCGACTACATGATGTTCAAGAGGGCAACTGAGATTGTCATTGAAGCGGGCGGCTCTGTAATCCAGGGATTCGACGTTAGGGAGGTTCTGGAGGAGGATGGTGCGATAGTCGGAGTATCCGGGAGCTTTGGCAAGAGATCCTCTGATTCTCCGGCATTTAGCTTCGTCGCTCCCCTCACTATCGGTGCTGGGGGGTACAGGTGCCCCGTAGCCACCAAGCTTGTTGAGGGGATTCACAAAGAGCCTATGAGAGATGATGAACACTATTGCGGCGGTTACAGAGAGTATTGGGAAGACGTCGGAGGCTTCGGAGGAAGCCAGGGGCCAATTGAGATCCATTTCATCGATGAGGTCATTCCAGGATACTTCTGGCTGTTCCCGGTGAAGGAAGGAGTCGTGAACGTTGGAATCGGGATGGTAATCTCTGAACAGCGTAAGCAGAAAGGAATGGACAAATCGCTGAAGAAGAAACAGAGGTGGGTCATCGAAAATCATCCCGTTTTCAAGGAGAGGTTCAAGGATGCGAGAATAGTTGAAGGATCCCAGAAGGGATGGCAACTTCCATTCGGCTCCCCGAGAAAAAAACCACCCTCTTTTCAGCCCAGAAGGAGCGCGGGCGCGGGTGTGATGTGCGTTGGGGATGCTGCCAGCTTGGTTGACCCATTTAGTGGTGAGGGCATAGGGAACGGCTTGGTCTCTGCAAAGATGACATCTAGACACTTCAACAAGGATGAGCACTCTCGGGGTTTTCCCGAGGAGAATGCGATTGCATACATGGAGGAGCTTTGGAGCACCCTCGGCAAGGAGCTGACTAACTCACACAGATTACAGAAAGTTGTCAAGTGGAAGAAGTTGATGAATTGGTTCGTTGGAAAGGCCTCTAGGAAGGAAGAGATGGGCGACATGCTGACGGGTATGATCGCAGATAAAGAGGCTCAGAAAGCCCTTTGGAGCCCCTGGTTCCTATTCAAGACTATATTGCTGCCATGATGTGATTGGACGTGGAAGGAGAAATCAGTCAGTCTCTGGATGGAATTAAGGCCGTCTTCTTGGATTTAGACGGAACTATATACCTCGGAGATAGTCTGATAGATGGTGCCTTGGATTTCCTTGGAAGGTTGGAAGCGAGAGGCATCAAGAGATACTTCCTGTCCAACAACTCAAGCAAATCTGTAGAGCAATATGTAGGGAAACTGAGGGGCCTAGGTATCGATGCTGACAAAGATGAGGTTTTACTTTCAACCCACGACCTAATTTCATGGCTAAGTAAGAAGGAAGTCACTAGCACCTATCTGGTCGGAACAGAAGGGATGCGCAGTATGTTAGAAGAGGAGGGTATTGAAACCTCTTCAGAGCGGCCCGAATTCGTGGTTCTGGGGTACGATACAGAAATTAGTTACGAGAAGCTTGCTACTGCATCAGTACATCTTCACGAAGGTGTGCAGTTGGTCGCAAGCCATCCAGATATGGTCTGCCCGTCCCCTAGGGGGGGGGGCTTCCCGACACCGGCGCTTACATGTCATTGTTCAAGGCGACCACGGGAGTGAGTCCCGCACACGTGTGTGGTAAGCCAAACAAAGGAATGATTCTACATAAGATAGATGATCTGGGGCTGAAACCTTCTGAATGCTGCATGGTTGGGGATAGGCTCTACACAGACATTGAGATGGCAGATAGGGCGGGCGTTCATGGTATTCTGGTGCTTTCAGGGGAGGCTTCGGTAGATGACGTGGAGGAAGGTGAGTTGCGTCCTTCTCTTGTAGTGAATTCTGTTGCCGAATTATTAGATTAGTAAAAATACAGAAATAGATAAGCGAAAGTAGTGGCCCGAGGCTGTGGAAGGAGCGACCGACCCTTCTGTTTTGAAAGGAAGGCTGTATTACAAGATAGGCCTCTTTGTCCACGACTACGCACGAGCGGTTTTGGTATGCTCTTTACTGCTCTGCGCCGGACTCGGGTACATGATTTCACTGGAGCCACGCTACATCGAAGGATATGGCGAGGGGGATCTTGAGTCGGTTGATGGGTGGTCAGCAGCGGGAGAAGGATTCTCGGATCCTAACGAAACTGCCTTCGAGTCCTTCCACGTACTATTCCACCATCCTGGTCGCTCATATGACGACCCCGAAGTAGTGTCCGCCATTCAGTCGACTATCGAAGTACTTTCGACAAATGATGATATCGATCTGGATGTTCCTTGGGAGACCAACGAAGCAAATCGGTCTTCCCTTGTGAGCAGTGTTGATCCCTCGTGGTCCAGAGTCTACGTGAAGGTCAATATGAACAGAGAGGATTCGAAAATCCTACTGAAGGAGATATACGAGGATATCGAGTTACCAGACAGCTCTCCCCAAGGTATGGAAAAGTACCTCACCGATAATTTAGCAATTGACATTACTTTCGATTTAGTTCTGAAGGAAGAGCTCCTAAGGGCCGAGTTAATTTCTGCCCCTCTGACAATACTAATTCTGTTGTTTGTTTTCGGTACTGTTGTATCGGCAAGCCTACCGGCATTGTCAGGAATCTACACTGTTATAGCCGCGGTTGGTATTATTCATGGGCTCACATACATCGTTGACGATCTAACTGTTTATGCTGTCAATATCGTTTCCTTACTGGGTATCGGGCTCAGCGTTGACTATTCCTTGTTCATAGTGAATCGATTTAGAGAGGAGTTGGGGAGAGGGCATGACAAGAGGACTGCGATTGCGATGACCAGCGCTACCGCTGGTAGAGCAATTCTGTTCTCAGGCCTGACAGTAGTCGCAGGCCTAACCGGCATGCTATTCTTCGAAAATACGGGATTGCCATCGCTGGGATGGGGCGGGATTTGTGCTACTCTAGTAGCTCTTACATCGTCGGTAATACTCCTTCCATCGATATTGGCAATACTCGGAGACAGAATTAACTCTGGCAGAGTTCCATTGGGCCTCAGCACAGAGGTGGCGGATGATGGTTTCTGGTATGATTTGGCTAAGAGGGTTATGAGCAAGCCCCTTTCGTTTCTGGCCCCCTCCGTGCTTGTGGCGGGAGCACCGTTCCTTCAGGCCGAATGGGGCATTACCTCTTGGAAAGCATTGAGCCCCGATAATGAAGCTCGGAGCGGTATGGAACTGACGGACGAAAACTGGCCTCAGGAGGTCTCCAATACCGCTCTTGTTGTTTACGAAATCCAGGAAGGAACAGATGTATTCTCAGAGGAAAATATCAGAAGTCTCCACGCCTTTTCCAAGGAAATGCTGTCGATTGAAGGTGCTAGTTTTGTGTTTAACTACGCTCACTTCAACGCGACCTGGACCGAGGACGAGGTTGTTGAATTCTGGGACGATTCGGATGATGGCGAGTTGTCGCCATCAGAGGCTGAGGCCTTGAGATTGGAAAGGGGATTTTATGCTGATTCATCGGTTGGGGACGGCGTAGTTCTCATTCAAGTCGCGATTGAAGGGGACCAGAGCAGTGCGGCATCTAGAAAGGTGGTGAGGGAAATCCGGGACCTTGATTCGAAAAATGAGCAGTTCGGGGGTAGCTCGGAGGTCAATGTGGCAGGTTTTGCCGCCTACAACCAAGATGTCCTAGATGCTGTAAAGGAGAACTTACCGATCGCGTTGGCGTTCATTCTGACCTCGAGCTATGTGCTAATTTTCCTACAGGTGAGATCAGTTATTCTGCCCCTGAAGGCTCTAATCATGAACATACTATCCGTCAGTGCCTCATTCGGAATACTCGTATGGGTTTTCCAGGAAGGGAATGGAGCAGAGTTGCTCAATTTCACCCCCCAGCCGATAGACCCAACCACTCCTGTGATGATTTTTGCTATTTTGTTTGGGCTTAGCATGGACTACGAAGTGTTAATGCTCTCCAGAATCCATGAGGAATGGGAAAGAACTGAGGACAACACATTGGCCGTGGCCACAGGACTGCAGAAGAGCGGTCGAATAATTACATCCGCCGCTCTTGTGATGGTAACTGTGTTCTCAGCCTTTGGGTTCTCTTCTGTATCGCTCATGATGCAGTTCGGGTTCATGTTGGCCTTGGGAGTGGCTGTCGATGCTACGATAGTTAGGGCACTAGTTGTCCCGTCAACAATGAGGCTGATGGGGGACTTGAATTGGTGGGCGCCCAGTTGGATGTCTGGCAGAACTGACTCAGAATGATGGGCGATAGTCTCTTTTCAGCGAAGGCTTTCGTGAGTCCATGACGGTGCTGATTACCGGTGCTAGTGGTTTCATAGGTAGTCACATAGTTGCTAACCTGCTATCCAAAGGTGCACATGTCAGAGCGACGGTAACGGACTCTTCGGATCCTGAAAGGGTCGATCATCTGCTATCTCTGCCTGTTGCTGATGGGGGGAGCTTGGATATCATTGAGATGGATCTTCTAGATGCTGAATCGGTACAAAAAGCCGTGGCCGGTTGCGAATCTGTGATTCACACTGCGGCAGTTGTCGTCCTGAAGTCTAAGCGGGCGCAGGAGAAGATTGTCGATCCGAGTGTGGTGGGAACAAAAAACGTGCTTGATGCAATAGATTCATCTGGAACGGTTAGATGTTTGATTCACACCTCCTCAACTGCAGCGATCAGGCCGTCTTCATGGGAGGACGGTCAAACCCTTACCACCGATACTTGGGCAGAGGACGCGACGATAGAGGAGAACCCGTATGGTCTGGCGAAATACACTGCGGAAAAACTGGTAAGAGACTGGCACTCTAAGCTGAATAAATCTTTCAGGATGGTGACAATCAACCCCTGTGTGGTTCTAGGCCCCCCTCTGTCGAAGAGGCACCTGAATGGCAGTCCGTCTTTCCTGATGATGCTACTCAGAAGGGAAATACCCTTTGTAATCCCAATGCACATCAGCATCGTGGACGTGAGAGACGTAGCGGAGGCTCATGTTAGGGCCATGACCCAGGGGGAGAACGCCGGGAGGTATCTAGTGGTTTCAGGTCAGATGTGGTGGAAGGACATCTCGAGAGCTATAAAATCCGAGAATCCATCTCTGAGGGTACCCACACGTCAGATTCCTTACTTCCTCTCCCTCATTGTGTCTATCTTCCATCCACGGGTGAGTCTCTCCTGGGCAAGGATGCACTTGGGTAAGAGGCTCTTCTGGGATGCTTCCCCTGCCCAGAGAGATCTTGGGATGGAGTGGAAGAGTCCAAGAGACTCGGTACTTGACACCATACCCCCTATTCTGGATAACGGCTGGAGGTGATATCTCCTTACTGTTCTTGAGCCTCGTCTTCGGGGCTATCGTCCAGGTAGCTTGCCCGTTCTCTCATCCAGAATAGATACCCCAAGAATATTGTCAGGATTATCACAGAGGCGCCGAAAAAGGCTAGCGGAAAGAGAGTGGATGTGGCCTTAGCGAACAGCGCTGGTTGCTCTTCGTATTCGGGAATCAGGCTCTCGTCATAGACGGGCCTCACCATCAGGAGATCGAAAGATGATTCCGGATCATACAGATCGGATGGCTGGGCTGGGTCTAAATCTGAATATCCGTCATACCTAAGCGGGACTTCGACCGTCTGCTGCTCTGACACGTCCAAGGTTAGCAGGACGTCGAAAGTGTACGGGACTCGAGGTTCCATGAACTCAGAGCCAGATATTATTCCAGTTACAGGTAGGGAAATTGCTGTCCCTGTGACGTCGAACTCAGTCCACTCGCCCCAGTGTTCGGGTTCGACGTCCAGTGCTATGTAGATGGTGTCGCCGACCACGGTCCCCTGTCCCTGTGCATCGTCATTGCCATCAGACCCTAGGTCCACGTTTGGTCTGATTTGGGCAATTTGAGCAGTGTTAGAGTCCCAATCCAGGGAACTGAATGCTATTTGCATCTCATAGGTTCCGTTCGGTACCCAAACGTAGTGCCTGTCTTCTGTTGCATAAGTTCCGAAGGTGCTAGAAGGACCGTTGTTGAAGTGGCTCCATTCTCCCTTCCATGCGTGCCTGAGCTGGTCTGTCTTCAGTGGGAGCTCCCTCGTATCCATTATTTTCTCGAAGTGTTTGTATGCATCCCAGACCGTAACCTGGGGATAGTCCAGGAAACCGTCCTCGTCGGGGTCTCGCATTACTTGCAATGTCCGAGATAGGGCTAATGCTCTGTCAGTGTCGACCAGCCCATGGCCTACCCTCCAATCATGGCACCTATTGGTCTCATCTGAGATGTAGCATTCCTCTGGGATATCATCGCAGGGATCGTCGTCATTGCCCTCTTCACAAGAGTTCCTCAGAAGATCATAGTGAGAAGTCAGTTCCAAAATCAGCTCTATCTCGTGCACCCTAGATTCGTTCCTATCTTCCCAGTCGTCGAACTGGATTCCCTTTGCGGTCTCGTTGAAATACAGACTCTCGAGGTGATCATGGTCCTCGGTTTGGTAGTCTGCGGCCCCTAGAGATGGTGCGGCTGCCAGCAAGAGTGTGGCTATTCCCCCTATGTGCGGTGTAGCCATGCTTGTTCCCGAAATAGCCATGTAATACAGATCCCCTTGGGTTCTCGTAGATGCATCGATTGCGGTGGCTCTTGGAGCAGTGGCCCATATGTTCCTACCTGGTGCTCCGATATCCGGCCAAGTGTGCTGTTGGGTTGACCACCCTCTGCTAGAGAAGGAGGTGACGGCATTTCCCTCGTGTACTAACGCAGCAACCGAAATTGCCGAGGGTGTGTTTGCATACATGTTGGTCCTGAGATCGCTTTCTGACTCTCCCCCACTACCGCCGCTGTTGGAAGCTGCGAAGATTACAGCTACATCGTTGTCATAGGTCAGCATATCGGTTAGTACCGTGACTGCGTTTGAGGGATTATAATCGCCGTTTGTACCCCAAGAGTTTGACACCACTCGGATATTGAAATCATTCAGTCCTGGCCTACTATGTTCGTAAGTCCATTCTAGGCCTTCCACTGCAGCAAAGATGGATGCCCCATCACCTGTTCCTAATGCAACTATTGTCGCTCCCTTCGCTGTTCCGAGGCGCCTGCCCCCAGAAGCATCGCCGTTTCCTGCGATAGTTCCCCCGACATGTGTCCCATGACCGCTAGATGTGTCGGAGTTGCAATTCGGAGCGTCTACCCACGCCACTCCAGTCCACTTGGCTGACCATATCAGTTTCTCGCCACTCCAAGGCTCTCCACAGTCGAAGTCCGGATGTTCTCCATCTATCCCGGTATCTAGATCGACCGCAGTAGCGCCTTTTCCGTCATACTCTGAAAGTGAGAGGTCGCTTTCAGTCTTCAACACCCCGTCGGTTCCAATAATTGCCCGGTGCCAGGCCAAACTAGCGTTTACCCACCTTACAGTCTCGTGCATCATTGATTCATAGTCATCCTGATCGCCTGGTAGGTAGAAATGCTCGATTGGGACGTTTGCCTCCATATGACTGACGTAAGACTTTGTTGAGAGTTCTGAGATTTCTTCGCTAGTGCCAGAGATCAGGGCACCATGCAAGACGCTCATCCTAGAGATGACTTCCGCACCCGTGGATTCAACACTATCCCATGTCAGTTCGTTTGGTGAATCATAGAATTGCACTATGGCCTCAATCCTGCCTTCAGAATCGAGTACTGATACCAATTCAGAGGTCATCTTCGATGTATCTATTGTCCGTGATTGCTCAATCACCCCTACTGATCCAGGAGCGCTGAGTACCAGTAAAACGAGAAAAAGGGGGATGCATCTCACAATGCCCCCGTTCATGCGGTGTGATTTCAACAAACCCCCTTGTCGGTTCTCAATTTCTTCAGAATATCATGGATACCTATAATCCGGTCAACTGATGTAGGGTAGACTAGGCCGGTGGAGCGTGCGTGCAGTCGCTCTCAGCATTGTTTGTCTCCTGATCATGGCCTCCCTGGGAGGTTGTTTCGGCGAGGATGAGGAGGTTGTTGAGGAAATCAATATATTTGGCTCCCTGTGCTCAGAAAACGGAGGATCCATCAGCAACACAACATGGTACCACTACGGTAACTCGACAGATGCCACGAAGGTCTCTGACCTATTCAACGGAACCTCCGTGTTAGTCGGGGATAACGCGCCAGTGTGTGCAATCGGTACATATTACGGCATTGGGATGACGACATTCGAGCC
This sequence comes from uncultured Candidatus Poseidoniales archaeon, assembly GCA_902573085.1. Classification (GTDB taxonomy): domain Archaea; phylum Thermoplasmatota; class Poseidoniia; order Poseidoniales; family Thalassarchaeaceae; genus UBA36. Next base: position 39,601 of record CACGHY010000006.1, read on the forward strand.
AACTATCGGAGTCACTTCTCTGGACAATCTATACATGACTAGCTGGGGGAACGGACCGGCTGGATCAACCGCGATAGTCAGGTGCTCCGGTCTGATTGGTATGGCGAATTTGAGCGATTACTCTTGTGAGGACGTCTACAGCGCCCTTTTGCCCGTTCCAAACAGCAACGACCCTTATGTGTACGTAGACCCCTGGACTGATCGAATTATGAAGTTCGATATGCACGCCTTGTTAGGGATGACCGTAGAATGGTCTGACAATGAGGGGCAGAGCTGGATTGGGCCTTCTGTGGCTACGGGATGGTCCGTACAGGATCACCAAACTATAGCTTCCTCTCCATATCCAGCAGCCTTTCACCAAACCACATGGGTGTTCTGCGTAAATGGCAACTACCCCTACCCTGTTTGCTCTGCTAGCAACGATGGTGGTCTTACTTGGGGCCCAGAATTGCCGGGAACACCCTCGGGCTGCGAGAGCGGCGGGCTCACTGGACATATCACTGGTAGTGAAAATGGGAACTTCTACAGAGGCAACAGGGGGTGCAACGGGGGCGAGGGGTACTCCATTTACAGAAGCACTAATGGAGGCCTGACTTGGACAGAGCACCCTCTTCCCACTGAGACCAGCGGAACAGCGGAGACTTGGAACTTCGAGGAGGCTCAGGTGGCCACCGACTCAGAGGACAACGTCCACGCGTTCTGGATGGGTTTTGACAACATGCCATACTACTCCTATTCATTGAACGAGGGAGATACTTGGAGCTCCCCAATCATGATAGCGCCTCCAATTGGCCTGAACGGAACAGGCTTCCCGGTGATTGCCGCGGGAAGTGCGGGCAAGGTCGCCTTGGCTTATTTAGGAGACTCAGGGGGGGACACTTGGAACGGTTACATCACAGTGATTACTGACGCGTTCAGTGATGTTCCATTGCTCACCACCGTTCAGGTAAACGGATGGGAGGACCCATTGGATACCTCATCGGGATGCGGTTACAACAGGTGTGGTGGCTTCGGAGACTTCAATGACATAGCAATCGATCAGTATGGAAGAGTCTGGTTTGGGCATGCCCACAATGTTGGAGGGGAAATCGGAATCTACGGAACCATGGCAATAGGGCCCACCCTCAGAGACGAGCCCCTGGCCCCCATGCCTATGGGTGGACCAATTACCCTGTAGGACGTGAGTTGATGACTCTAGAGGTCCCTCCTGCATCGTCACCGGCCGTTCACAATGTGATGAGGGCAAACAAATCTACGGACACCAAGCCTGAGCTGATAGTCAGGAGGTTCCTTAGAAACTCTGGTTTTCCCGGTTATCGTCTCCACTGGAGGATAGATGGAGAAGACGGGCGATACATCTGTCGCCCGGATATCGCCTTTCCGGGGAGGAAGTTGGCAATCTTCGTCCATGGTTGCTTCTGGCATCGTTGTCCCACATGCAACCTGAGTCTCCCGAAATCAAACACAGACTATTGGAGCCAGAAGTTCCGAAAGAACGTGGAGAGAGATAAGAGGAAGGAGGAGGCGTTGCTTGAATTCGGATGGAGTGTGTACACAATCTGGGAGTGCGAAATAGAAGCTGGGGCTTCCGGTCTTCTTCGGATTCTGACCATTTAGCGCATACAGCATTTGAAAGGGGAGAAGGTCACCGGAAGTGCGTGCGACTTCTTACTTTCCTCAGATTCTACAGAGAGATTCGAAAGGATGGCCCTGCCGACTTGGATTGGATACAGAAGCAGGGCCTTCTAGCAGTGAAGCTGTCCCAAATCTTTGCTCTCAGACCAGACATGCTTAGCATTGAGAAATGCAGACAGTTACAAAAGATGTACAGGAACGCATCGACCATCCCCTCGGAGGACGTCGAGCGGATTCTCAAAGAGAAGGCTCCTAGCGGCTTCTACGACTCGATTGCTTGGTTCGACGAGGAGCCGTTGGCTGCTGCTTCGGTAGGCCAGGTACACAGAGCGACGCTGACCAACGGAGAGGAGGTCGTAATCAAGGTGGTCAAGGCGGATCATAAGGAGAGGTTCCACAAGGATGTGAAGAGGATGATGAGGATGATGAGGCTGGCCATTTCACTGTCCCCAAAACTCAGGCGGGTGGGGAACCCGCTGGCACTTCTCAGACACGTTGAGGATTACACCACTAGAGAGTTGGACCTACGCAACGAAATCAAGGGAGGAGCAGATTTGGAGTCAATACAAGAGGAGTTGTCTGAGGATTTCCCAATGCCCAAGCTTAGATTCCCGAAGTACTACCCCGAGATGTCTAACGAACATGTCTTGGTATCGGAGTTTGTCAAAGGCAAGACCCTGGAGGAATGCATCAATGACGAAAGCCTTCCATGGGATTACTTAATCGAATTATTCAGGATACACGGCGCCTACATGTTCGGAGTTGGGACATTCCACGGAGATCTCCATCCAGGCAACTGTATTGTCGACCAGGATGGAAACTTTGTTTTCATAGATAACGGCGCGATATGTGACGCTCCTCGGAATGTAAGCCTGTCACTATTCAACTTCTTCGAGGAATTGTCAAAAAGCAATCACGACGCTGCTTTCGAGGCTCTGTTGGCCATAGCAGGACAGAGGCCCTCAGATGACAGAGTGGAGAAGTTCAAGAGCAGGATGCAGGAAATCTACGAAGGGTTCGGAGAAAAGAGCGTTGGCGAGCAGAGCCTGACTGATATAATGATGAAAACAGTCAGGACCGCAGTAGAGGACGCGGGCGCTGACTTCGGGGAAGAGGGCTTTCCAATCATTCGGTCTCTAATGTACATGGACGGCTTAGTAATCAGAACCCATCCAGAGGTCAAGTTGATTGCGGAGATGGGCCCGTCATTGGCTGAGTTCAGAGAGGGTCTGGACATGGAGTGGTACTAATGGGCGAACACAGTGACGTAATCATAGTCGGAGCCGGTCCAGGTGGCCTTTCTTGTGCTATGCTCCTTGCCAAAGCCGGAGTCAAGGTCACGATTCTGGAGAAGACGGGAGAGGTTGGCGGGAGAACCAAGGTCTTCGAGAAGGATGGATATAGGTTCGACAACGGTCCTACATTCTTCCACTACCCAGAAATCGCGGAGGAGATCTTTGACGCTCTTGGTCTAGATGCTCATGAAGAGCTAGGCCTGATACCTCTCGATCCCAACTACAGACTAGTGTTCGGAGCAGGTGGGAGCCTGAACGCTAACACCGACTTGGATGACATGACTGAGCAAATCAGAGATCTCTGTGGAGAGGAGAACGCGGTCGGCTTCAGAAGGTATATCGAAGATAACCGGACGAAGATGAGTCTCTCTAAGAATTGCCTCAACGCTCCATGGAGGGGTCCGACGGACTTGTTGAACAAGCGTGCTTTACGGGTGGCCAGAGTCCTGAGGCCATGGAGGAGCGTTGCCTCTGATCTGTCTAGGTTGTTTCCTGACGAGAGGATGCAACTGGCTATGTCCTTCCAAACCAAGTACTTGGGAATGAGTCCATTCCACGCTCCAAGTCTATTCACGATCCTTGCATATCTGGAGTACGAGCATGGGGTTTTCCACACGAAGGGAGGCTTGGGCACAATTACACATAAGATGGGTGAGATTGCAAGAGATTTGGGGGTGGATATCCGACTGAATGAGCCTGTTAGCGAGTTCTTGTTTGAGGGTAAGACAGTAGTCGGTGCCAGGACTGAGATGGGGTCCTACACAGCTGATAGGTTCGTCATGAACGTCGACTTTGCTACTGGAATGAAGGGTTTGATACCAGACGAGCTAAGAAAGAAGTGGTCCAACAAGAAGTTAGACAAGAAGTCGTATTCATGTTCAACCTACATGCTTTATCTTGGAGTAGACAAGGTGTATGACACCCCACATCATCAGATCTACGCTGCCAAGGACTACCAAAAAAATCTGAGAGAGGTCACGGAGAACAAAGTGGCATGGGACGACCCCTCCGTTTACGTCCAGAACGCGTGCGTCACCGACCCATCAATGGCGCCTGAGGGGCATTCGACAATCTACGTTCTAGTGCCGGCCAGTACAAGTAATCCTGGCATAAATTGGGATGAAATAAAACACGAGTACATGGACGTGATTCTTGAGCAGATGGAGAAGTTGGGTTTCTCGAATCTGAAGGACCACATTGTCTCACAGACTATCGTGACTCCCGATGATTGGGCATCTAGGGACATCTACAAGGGTGCTGTGTTCAATCTTGCCCATGGTCTAGATCAGATGCTTTGGCGAAGGCCGCAGAACAAGTTTGAGGAGCTAGAAAGGCTCTATTTGGTAGGTGGGGGGACCCATCCCGGAAGCGGATTGCCCACTATACTTGAAAGTGGCAGAATTTCAGCTAAGTTGATTTGCGCTGACATGGGGATCGTACCTGATTGGAACGGTGCTGATCCGTGGTTCGAGGACCTCAGGAGGCCGAAACTCAAAGTGGGGAGCGCCTGAGGGAGTCCTATGGACTTGTACGATCTCTCGTTCTTCCTATCGACAATGTGGGTCGGACCCTTTTGGCTCGCGATGCTAGTTTACCCCGAACACGAAAGGACGAAACAGATTCTCAGGGGGCCTTGGTTCTTTATTGGGCCCATTGCCATTTGGTGGATTGTCATCGCTTCCGATCCCAAGGGACTAATCGAGCTCTCAGAGGGCTTCACGGACCCCCTGAACATTGTGGATAGTTTAGTGGGTATTCTCGGAACCCGGGCTGGGGCTTCCGCAGCGTGGGCCCATATGGTGGCAGGTGACATCTTCATCACCAGATGGATGTGGAACAGATGTATGGAAAGAGAAACAGAAAGATGGATATCTGCAGTATCCGTATTCTTCGGCGTGATGCTCATGCCTGTAGGAGTGGCAATACACCTTGCCTTAGTTCGTGAAGAATCGGACTGATCAGATGGCTGGTTGGCTGGTTAATCTAATCGCAGTCCCTTATGGCCTGTGGATTGCGTGGGTTGGGGTCCAGCACTTCCGTGACCCAACATGGTTCGAGCCAATAGTCCCAGAAGTCATTGGCAATGCGAGGTTCTGGGTCTACGTCAGTGGTGCCTTCGAGATAGTACTAGGAATCGGAGTTGCTCTACCTTGGTTCAGAAAAGAGGCGGCACTTGGACTGACCCTGATGCTGATAGTGCTGTATTGGGCCAACCTGAACATGTGGATCAATGAGATTCCGCTCAATGGACGAGTGTATGATAACCACTGGCATATTCTGAGAGGAACAGGACAAATATTACTGATACTGATATCACTCTGGTTGGGTGGTTGGGAGATGGGGAATAGGATCTTCCATTCTGTCAGAAATTAGTGGATTTTGTCGAGGTCGCTTAAACGACTGTATATATGCTCAGTCTGGCTTTTCAGCATATGAAGGATGCACTATGGGAAAGGCTAGAAGAGCAACTGAATGAATGGATTAGAGAACAGGAAACATAGTTCAGAGGTGAGGATGTGGGCTCTTTCCTGTTGGTTGGCGGGAGTAGTGACATAGGAATTCTACTCACGAAAAAACTGGTAGAAGGGGGAAACAAGGTTACCCTTCTTGTGAGAGACGAATCTAGAGTAAGCGACCTACCAGAGGAGATGGTAGAGAGGTTCGTAGGGGACGCAAACGACGAGGGGCTGGTACTGGAAGCGGTCAAATCCTGCATAACGTCCGGCGGCGGGACGATTGACGGCGTTGGGCATCTAGTTGGCTCCTTCTCTGTGAGGCCTCCACATGCAATGAACAGGGAATCGTTCGAAGAAGTCCTGTCGACGAATCTCACCAGTGCTTTCGTAACTCTTTCAATCGCTTGCAAGCAGATGCTCAGAGCCGGAGGAGGAAGAGTTGTCTTCACATCAAGCGTGGCAGGAAGTCTTGGACTGATGAATCACGAGGCCATATCCGCGGCTAAGGGAGGGTTAGAGTCAATGGTCAGATCAGCGGCTGCCACGTACAGCAAGAGGGGTATAAGGGTCAACGCAGTCGCTCCCGGACTTACCGAAACAAGGCTTTCTACTCCCATAACCTCATCAGAGGCCTCTAGGGATGCGGCAGTCGGTATGATTCCTCTAAACAGGATCAACAAAGCGGAGGAAGTTGCAACTACGATGCACTGGCTACTCACAGAAGCCCCTGACAACATCACGGGCCAAGTTTTCCATCTCGATGGAGGAATGTCGAAGGTGAGGAGTTAGATGCAGTGGAAAAATGCCGTTCGTCTCTCTAAGCTGAAACCAGACAAGCCCAAGATGGTGAATCTAGGACTGAAGACCCTGATGATCGTAGAGTATGGTGGGGAGTACCACGCTACTGAAGGTCTTTGCAGGCACATGAGGTGGCCTTTAGGGCTGGGTGGAAAGGTGAAAGACGGATGCATAACTTGCCCACTCCACCAAACTCGTCATCGACTTGATGATGGATGTCTTGAGGAGTGGTCCCCCTTCCCTCTTTTCCCACCTTATGGAAAGCTGGTGGGAAAGATGTCCAAGAAGAAGGACCTGCCGCTTTACGAGACCAGGGTAGAAGGCGACTACCTACAAGTTAGGATTTAATTGGGCCGTACTATTCCTCTTCATCCAAAATTCTCTGGCCTGATGGTAAGATCATGACTGCGATTAGGAGTATCGGGACTGCTAGGAAAGTTGCTCCAAGGGCGTCACCAAGTGTCCCCTCTGGGCGTGGTATCATTGGCTCAATGAGCATGCCGATGACAAACATCGTCAAAACCAATGCCACTATCGGGAGATTATCTCTGAGGGGCTTTGTGCCAGCTCCAGACTTGTTCGCCATCAAAAGCATCAGAGACACGACAAGGGCCATCATTGGAATCGTCATTAGTAGGATTTCCCCTTGGGGTCCCCTTCCCTCCTCTAGCGAGTTCTCCATCGATATGAGGTTGCGAAGAGAAATCGCGAGAATTACCACGGCTATGCCTATGATTAACGGCATCAATCGGTCTCTTTCGGTCTCAGATGTCAGAATTCCACCTCCTTTAGCTCTACTCGCTTCCCCATTCCATCTCTGATCCTCCTAATGTGGCCTTCTGACTCCATACGAGATAGCAGCCTGCTAGCCTTTGAGTCAGTGAAACCCGTGTCTCGAACAAGTTCTGCCTGCCACATCGAGTTGCCATTTGAGGACAGGGCTTCAACCACCTTCTGCTGATCCTCTGAAAACATCGAACTAGTAGTTTCTAGGCTTCTACTCTCTGGTTTGGGCTTTCGTCTCGGGTCGTTTAGCCACGTGAGTGAGACGCCAATAATAACCCCGAGGCTGGTCAGGAATAGGGAATAGATAACGTATGATGCCAGATATCCTGATGAGTCAGTATCGAATGTGAATGGAGCGGCAATTAGCAGTATGAGCATGAAGGCAGCCAGGGAGATTGTGATTCTAGCAACCCTATCCATGGAGCCTGCGATCTCTTCCCCAGTAGCTTGGCTCATGGTCGTCCTATCCTAAGCCCAAATGTGAATGTTGGGCGCCATGGTTCACCCGGGGGCGTCGGTTGCCCTGTTTTTGCTGATCACTCCGTGTGGCAATACTGCCTGTCCTCGTACCACGTTCCGCCGTTGGCCTCGCAGTCCTCTTGGTTATCGGAGGTCTCCCGCTCCTCGCGGTCTCTGTCATCCACCTCACGGTCATCGCTCCAGTCGCAGTAGAATACCCCCTCACCGCGATCGGTCGCCTCAGTCCACACACCCATTCTGGATTCGCACATCTCCTGAGTTATCTCTAGTTGAATAGGCGCTGAAAGGGGCTGACCACGATCCTCGCACCTGTCTAGCATCTTGCAGAGAAGGCCCCCAATTCTGCCTCGGAATCCCTTCCTACTGTCATGATCACGGTCGCACCTCCGATCATCTGAGCAGTCACTGTGGTGATCCTCTCTTGAGATCAAATGCTCCATTAGGGTCCCTAGTGACTCTCGATCGGCTGAGCAGTCTTGGTTTGCGATGCAAAAGGATATTGCTTGCCGGGCCGCTCTAATCTGGATTGCCTTCTCCTCAGAGAACTCGATCCTCTTGTCCTCGTCCCAGTCCTTCCTCACGTCCCAGTCCTTGTATTCACCAGTGAATGAACAGAAGGCGCCCTTTCGATCATCAGTAGTCCAGGTTCCTCCCTTTTCCTCGCACGCTTCCTGAGTTCCGTGCTCGAAGTCATCCTTGTCGACTAAGGATTCTGAGCCTTCCAGTACAGCCTGCATCCCATCCACAGCCGTGTTCAGTTTTCCGATCATCTCGAAGAGGGATTCGTTATCTGCTGTGCAGTCAACATTGTCTTGACAGAATTGGAAGGCTGCGATTAGGTTGGAGTTGATCTGTATCCTCTTCTCGAGGTGCTCGGTCCTGTCCTCCATTCTATCGTCCATACGACTCTTCATTGCCTTCCTGATGTGCTTCCCGAACGGCTTGCTTTCCGTTTCTTTGGGCTTCCATGTGTCCTCCCCGGTGACATCGTCTACTGCTCCCTCGAAGGGGTCCTCCTCGGCGTACACCGGCGCAGCGTAGTCCTCTAGGGTCGCTGATACGGATGCCCCGGCCAGCAGGGATACCATTGCTAGTGTGATTACTCCGATTGTGGCTCTGCTTCTGTTCTGCTCCGTCCTGAAACTTGTCTTTAGGTCCATTCTTCTTCGCCTTCATATTCACTAATGTTGCAAAACCATATGATTATCTGGAGCAAATGCTCGTTATTTCATGCAAAAAGCCGCAAAAGGTGTATACCAAATTCGTCCTCAAATGTTCGATGAGGTGCATCCTATTGGTTGTAGTGATGCTACTGGGAACATTGGTTCCCGGCTCCCTAGCGGACGCCTCTACATCCGAGGAGGTCGTGGTAACAGTAGATAGCACGAATCTGAGGTTCTCTCCATCTTCGGTCACAATTACTGAGGGCGACTCTGTGCGGTTTTTCTGGAGTGGCGAGCTACTTGCTCACAACGCAGTTGCAGAGGACGGATTGTTTGATTCAGGGGATACCTCCAGGAATGTGGACTATACATTCACGTTCGAAGCAGGAACGAACGGGACGCACCAGTACGTTTGCGAGCCCCATGAGAGCGTGGGGATGGTGGGGACGGTTATCGTAGAGCCAATGCAAGGACCGGTTTCTCCTGAGCCATCCAATGGCACGAGTGACCCTATTGAATCAGGGTCAGGGGAGGTTTGGATACCTTTCTTCGGTTTGGAAATAGTGGTCCTCATAATGTTAGCCGCGCTTATCTTCCAATTAGGAAAGGCTCAGGGCATCGGGGACGTGCGTCTGTTCAGCGGAAGTGAAGTGGAAGATGAGTAGAACAAGCCGGGTTATTCCAACGGGTTCGTCGGAACCGTCCCATATGCGTTAATCTGACATCACGGAGAGGCAGTTATCTAGTTCGGAAAGCGTTCTATCTACGTCGTCATGGTTTAGGACTATTGGTGGCTTAATCTTGATGACATTGTGAAGGGGTCCGTCCGTGCTCAGGAGCACCCCCTGATCCCTCATCTTATCCACTATTTCCGACGCCTCAAGAGCCGCTGGTTCAAGGGTGCTTCTGTCCTTCACCATCTCGACTCCAAGGAAGAGCCCTCTCCCCCGAACATCACCAATCAGCTCGTGCTCCTGCATTAGAGAGTTAAGACCGGTCTTGAAGCGTTCTCCGAGGGTATGGGCATGACTAATCAGGTCCTCTTTCTCGATGACGTCCATCACCGCCATGCCAATAGCACAGGAGACTGGGTTCCCGCCGAACGTGCTGAAGAACTCCATATCCCCGAACGAAGAGGCGATTTCCGGTGTCGTGAAGACGGCTGCCATGGGGTGACCATTCCCTATCGGCTTTCCCATCACCACAATGTCCGGCACGACATCACTCTCCTGGAAAGCCCACATGTGAGTTCCCACTCTACCGAACCCTACTTGCACCTCGTCTGCAATCAGGAGCCCTCCTTGTTTCCTGACTGCTGAAGCCACATCTGAGAAGTAACCTGGTGGAAGTGAGACCTGCCCCGCACAGGATAGCATGGACTCTATCAGAAGGCCTGCTAATGGGCCCGCCTGCTTCATTTTCTCCATTGCCTCTCCTGAGTAGTCGATGGCGGGTCTTCTGTATGTGTCGGGAATCGGCAGCACATGCACCCATGCCTCTGGCGACCCGCACCCCCCGGGCCCTCGAAACTTGTACGGACTGAGGTCGATCAGCATTCCCGTGTGTCCGTGGTAGGCACCCTCGATCACGGCCATGTCATGATTTCCTGTGAATGATCGTGCTAGCCTGACTGCGAGTTCATTAGCTTCAGAGCCTGAGTTTACCAAGAAACCTACAGTCAAGGACTCGGGCAGGGTGGAGGACAGTCGGCCCAGATAATCGGTTATCCCCCCATACACGTATCTGCTGTTAGTGTTCAGAATGGCCATCTGCTTCTGGCCAGCTTCAACAACATGGGGGTTACAATGACCTACATGGGAGACATTGTTCACGAGATCCAGGTACTTGGTCCCGTCAGAGGCATGCAGGTACTGCATCTCTCCCCTTACTATGTGGAGGGGTTTCCCATGTGCAATGGAGAGGGCCTTGCTGATGTGACGGTTTCTCGCTTCCAGGAGATTTCTTAGTTCCTCCATTACGACACCTGCTACGGTCAACCCACTCCCGTCACCGTCCATAATGGGTGGGTCAGAGGCTTCCGGAATCAGGAAAACGGGTTCCGTTCTCCTAATGGTTATCAATGGCTATGAAGAGGGGGGTTCATGCCCGGAACGTTTGACAGAACAAGGGGTCGGGCTCTAACCAGAGAAGTCTCTCCAAGTTACGCGGAGGCCGTGTCCAGCTACATGGGCAGTAGGGTTCCAGACTACGAGGCCGCCAGACGTGCACAAGAGGTCTATTTCGCAGCGCTTAGGGCACATGGCACCGAGATCATCACCCTCCCTACGTTGGAAGATTTTCCAGACTGCTGCTTCGTAGAGGATGCAGCAGTAATTCTAGATGACGTGGCCCTGATTCCGAACCTCGGCCATCCAAGCAGAGATGGGGAGAAGGAGTCGATGGCAGAGCATCTTGCAGATGACTTTGATATTATCAGGATGCCTGATGGAGCGACTCTAGACGGCGGAGACGTAGTCTTCTATGACGAACGCTTTCTCGTCGGTATATCCACCAGAACCAACAGGCAGGGTGCCGACTTTCTGGCAGAGCATGCGAAGGGGGCGGGTATTGACGTGCAGTTGTTCGATGTTCCTAAGAGCACTTTGCACCTTACAACCGTCTGTTCGAGTCCGAGGCCAGGTACCATGGTCGCTGCGATGGGGCATCTGAAAGAGAACGATCTGGCCTTCGCTGAAGAGGTAATCTGGATTCCCGAGGAGGAGGGTTATGCTGCCAACACAATCGCATATGGTGACCGGATAATCATGGCAGAGGGATACAAAAAGGCCAGACACTTGTTGATGGATGCGGGATTCTCGATCACGTCAATAGAAATGACCGAATTCAGGGAGGTCGATGCTAGTCTGACCTGCCTCTCTGTCTTCATCGGATAGTTTGTTAGCAACTGCAGACTCCACGGATCATGCACGTAGCAGCAAAACTGACTCTAGGAGTCGGAGTTGGGATGCTTGCAATTGGTGTCTTGCTTGTTGGCTTAGGTGCTAGAACAGCAGGTTCCGTAGAGGATTTTTCTGTTGAAGAGGATGAGGTCTGGAATGGGAGTTCTGGTCAGTACGTTCATAGAGACCCATCGGAATGGGGACTCCTAATCTTCGTTAGGGAGGATGTCAGATGTGACGAGTTCGACCTCAATGTGAGTGTTGTATCATCCGACACCGATGGTAAGGTATGGTACGAGCATGACTGGTGCACCGATGGTGGGAAGTTGCCTTCCGGTTATGCCGATGACCCTGAGGGGTGGCTACACATGGGAACCGTTCGTGGCCTCGAGATAGGAGCGACTTACGAATTCACGTCGAGGGATGAGTTTTTCGCGGTAGAGGAGAGTCAGGTCGTCGAGCTAATCGAGGGCGTGTTCGCAGGTATCTTGGGAGCTATGAGCGGAGGCTCATGCGCATGCTGCGGACTCCTGATTCTGCTTCTCGGAGTCATTCTGGCATTTACCATGAAAGAGGAGGCCCCAACGAGCTACAAGGTGGACGCAGATGGCAAGATTATTCTCGGGAATCTCGGAACCGCGGACAATCCAGAAACAACGCGGATCACGGATGGTCCTGATGGGTCTGGGGGAGAGCTTTCGGGAGATACGGACGCTTGGTATAAGCAGAACTAGAACATATTCCGTTTAGTGTTTATTTTGATACCCTTTACCGAATCCATTAACAATGACTCTTAGAGTCATTGCGCAATGGCTGAGCGGAACGCTAAGAACTCTGCCCAATACGGTTGGGGCAGAACCGCCGTTCTACTATCCGTGCTATTCCTAGTTCAGTCAGTGGCTCCAACAGCCGTTTCAGAGGACTCATTCGATGAGATGACGCTCTGCCAGCCCTCTCCAGGACTGGACGGGGTATGTGACAGCAGATCCGATGCCGATGATGCGACGCAGGATATCACTAACTGGGTTGAGGGGATGTTTCACTTCAATATGACCAGCCCTACAGAGATTCAATTCCAAGCATCGTGGGCTATCAGGGAGTGGGATAAGTCAGGGATGGGACTGTTCACATCCGGTTCGATGACCGCGGCACTGAGTAGTGACAATATCAATGCAAACGATGGGTTGCCCGCGGACGTACTCAGGTCCGCCTTCGACGAGAATACGGACCCGAACGACGCTTCTTCACCAACCATACAAGAGTCCCTTCTTGGGGAGATTGATGGTTCGATAAGCGGCTTCTTGGCCAACTGGGGCGGCTCTACGTCTCCTGTGACCTCATGGGAGGATAAGGTGTTCCTACCTGATGACTCTGGAGTGGTCTCTGCGGTCGATTGTACGATTGATCCCGCTGCTGACAGTGATGGCAATGCCTTCGAGCCACCCATCTGCATTTCCACTGACGTCAACATTACTCTACCTGTTTCCTCGACTTATGGGCTAAACGGGGTAACTGAGTCCGATCTGAATACTGCTCTGGAGGCTCTACTTGTGATGGGGTCAGAAATCACTACTAAGTTCGACGTCAGGGTCGAGCCTGGTCACAAGGGGACCTATTCCATCCAACCACCACCATATGCCACAGTTACCGATGCGACCGGGTGGGGGATCAATGAGGAGGTTCTAGAGGACGGCGGGGCGTACTCTTCTGGTCTTTGGACCGTAGACAACCGTAACGATCCCAATGGGCTGTCCCCAGATAGCCAACCTGCTGACTTGGACATGACCATCGGGATGAGAGACAAGAGCACAACAAGCATTGTGGAAGTCTCACCTAATGACAAGAGCCTGGATCTCAGAGTCTCGATCGATCTTTCCAACGAGACTAGTGCCTTAGTGGAGGTAACAGCAGGGATTTACCAGATACAGTCCAGTACTCTGAGTAGTTGGGGCGTCCCAGATTTAATGCCTAGAGACAAGGCGGTAATTCCGGTAATCACTTCCGACGGGATCAGGATGGCCTATCACACTGGTCTGCTGGACCTTAAAGACCTGTCAAAGAGCATCCCGGTCTCGGGGATCGGTCAGGCGCTCACTGACTCAGGAAGTGGTCCGAGCGTGAAGATGGGTGATTTCCAATGGATCGGAGTGTCTAGTGCTCCCTTGGATCAGGGAGGTCTGAACTACACCCACTCCTCCACACAGTGCGAAAGGGGAGTGAACTACTGTATGGAGGGTTCCGTAGCCATGGATGACTCCTACCCGGTATACATGAAGTCGGTAAGTCACACGTTCCCATTCAGCCTCGCTGACTTGCTGGGCGGGAACCTCGGTGACTCTGGCTTTATGAACTCGGTTTCTGGGGACGATCTAAGCAAGCTTCTCAACTCAGGGCTGGAGTTCTCAACGGTCCTGAGCGATGAGGCCATGGAGACGTTCTTAGGAAGCTTGCTTCCAAGCGGAATCAGCGCAGATTTAACCATGGAGATAGTTCTGCCTTCCTGGGCGTCTACTACACAGGGGGGAGACTCAATCGTGTTGAATTACAGGGCTTCCGGGGACCACAACGGGATCATCGGGCTCACCGGTTCTGATTCTTTCTTCTGGAACCACGCAATATGCAGGGACACCGTGCCGAGCGCTTGCTTCGATGGGGGAGGGGACACAGTTTGTCCGTCGACGTCGAAGAGTTGTGCCTACATGGACGTGGACATGGACCTAGGTAAGGTGTCGTTCGCAAACCTCCCACTGACCAAGGGCGCGACGGTCGAGTTCGCCTTATCCGTTGACATGGTCATCCACAGGATTGCTGTCCCCGATGAGTTGTTCGAATCGCTGAACACCGATTCCACCAGCATGAGCCTGGACGTCCTTCCCTCCGACCTGCTCAGGGCACTGTTGGACATAGGTTCCAGAGGGGACCCTCTCGAGGTGGAATTCTCCTTGTGCGATAATGGGAAATCGTACTGCGAGCAGAGCATGCCCATATCGTCAAGCCAGACTTCAGGTCTTCCCTGGTACGTCAATGAGTTGGAGAGGGACATAAAGTCCCTGATTGAGGACACTGCAGAGGAGTTAACGGAAGAGGAGGGGAACGGTATCGGGAATATCGACATGTCTGAATTTACCATCGATATTGAGTTTCCTTACGAGATGATCACAGATAATGACGACGTTATCGGGGATGAAAGGGGCATAATACTCAGTATCGATATTCCGAAGGTAAGTATAACTGCTGGGATCACTAACTCATGGGTTGAGTTGATAGGAATTCTCAGGGGCAATGGAGAGAGCCCTGAGTTCGGCATTGCCACCAAAGACGCCTCAGGATCCACTCTAGCTGCCCCGTTCATCGCCCCTATGGTTACAGCGATGGGGAGTTTGGCCGACGGGCTTTCATCGAGCATGGTTGCCCCCTCCCCAGAGGGAGTCAGAGTTAACGGTGCTAGTGCTGATTTGCCCACTTCGAATCTTGCCAACATAGGCGATGATTCTCTCGGCCTGAGTCTGGCAGGAACATACACGATCACAATGCCTAGAGGTATAGAATTAGAGAATCTAACATCAGAAGAAGGAAGGATTACCTCTGTGATGAACAACAATTCTCGTCAAGTAATCTCATACACCATAAGCCAGGGAATGGGGGACGATAGTGTGGGTTTCACCCTTCTGCTGACCCCGATGTGGGTTATCTCCCAAGTCCAGTTCTACATCATAGGGGTGTTGGTATTCATGCTCTGGAGAGTTAGACGCAGGATGACAAGAAGGAAACGAAAGAAGAGGGCCAGGGCACTAGAGGCTCTCGAAGAAATGGCCTCCTCTCCTACGGGATATATCGCTCCTCAGCCCACCGTTGAGGTTGTAGAGGTTACCGACAATGGAATAGTGATCAAAAGAAGGCTGACCGCCACCTAGTGGAGATAACATGCGAGCAGCCCTGATGGTCTTCGTAATTTTATCCGCACCTCTAAGCGGATGTATGAGTGGTCAAGGCGGT
>CACGHY010000007.1 GCA_902573085.1 uncultured Candidatus Poseidoniales archaeon
AACGGCCCAGACAAATAAGTCCCCCAAGAAAACCATACCTAGACTTGTCCAGAACCAGAATCCATGGTGGACATTTGTTTTGGAAACAAACCTGAAGATATTTCCTTGGATTTTCTCAAATCCTAAACTCCATCTTTTATTCCCTCCTCCAACCAAGTGCCTAAATGCATGACAAGAGGTAACATACATCGTCAACAAGAAAGACTCTGCAGCCAAGACAAATGTTCCAACAGAAAGGCCATAGGAATTAGTTCCATCAACATCATGAAATCTTAGTGTGTGGAACACGTCGACATACTTCATGAAAAGAATGATGATAGCAAGATAAAGCATTATTCTATGGATATTATTGAAGATGAATAATCCTCCTTCGCCTCTGTACCCTAGAGACTTGGAGATCTTTGGTTCAGCAACCACGCATGCCACTGGACTGGCAAAGAATGTTCTGTAGTAGACGCGTCGCATGTAGTAACAAGTTCCTCGGAAACCAAATGGTATCCAAAGAATCAACATAGCGGAATTAGCCCAAGCAGGGACCTCCAGACTCCACAGATAGATTATATCCGGAGAGAAAATTGGGCTAGTTACCCTATGATCGTCGTAATGTATTGCTCCATCAAAGAATATCAATCTTAGAAATGTGTAAATCAAGGCTGCAGTAAGGGCGACTCCCATCCACAGGGGTTCCATCCACCACCGGTCAATTCTATTTGTCTCGCCGAAGCCTTGGCTGATTGGAAGTTTGAAACTAGTAGCCATTAGTCCAACTCATTATAGTCCCGCAGGAACCCCAGTGGACCCCACGAGGAACTCCCATTTTAATCCAAGTTTGTACAATACTGTGTTTGGACGAGTGTTGCAAAACCTCCCGGATGACAGATTTTTGCTTTATCATCCCTGACGTCTCCAGAGAGACAATGTAAGATATTAGTGAGAAAAAATTCAATATGTTTCCAATAAGACATAACACAATTATATTATTCCAGGCAATGATCTTGTCATTTCCATCTGCCCAGATTGTAAATACATGCCAGGGATATGGCTTCCAGGGGTAATGTGTCCTGAATGTGGGAACCACTGATCTAGGCCAATGAAGCATAGTCTGCTTCTGCCTCTTTGACATGTATCTCATCCACATCCATTTGAGCGAGCTGGAGTTTTCCAGAAAGCTCGTCATTCACCGCATGCCAGTATGAGTAAGCCTCTATCACCCATATTCCTGACTCCCTAGTTCCATTTCCACTGTCCTTAACACCACCAAATGGTAGATGTGCCTCAGCACCTGTAGTGGAGTTGTTTATGCCGGTCATTCCAGCCTTTATTCCAATCTTGAAACGGTATGCCTCAAGCCTATCATTAGTGTAGCAAGCACTGGATAACCCAAATGGAGATGCATTGGCCAGATGGAGGGCATTTTCGAAATCATCAGCCTTAACTACGGTCACTACAGGTCCGAAAATCTCTCGTTGGAAGCATTGCATTTCTTCTGTTACGTCTGCGTAAACATGCGGCCACATGTACGCACCCTCCGAAGCATCGCCTCGGAAATTCTCAGGCCTATTCTCATTGGTGATTCTACCCTCTCCCCATAATTTAGTAGCCCCGTCAGTCTCACACATCCCTAGATCTCTTAGGAAATCGCTAGCATACTTTTCAGATAGCATAGAACCATACAAAACATCTTCATTCCTTAGTGAATCCCCGATTTTAGTTTCCTTCACCTTTTTCATGAATTTTGCCATGAAATCATCGTAAATATCCTTGTGAAGTATCAGATTCCCCAGGCTAGTACAACGTTGACCGGCTGTTCCGAAAGCAGCCCAGTACGCACCTTCAACCGCATTTTCGATGTTCGCTGATGGCATCACAACTAGGGGATTCTTGCCCCCCAACTCCAGTGAACATGAGACTAGGTTCCTACCACAGATCTCTCCGATCATCTTTCCAACAGGTGTTGAACCAGTAAAACTGATTTTATTCACTAGTCCCTCGTCAACCGAATCAACAAGAAACTGCCCCGCTCCGCTACCTTTACCGTGAATCAAATTGATCACACCGTTTGGGAGCCCTGCTTCGTGCATTATTCTAGTGAGCATAAACGATAGCAAAGGGGAGTCCTGAGGACTTTTCCAAACGCACGTGTTTCCGCACATTATTGCAGGAATCATCTTCCAGAAGGGCACCGCCGAGGGGAAATTACTTGCATTTATGATACCACATACACCGAGTGGCCTCCGATAGGTGAACAGCTCCTTGTCAGGTAACTCCGAGTTAACCGTCTGTCCATACAATCTCCTTCCCTCCGATTGGAAAAAGAGGCATGTGTCGATTGCTTCCTGAACCTCGCCAGCACTCTCTTTCAGAGTCTTTCCTATTTCTCTTGCTTCAACCCTGACAATATCGTCTTTGTGCTCCATGAGCAGTCTTCCCATGTTTCCAATAATCTGTCCTCTAGTCGGGGCAGGGGTTTGTGACCATTGAGAGAAAGCTTCCCTAGCTGAAATCAGCGCGTCGTGCACGTCATTCTTTGTAGACAATGGAAACACCCCTAAACAGTCATCCAACCATGCTGGATTCCTGCTCTCAAACGTTTTGCCATCGCTTGCTGGACGCAACTCTCCATTGATGATGTTGTAACCTATTACTGTAGGGCTGCCGTTGGGGTTTTCTCTGTTTAGAATCTCGAACCCGGTCTCAAGTACGTGTGTCATGAATAACGGCGAATACCACTTCTGAAATGAATTATGCGCATCGGCATACCTTATTCTGATAACAATTTTACACTATGGAGAGTCCTAGATTGCAGGGTTTAACAACCCCCCATGCACGAGAAGTGGTGGTAGGGCGTGAGAAATGTCATCAAACTCAAACGAATCATTAACTCTAAGGGTAGCAAAGGCGATACCAAGTGATGTGGGCCACGGACGAGCTAGAGTCCCGTTCGACAATGATCTGAACCTGAAACCCGGGGACATCGTCGAGATCGAAGGAGAGAGGAAGACTGCGGCAATTGTTTGGAGATGCAGACCGGAAGATGCTAATCTTGGAGTTATTCGAATTGATGGAATTATTAGGAAAAACTCCGGAGTGAGTCTTGGCGATAGAGCCGAGATTCGCAAAGTCGAGGTCGAGCCTTGCACCAAATTGGTCCTTAGTCCAGTAATGGCGAAGCAACAGAAAGTTAGGTTTGGGCCTGGGATTGAAGGATTTGCAAGACGTGGCCTGAACAAAAGGCCGGTTGTTGCAGGTGATAGAATATTCATACCAGGCATGACACTCTTCGCTGAGGCATTGCCCTTTGCTATAGTCCAAACAAGTCCCAAGGGGATAGTGCAGGTACTTCCCGACACTGAGATCGTAATCAAGGAGGATGGCGTTGACCAGGAAGAGGAGAATATGGTTCAGACCATCTCCTACGAGGATATCGGAGGAATTGGAAACCAGCTGCAAAAGGTTAGGGAGATGATAGAGCTCCCTCTCAAGCATCCGATTCTATTCAGAAGACTTGGGATCGACCCTCCACGAGGAGTTCTGTTGCACGGCCCTCCAGGAACCGGAAAGACACTGATTGCCAAGGCCGTCGCGTCAGAAACGAAGGCCCACTTCACATCCATAAATGGCCCGGAGATAATTTCGAAGTACTACGGTGAAAGTGAGAAGCAACTCCGTGAGATTTTTGATGAGGCCGCAGCCAACGCTCCAGCAATCATATTCATTGACGAACTGGATAGTATCGCTCCAAAGAGGGAGGACGTCACTGGAGAAGTTGAGAGGCGTGTAGTCGCGCAACTGCTCACCCTACTGGATGGAATGGGTGGCAGGGACAATGTTGTGGTAATCGGGGCCACAAACAGAAGGGATGCAATTGACCAGGCTCTGAGGAGGCCTGGAAGATTCGATAGAGAATTGGAGATTGGTGTCCCAGACAAGGCAGGTAGGGGGGAGATACTGGAGATCCACACAAGGGACATGCCAATCAGTGATGATTACAACTTGGAGTGGCTGCTAGACCACACTCATGGATTCGTCGGAGCTGATATCTCAGCCTTAGTGAGGGAAGCAGCAATGAAGGCTCTTCGACGCTATCTTCCAGAGATAGATCTGGACGAGGAAGAGATAGCTCCTGAGGTAATAGAGAAGATGGAGGTCAAGATGTCTGACTTTCAAGAGGCAGTAAGAGAGATTGAGCCAAGCGCTCTGAGGGAAATATACGTGCAGGTACCAGAAGTTACCTGGGAAGAGGTAGGCGGTCTTCAAGATGTCAAGGAACGACTGAAGGAGAGCGTTGAATGGCCACTGAATATGCCGGAGAAATTCGAACATTTCGGAATAACTCCGCCAAGAGGGATAATGTTGTTCGGCGCACCGGGTACAGGCAAGACCCTGATTGCGAAGGCAATTGCTAACGAGGCTAAGGCCAATTTCATATCCATAAAGGGTCCAGAGCTAATTTCCAAGTGGGTTGGAGAATCCGAGAAAGCAGTTAGAGAGGTGTTCAAGAAAGCAAAGCAATCCAGCCCTTCGATTGTTTTCCTGGATGAGTTCGAGAGCATTGCTGGAATGAGGAGAAGCCATTCCGGAGAGGGTTCAGATGTTATGAACAGGGTAGTGAACCAACTTCTGAGCAGTCTTGATGGAGTGGAGGGAATGGAAGGAGTAATCGTAGTCGCAGCGACCAACAGGCCTGAAATGATCGATCCAGCACTGATGCGAAGTGGGCGATTCGAACGAGTTCTACATATCCCCCCTCCTGATAGAGACTCTAGATCCGCAATTCTGAAAATCCACACAAAGGACATGCCTCTCGGGAAGTTCAAAATTGAAGATCTAGCATCTAGTATGGAGAATTACACAGGTGCCGATATAGAGGCAGTTTGCAGAGAAGCAGCCCTGATTGCAATGAGGGATGATAAGAAGACAGTAACTAGGAAGCACTTTGAAACCGCGGCGGAAAGAGTCAGGCCGACGGTAAATGATGAGATGATGCAATACTACTCAAAGTTGGAAGAGACACTAACCAGTGGTCTTGAGTCGGTGAAACGCTCCACGGGAACAATCTCCGGAATCGAATTAATCTGAGGAATATAATGAAGACCACATTCACCCAAGAAATAATGACTAGGCAAGTCGTAGATGCGGCAGGTGATCTTCTAGGCCACTTAGCGGACTTCGCAGTTGATGTTGATACTGGAAACATTGTTTCAATCTTGGTCGTGACTGAGCAAGGACTCGATCCTTCCGAGCTTCCGTGGCCAACAACCGACGGACTCATCACAATTCCTGTCGAAGAAGTAGCTAGCGTCGGTAATGTTGTGGAACTCTCCAGATAAGCCGATGCAGCTTTGTTCATTGTCACATAACGGTCATAAAACGTTCTTCAGGCTCAACTACCATAGTTGAGGTGGTCCGGATGGTGGATTGGAGAAAGATAGGTAGATTCCTCAATACCCGAAGGAACAAGAGAATAGCCTTACAGGCCTCTTTCTGGGCGGTATTCCTACTTCTAATTATATCAATCGCAGTCACTTATGTCGTCCCAGGACAGACCCAACAGTCCGCATATGGAGACGGGTGGAACGATCTCGGCTCATTTCGTGAGGAACTGAACAATAAGGGAGTTGAGACAACAGCACTGGTATCTAGTCCTCTGCTTTTGAGTGACCTTGATCATCCCGAGCAGACCATCTTCGTGATATCTGGTGTGGAGAGGGACACAATTTCTCTCCCACGCTTCACTGGCGAAGACGATCTGATACAATTTTCCGAGGGAGACGGTTACACTTCTTCCGAGATTGTTGCTATCAGAGAATTCGTCACAAGGGGGGGTACGCTCATCCTAATGGACGACTTTGGATATTCGAGTAATCTTGCCTCGGAGTTCGGTCTTCAATTCACTAACCATCGTCTCTATTCCGACTACAGCTATGATAATGATCTTGGGTCTGATTTCGTGTGGGTGAATACCACCTCAGCGTTCAATTTCACTTCTTCACAAGGAACTCAGACCTCTGTAAATCCATGTATAAGAGACGTAGATGGAGATGGCGTTGTCGACGTTCTGGATGAAGATTCAAATGATCCAGAAATAGGAGCACAATTTGTAACTATCCAGGACTCAGGCTTATGTGCGCATCGATTCCAAGGTACAGATCCAACAACAAATCAACCCAGATGGGATTGGTCACAAGACTACAGCATACTAACTAACACCCCATCAGCATTTGAGAAGACTACCTCATACAACCCAGCTGAAAGGCGCTATGTCATCTCAAAAACCACTCAGGACTCGTGGATAGACAATAATGGAGATGGTAACTACTCCGTAGGATCTTTTGCTGCGTTCGGGCTTGCAGGGGATGAACAGGGACCCTTCCCAGTTTACGTCAGGTATTGCGAAGCCATTCTTTGTCGAGGCTCAGAGACCGGCAGAGTCCATTTCATCTCGGATGGATCAGTTCTGATCAATTCATTGTATGATCCAGAATTCGCTTCGATATACTCTGGTATGGTACCAGAAAACGATAACAGGAAATGGATTCTGGATATTGTGGCTGAAGCTCTGATACTGAACGATAACGGCACCTTTCCGGGAGAAAACGCATTAGTTATCTTCGACGAGAGCAGGCACCAACAGCCCACCATATTCGGCGATACATACAACCTGGTCTACTACCTGCTAATCTACTTCACCAATGATTGGATGGCGATGTTAATACTATTCCTTTTCTTGTTTATTCTGCTAGAGGCTGTATTGATCAGGAAAGAGGATCCAGAGGACTGGAGACATGTTTTCAGAGTTGTATATTACGGATTTGGAGATGCTGAGAGATACAAGTACTATCAGAGGCCAGAGAAAATAAGACAAGTCCTACTCACGAGGGTTAGGAATCTCAATGCCCTAACAATGGAGGAGTTTGATGCAATGCCGGCTTCTGAGCTACAGGGAATGATCCGGGACCCCGTTCTCGTTCGCTTCCTTTTCGAGGAAAGGAACTACAGGCCGGACGAATTGGTTGGTATTGTCAGGAGAATAAAGCAATGGGGAGAATCTGGGGGTGTGGCGAAAGTTGTGGACTAGGAAAGCAGCAATTATGCTAGCTGGGGGAGTAAGCCTAATCCTGGTTGGAATGATGATTTCTAACTTCCAGATGATAATAATCGGCCTAACTTTCATCGCCTTCATCTCTCTAAATGGATGGATAGTAGGCCAGTCTGAACTGGAGATAACACGATTCGTACCGCATTCAAATGTATACAAGGGAGACTTGATCGAGGTTTCGCTAACAATCACAAACAAATCCTACAGGAGAACACAACTATTGGAGGTGTTCGACAACGTCCCTCACGAGATGAAGATAAGACGGGGTATAAACCAGATTAGGATAAACCTAGGTCCGGGGCAGTCAACCAAGCTAGAATACATGTTGAGGTGCCCTCTAAGGGGGCATTTTTCGATAGGACCTATCTCTGTAAGGCACCGCAATGCCTTCGGTTTGTTCGTGAACGAGTCGAAGATTGAGGATATGTGTGACGTCACCGTCTTCCCGCAGGTCAGGGACGTTGAGGACGCAATGCTGAGGGCCGACGTCCCAAAGATGTACACCGGAGCCACCACACTCAGGACTCCTGGGCCTGGGATGGAATTCTACTCGCTCAGGGAGTACCTCTCTACAGATCCAATCCGTTCAATTAATTGGAAGGCCTTTGCAAGAACCGGTGATATGATGGTAAATCAGAAGACTAGGGATGCAGTCACTGATGTGTTCGTTATTCTCGACACAAGAGAGGTCAGTAGGATTGGGACGGTCCTGAAGAACCCCCTGGAGATGGGCGCGTCTGCAGCGGCATCTCTTGCTAGCCACTTCCTTAAGCGAAAGGACTCCGTTGCAATGGTGACCTATGGAAGTAGGATGGACTTCCTTCCACCCGATACTGGGGATAAACAGCAGTACAAGGTCCTAAGTCGTCTAGCTTCTGTTTCCCCTTCTGGATCGATGCCTCTCCAGGCGGTAACAAACGCCCTGTCCCCGAGAATCAGCCGTGGCTCTCCCGTCTTCATCATTAGCAGCCTAGAGGGAGATGGCACCACTCTACCTGCAATCAGGAACCTATCCGGAAACGGACACGAGGTCATCGTCTTGTCACCAAGCAGCGTTGACCTCGAGAGACTAGTTAGCCGCATCCCTCGAATGGCCTACGAGGTCCTCAAGTTGGAGAGACAGAATCGACTGACTGCCGTATCGGGATATGGGGCCAGGGTAGTGGATTGGATGCCCGATATCGAGCTGTCGCAGGCTCTGGTACAGTCGAGGGGGTGAGAATTTGGAATTAACTGAAAAGAAGCAGGAGATAATAGAGACCCTGCATATCCCTGCACTCAGAAAGAAATGGCAGATCCTTGTATTACAGATAACCTCCACAGTTTCACTTTTGCTCTTGCTAATGAGGATGAGCGATATCTATGGCCCATGTAGCGATGAATTCATTTTAAACAACAACTCGGATACATGGTGCCCCTCATACGAGCACACTAGGGGTCTAATGTGGATGGATAAATCCAACGGACTCCTAATTCCGGATTTCCTCCTCGGTGTGGGACAGACGGGCACAATGTCCATGATTGGACCCTTGGTTTTGTGCCTATTTTCTACTTTCGCGATAGAAAGATTCTGGTCATCCTCTCAGGAGCTCCAGAACAGAATTAAGCAGGTAGCTGCAGCATTTCTGGGTGCCTGGGTTGTCCTCCCGTTCCTTTTCTCTTGGATTTCTGCGACATTCTCCAATGGATTCCACTTCCCCTGGAATAGCAACGATTCAATGAATCACATAGGGGAGCTGTTCCATCCACTGGGACTCTTGGGAGAACTCGTGTTCTTAGGAATTGTATTCGCTCCAGTCTTGGTCGGATTGATCGGCATATGGGGGCTCTCTAAGAGGTCGATTACATGGGTGGTCGGCTACTACATAATCGTAATCGCATTCCATGCTGTGCTTACCTTCGAACCAATAGTCTCTGAGGTTGATGTAGGACTTCGCGCACTTCCAACTCAGATAGGGGAGGGCTCTATTCTCGGTGGCCTAGTCTCCCCGCTTGCAAGCTCCCTACTTGGGATTGCCATACTGATGCTTCTATTCATGGAGTCTGGAACTGCTGCCATATCTCACATGGAATATGCGGCTTCGCTCCCTGAGGAGTCAAAGAGAGATCCAGAGTACATCAGGCAGTTCAATAACGTGGTCAACTCCCATCTAATACAGCTCGTAGTTGTCGTCTCTCTGGTAGGAGTCACCACGGCTCTGGCTTTGGCATTCGATGACCTTATGATTTCTATCGTCGGAATACTGGAGGGAACACAGTGGACCGGTCAAGTAAAGGAATCTCTGGAACTACAGATGACATACGGCAAGGTAATTTCTGCCGGCCTTTTCATCATAGCAGTTGCTGGACTAAGGTTCGTTGTCCCTTGGCAGATTGTTTCCGGCTACGTGGAATCAAGAATTTTGAAGCTACGCTCTAACTAGGCCCTGATTCTAACGTACATCTTTCCAATAGACGTCGCGATTAGAGGAATAACTGTAATCAGGCCACATGTAGTCATTAAGCCAGACATATTACCCATAATCGGCTCTAGAACCTCCTTTATCCCTGGAAAGGCTAATATGCCCAAAACTGAAAGCACAAAAAGGGAAATCCTGTCAATCGTTGGGGAGAAACTCTTGTCTCCAATCCCGCTCCGATTCGGTAGTATTTCAGAACTGCCCATAACTTTCCGGTACATAGTCAGCCAATCAAATCACCGGAGGATGGTTTGAAGCCTATGTTGCTCGCCGGCGTTACATGACAGGAGCCATCGAGGTTCAGACTTGTAGCAGGTGTAGCTACGATGCTATTGTCTTTCAGGAGTACAGCGGGCAGCATCTGTGCGGAAGGCATCTTTCTTCCTCAATTCGAAAGAGAACCTCGAGGGAACTGAGGGCACAGCTAAGCCTCCCAAAGAAAGCTACCAAGGACGATGGGTCGCCCTTCATCATCCTGGTAGCTGTTTCAGGCGGAAAGGACTCAGCAGTGCTACTATCGATGATGGCTGACATTATCGGGGGTCGAAGGGACGTGGAATTGGTAGCGGGTTGCGTTGACGAGGGAATCGATGGATATCGTGCTCCCTCGATGGAATTCGCGAGAGAACTTGCCGACTCACATTCTCTTAGATTTGAGACTCTTAGCTACGAGGAGATGGGTTATGGAAGAATGGACGAGGTGGTCAAGCTCATGCCTGCAATGGGAGAGAGTCACATTGAGGCGAAGGGGCTCATGCCATGTTCGTACTGTGGAGTCTTCCGTAGGCAGGGTCTGAATGCTCTGGCTGAGAGAGTGGGTGCCGATGTCATGGCATTAGGTCACAATCTGGATGACATGGCTCAGTCCATTCTCATGAATTTCCAAAAGGGTGAGGTTGAAAGATCAGTCCGGCTAGCTCCACATACTCATTCCAAGATTGATGGATTGGTTCCTAGGATTGTCCCCCTTCGCTGGATTCCTGAGCAAGAGATCCACGCTCACGCCTTGTTTGCGGGCCTCCCCATTCATCATGGAGACTGTCCCCACGCTCCCGGCGCTATGCGTCAACAGAGTAGGTCGGTTGTTGCCAATCTAGAGTCACAGACCCCTGGAGCAAGACACGGACTTCTCCACTCCCTAGACAGAATAAGAGAGATGTATTTAATGGCAAATTCAGACCTTACTAAAGATGTGAAAAAATGCAAGGAATGTGGTGAGATTACCAGTCGGGAGGTCTGTCAGTCATGCACGATGAGAAACTGGCTTTCTGAGGCCTCCTGACACAGATTAACTTAGAGGATGTTTTCGATCAATTCATCTATTTCTTGCCCACGTCCACAGTAATAGCATCGTAGTTGCAATGGGTCCCTCGATGTAACACGCATTCTTTGGGGCAATGGTTCACGCTCGTTCTTAGTAATACAGTTCCAAAAAAAGCACTTAGCAATATTTACGAGATCATCAGCCAGTTCTACCTTCATCTTCTCAGCAACAGCATGATTCCTGATTATCGCTATACTGGCAGCAGGCGCTATCAGAGCAAGCCTATCCAAGTCCTCCTGATCCAGCTCCCTGTCCTCTATTTTTAGGACGTCCTTCCTTCCCAACTTATCGCTGGGTACATTCATCACCAGAGACACTGGGGTAGCCCTGTCCGTATCTATCCTCAGGATCTTGATTACCTGCATCGCATTTCCTGAGGGGATGTGATCCACTACTGTGCCGTTTCGAATGGCAGTTACTCTCCTCATCTCGCTCATTACTTCACCTTCTCTGGGACATCAATTCCTAGACTCCTGCATAGTAGTGCCATCCTAGTGGGAACTCCATTGAAAGCCTGCTCAAAGTATCTGGCGAACTCGGTGGAGTCCACGTCTGGACTTATCTCATCCACCCTCGGTAGTGGATGCATGACGATCATCCCCTTCTTGGCGCCGGAAAGGTCTGATGCCTCGATCTTGTATATCCCGGCTACCTTGACGTACTCGTCCTCATCGGGGAACCTTTCCTTCTGTATTCTAGTTACGTAAATCACGTCCGCATTTGCGATTTGTTCCTCCAATAAATCTGTCTCCGTTATTTTTGCACCATGTTCCTTGAGATCCGAGACTATCTCGACCGGCATCTTCAGTGTTGATGGTGATACCAGAGTGAGTTCGGCTCCGAATCTAACTAGTGCGTGGGAGAGGCTGTGAACAGTTCTGCCGTATCTCAAATCTCCGACAAGGGCCACATTAAGCCCTTCCAGAGTGCCATGTACCTGTCTGATAGTGAAGAGATCAAGCATAGTCTGAGTAGGGTGGTTCCCAGCACCGTCACCAGCATTCAGAATAGGAATTCCCACTGCGTCTGCGCTGTATTGGGCTGCACCCTGTCTCGGATGCCTGATAACGGCCACATCAGCATATCCATCAACCATCTGCATAGTGTCATAGAGAGTCTCACCCTTCGCAACTGATGTGCCTATTGAAGTGAAGTTCAGGACGGAACCGCCGAGCCTCTTCATGGCAGTCTCAAATGACATCCTGGTCCTTGTCGAGTTCTCAAAGAACATGTTTGCCAGCACCTTTCCCTCCAGAAGAGGGAGGTAAACATCTCCTCTAGCAACCGGAACTAATCTTTCGGCATCATCCAGAACGTCTACGATATCTTGGTTGGTTAGATCGTCCATAGTGACAATGTCGCCCATTGTTCTCTAGCTCTCGCGGAAGCAGCCATTTCATATGCCTTGCCATTGTATAAAATACTCAATTCCCCCGAACCGGCGTCTTGATGTGTGACACTCTGGTCCGAAGTTTAGATGATAATCAGCCGAACCCCTCTCAGAGTTTCGTTCTGTGGCGGTGGGACAGATATCGATGACTTCTCGATGTCGGAACCAAAAGGTGGCAGGGTAGTTTCAGCTGCACTGTCCCGATACGTCTATGTCACCATAAACAGGAGATTCGATGATCGGCTTAGAGTTTCTTACTCAACCATGGAGGATGTGGACTCTCTGGATAAAATCCAACACGACCTAATTAGGGAGGCATTGAGGCTAACTGGAATAGACTCTGGAATCGAGATTACCACGATTGCTGACATACCCGGACAGGGAACAGGACTAGGATCCTCCTCTACGGTGACCGTGGGTCTACTAAATGCGATGCATGCCTTCCAGGGTAGGAAGGTTTCCAAGGAACAGCTCGCTGAAGAGGCTTGCCAAATCGAGATAGACACCTTGGGTGCACCGATTGGGAGACAGGATCAGTATGCCGCCTCTTTCGGAGGAGTCAACTCAATCAGATTCGGAGAAAACGGAGTTAAAGTCGAACCAATAGAGGTCTCGGAAGGATTGGCCAAAAAATTCTCCGAGAATTTCACGCTCGTCTTCACAGGCCTGACTAGGAGTGCCAGCAAGGTCTTATCCGAGGAATCCGATGACCAGTCCGACAAGATTAGTAGGATGAGGGAAATTAGGATCCACGCTGACGAGGCAGCTTCCCATATAGAGCAGGAAAATCTCGATTCACTGGGGGCCATTCTAAACAAGACATGGTTATCTAAGAGAGAGGTCTCATCAATCGTTACGAACAAACAAATAGATGATTTGTACGAGAGAGCTATCTCTTCGGGAGCGATAGGGGCCAAGCTTCTCGGGGCCGGAAACGGAGGCTTCCTCTTGGTATGTGGAAACCGGCATCTACGAGGAATTCTACAAAGGGATCTAGGTGAAAGCCATCGCATGTTCCCCTTGGAAATTGACTTCTCTGGCTCCAAAATAATCTTTGGAACTTGAGTGAGGTGCCCAGATGCCATCCGAGAATGGAAAATCAGTGATTCTAACAACTCTCCTCATCTGTACCCTTCTCGCATTATCTCAAATTACTGTATCTTACGATTCATTTATGCAAGATGAATCTAATCCAGTTTTCTCAGATTCTAATGGTAACCAGACAATTCAAGGGCAGTCTTTCCTCAATTTCACTCACCCAATCTCACATAGCTCACAGGTTAACGCGACTTGGTTCGCACGGGTATCCGTTCTCGAGAGCTATGGCACCGATCTTCTGGAGAACAGATCAATTGGACTCTTGGACCAGATAGATCAGGCTCTAGGTAACTCGGACGGGTGGTTGGACGAATCGGAAGCCAACTCTTTCTCTGAACTGGTAGTCTC
Organism: uncultured Candidatus Poseidoniales archaeon; assembly: GCA_902573085.1. GTDB lineage: Archaea > Thermoplasmatota > Poseidoniia > Poseidoniales > Thalassarchaeaceae > UBA36. The sequence goes on from CACGHY010000007.1 coordinate 13,719, forward strand.
TTCCAGAAGCTGGACCGACTCATTTTCAGGTGGCTGTTGCGCATTCGACCATTCTTCCATGTCAGTCGTCGGATCCATTGCCGTATCTGTCAATCCTCCGGAAATAGGACCTACAAACAGAACTGAAGGGGAATGGGGGTGGACTGAGAGTGGAAATCTGATCGGTACTTCTGATGGTAGGACTCTACGACTAATTGACCTCCCAAGAGTAGGTGCTTTGATTGAGGAAGTCCCCCTAAGAGTATCTCTTCCTGAGAACTGGGAGTTCAAGTTTAGCCCAATGTCAGAGATAATCACAGGTAGCCCAGGAGCATTCATTGTCGACAGGTCTCAGGCTCCAGTTGCCTATGACATCAGGATTACAATTGACCGAAACATGCCACCGCTCCTTTCGGCTACAAGCTCTCCTCAAATTTCCTCTACCATCTCTCTTGAAAAGCCCTCTTCGTTCTCAGCAACCTGCTCGGATAATCCATTGGAAATTCCAAGAATAGAGTGGATAATAAGAAAAAACGGTACAACAATTTCCTCATTCGAGAATAGTTGGATATCAGTCAAGCCAAGCGATCTCAACTTCATCCACGGGGACATTATGAGCGTGAATGCAACCTGCATTGACTTCCATGGTGCGACATCGCATTGGAACGACAACCCCACCGTTGACGGAATCTCGCCACACTGGAGTGGGAAGTTCTCAGTCGACGGAATCGAAGGAGAGGTGATAGAAAATGGAAGTCAAACGCCGATTTTAGCGCTTTCAGGGAGCTTGATCTCATTAGAGGTCAACGCATCTGACGACTCATCTCTACCGGTAATGCTGGAGCTTTACACAAACGTATCAGAGGGATGGAGGCAAACCGGTTTAAATCAGCAAACTTTCGAATTTACAGCCAACCAGGGCATGGGAATCAATGGTGCCGATATGGGAATAAATCAGAGGCACATGCAGAGGACGCCATCTGAAATCCTCATGGTACTGGTCGTTACCGATGATGCTGGTAACACGGTCTTGTCAGAATGGACACTAACGGTTTTGGATGCAAACCCCCCGATAGTAATTCCAAGATTATTCTCCAATGGAATAGAGATTGAGTACGACGATAAATTACATGAGGGGGATGTACTAGAGATTAACCTCTCTCACTCTTTCGATGACTTGGATTCGATAGGAGACGTATCATGGTCCGTATTGGTAGACGGGGAAGAGATATTTGTTAGTGGCCCAGATTGGTCGGTCTTCGAGCCAATAAACCTCTCTGGCCTCAAGAAGGGTACTCATAACATCACTGTGAAAGCAACCGACTCCAAGGGGAATATCAGGAAAGAGCCGATCTCGATCACTGTTGAGCCTCGGAGAGGGGCTCACATCAGAGTGGTCGAAGCGACACTTCCTGATGATGCTAAGATTGGAAATAGCGTAATGCTCACAGTGTTAGTGCAAAACGATGGTTCAGACCCCGCGTTCGCTCGAGTATGTCTTTCAGATATCTGTGGTAGATGGACCGAGGAACCTTTCGTAGCCACTTTGGAATCAGGCCCCGGACAGTCGACAATAGAGTTCCAGTTCGAGATTCAGAACGATACCGTTGAGGGTCTATACCTTAGCTGGGATAGCGCTTCAGCGGGAACATATGGGGATATTCCGATGGAAGTATCTGTAAAGAGCCAAGCAGGAATACCTACATCGCTGATATTTGCTGTGCTGATTGGAATTTTGGCATTTTTGTTTGTGTGGTACGGGAACTCTGAGTAACCCGGTCCCCACCCCGCCCTTGGAACCGTATACATATTGACCCCCTCTTCACCTTCGGGTTATATGGCGATGCTTCCAGACTACCCATCACGGGTCGTCGCCAGACATCGATCACGAGTTGATAGGGCATCATTGCTATTTCAGATTCTCCTGATTATACTCGGGGCTTGGTGGCTCTTCTCTTCTTTAGGATCTGGTTCGCCTCCACTCTACAGTTACTTACCTGTCTTAATCCTGTTCTCCTCTGCACTGCTTCTACAGGACCTAGTGGAATTTGGACCGACTGAGAGGATGCGAATCTCCACTGCATGCTGCCTTGGCTGGCCATTACTACTGGCGATAGCAGCGGTAAACAGGGATGAAGGAAATGTTTCCGCAGTCCTCACTCTGATCCTTCTCTCTGTAATCCTGTATTCTACATCTTGGAGTATGCTAAGATCCGACGTGAAAACAAGGAGATGGAGAGGACTGGTAACAACAATTGGATTCACTCTTGCGATTCCGATAGTTCTGGAATCAGACCCTGCATCTCTCCTGATAATGGCGATTGCCGCCTCATTCACCACTTTGCCCATACTTTTCACAAAAGATGGATTAGAGGAAGAAAGGCAAGATTTCTCTGAACAACTCAAGGATGCAGAGAAGCATATACTCGGTCTACAGTCTGGGAACACAATGATGCAGCAACCAAACTCTCTGCTAAAGAAGGCCAGAGAGACGGGATGGAAAAATCCTGAAAGAGGAATTGAACTGATTTCCGAGGCCAAGAGGGAAGCAAATAGGATCTCATTATTCGTATCTGATGTCGAAGAGATCAGGCAACAATCTGAAATCTCCGTCAATAGAGCCGAGAAAGTAACAGGTTTCCCAGGTAGGCCAAGGAAGATTTTCAAAGACGCTATGAAAGAACTTGAAAACGGCTCACTAAGGGCTTCAGAGAGTAGGTTCAGGGAGGCTAAGTCCGAAGCGGAAGCCATTGAGTCCAATTGGCAAAATGCCCTAGAAGCTATTGATAAAGCCGAGAATGCTATTTCTGATGCGGAAGGTCACTTAGTCCAAGGACTTCTATCAACTCTGAATGAAGCAAAAAAAGCCATGGAAGATGAAGATCCACAGTACGCACTGGCAATTGTTTCGGAGATCCCATCTCAGATGGATGATGTAGAAGACCTAATGTTACAGGCAAGAAAATCCTTAGAGGAGGCCAAGAGCGAGGTTTCAAATTGCGATTCGGCCTTAATTGTCGATCTGAATAAGAGGTTGGAAGATGCAAAAGAGGCTTTAGATTCCGGAAACGCATCTCTTTCAATAGGACTCTCGGAGGGGGTCACTAGGTCGATTAGGAAGGAATCCGAAGCGAGAACCACCGTCCAGAGGTCCTTGAGACAGGTCAAGAGCATCGAGGACAGGATACCAGCAGGAGAATTGGGTTTTGATTGGACCAGAAGAATGGCCGAGACGAAATCTTCTGCGGATGCAGGAAAATGGATAGAGGCCGCAGAAAGCCTGAGAGCAATAGTCGAAGAGCTGGATGACTTCCATTCAAGGGTCGAAGAGGCCCGAGAGATGCTAGAATTCTTGGATGGAGATTGGAGAAAACTCAGGAAGAGGCTCGAGTCATCGGGTTATGGAGCGGAAAACAAAGATAGGATTTCGACCGAAAGGCATCTTGTAGACGCAGAGAGGGCCCTCTCAGAAGGGGAGATTGACGATTGTTTGGAATCATTGGGAGATGCAGACTCGTCAATGGAAGCACTTCGTCGCCTAGTCTAGGGGATCCCGATTCTGTGTTAACCGAGCCTCTCAATTACCAAGACTCTCTCCCTCGATCGAGGCGGACATGGTCTAGTGGTTATGACAGCAGGTTCCCAACCTGCTAACCCGGGTTCAACTCCCGGTGTTCGCACCAATATCTGGAAATGTCTGAAACATCACCTACACATGCCGCCAATTTGTTTAAATTACAGATGACGTTGTATAGATTTCATGGACCAAACACTGGACATGCAGGTCGCCGCGCTGATTTTTCTTGCCGGCACTAAGAGCCTCGTCACCAGTGAGCACCCTGGCGGCGTTGAAATGACGAGCGAAGAAGAGGAGGATTCTGAGGATCCAGCACCGAACAATATTTCTCAAATGCGTGAGCCACTGAATTACGGTTCAATAGGAATTTGAAACATGGTTGGTGTATTCTGGACCACTACTCTGTTGAAATAAGGAATCACAGTGATAAGGATATGAGGAGGAAATCCATTCGAGCTTTCTCAATGATGCTCTTGATGATGACAGCCGGATGTCTTCAGGCTGTGGATGGGGTCATCGAGGACATTGATAGGACCATAGATGCACTAGAGGGTGACTATCCAAAGCTGGATCTGCCAGAGAGGACTAGATCTTCTCCCTCTCTTCAGACCTATGATGCGTGCGATACACTTCTGGAGGATCTAAAGACGGCAGTGTACGACGAGATGATAGTTAGTCTGGACCAACAAAGCTACTGGCACTGGGTCACAGAGCCAGTTATGATGAGGATGGATGGCGGGTCTAACTTCGCGGAACCAGAATTGGCTCTTGCTGATGACTCGGCTTCTGATACTGGAGGAACTGGGTCCGGACAGACTACCGAATCCCGTGAGGGGGAGTTTTCGGGTACGAATAATCAGGAGGAGGGTGTAGATGAAGCGGACTTCCTGAAGACTGATGGCTATCACATCTACATGCTGAACGGTCAATTGCTACTAATAATGGGAGTTCCTGAGTTCGGTGAACTCACATTGGAGTCCAACCTAACAATAGAGGGAAACCCTACTCAGATGATGATTGATGGGGACAGGCTGGTTATCTCCTCTTCCATATACTACTGGTCTCTACCCGAAGATAGCGAACTCAGGAAGCTGATGTCCGAGGAAGTCACGGCCACCGACCCGTTCAGTGACGTGACCTACAGCTACACGAAGGTTCAGAACCTAGTCAAGTATACCGTGGTCGACATATCGAATCGATCATCTCCGGTTGTAGAGAAAGAGATGTACATCGAGGGCAACTATCACACGGCAAGGATGGTTGATGGGACGGTTCGCTCAGTAACACACCTTTGGACATACTTCGACGGAATCAGAAACTGGGTCGAATTACCAGAGGAGTACTGGTCAATAGAAGATACTGACGAGAGAATGGGTATCTGGAACGATAGCGTAAAGCAGACAGTTCTAGACAATGAGCAGGTCATATCAGGGCTCACTCTGGATGACTTCGTCCCGCACATATACGAAATCAGGGGAGGGGAGATATTCACACATCCTTTGACCTACGAGCAGTGTACAGAGTTCTCAGCGAGCTCGGATAGCGCAGGACGGGGATTCACTACCATAATGACAATGCAGATGCTCAATGAAGAAGTATCTCTTGAGGTTGATCACATCACATCCTCATGGGCCCATGTCTACTCCTCAGAGGACACCCTGGTTCTAGCTGAGCCAGCGAACGACGGCTGGTGGTTCTGGAGGAACTCTGAGTGGGAGGATGCTACGAACATCCACTCATTTGACATCAGCGATGCAAACCACACCATCTATCTCGCTTCCGGAAGGGTCGAGGGGACGGTAAACGACCAGTTCTCAATAAGTGAGCACAATGGCTCGATCCGCGTAGCCTCGACTTCCAACAACTGGTGGTTATGGTGGAGGTTGGCTGAAACAGATGAGAATGGAGAACCGGTCTGGACAGGACCAACAAACCAGGTCACTATCTTGATGGATGATGGAGAAGGGAGGCTCGATCAAATCGGTTTCCTCGGAGATATTGCAGAAGGAGAGACGATTTGGAGTGCTAGATTCGTCGGAGATAGGGGCTACCTTGTGACTTTCATGAACATTGACCCATTATGGGTCCTCGATCTCTCCGACCCCTACAAACCGGTTGTTCTGGGGGAACTGCACGTTCCCGGAGTGTCAACTTACATCCATCCAATTGACGATGACAACCTGCTCACCATTGGGATAGCTGGAGGCGCAGATGGGCTCGGTCTTGATTGGTCAATTACACAAGTCTCCCTTTTCAATGTCAGTGACACCAGTAATCCGAGTCTATCGGATACTCTTCCACTCACGCCTGCGTACTTCGACGATAACTGCGGGGACATCATGACCTGCGGCTGGTCTTGGTCCTACTCCGAAGCAACTTACGAGCACAAGGCATTCACCTTCTGGGCTCCTGAGTCACTTTTGGCAGTCCCACTATCCACTCACAGGTACGTCTACGACGAAATCGAGATCGAGGGCAAGGTCTACTCTCACTACGGGTATGAATACGTCTCGATGCTCAAGATGATTAACATAGATACCGAAAACGGGACCCTATCAAATCATGGCGAGGTTGAGCACTCAGAATTCTACAACGAGGAGGGCCTGTCAAGTTGGTGGTCAGGCTCGACGAGCATCAGAAGATCGTTGTTCATGGGAGATTACGTCTACGCCTTCTCAGCAGGCGGAGCTACGGTCCATAGGACGACTGACCTGCATGTGATGGTTGAGTTGGAACTCCCCGGAAATGAGCCAGTAGAATACAACTATGTCTTCGAGGAGTCGGATAGAGTCGAAGAGGACTCAGAAGAGCATTCTGAAGGGACAGAGACGCAAACATGCAACGAGTCCGACTCAGAGGGTTGCGAGGACTAGGGAAGGCCACTAACCGAACCTTAGTGCTCTACCCACTGAGCCTGGTAGTGCAACCGGTGAACCACGTAGTGTACCGTTTTCCTCTCGTTTGTGGACTATCTCGCCATCCACGATTGTGTATCTTGGCCATCCTGTAAGCTCCATACCATCGTATGGTGTCCATCCAACCTTCGTCCATGTATCCGCATCGGTTATGGTTCGCTTAGTTTCCATGTCCACCAAAGTCAAGTCAGCATCATATCCCTCGATTAAGGAGCCCTTGTTCTTAATGCCGTAAACCTTGGCAGGTCCCTCGCACATCCAGCTAACTACTTCGGAGACGCTACATTTGCCATCCGATGCGTGCGTCAACATTAGCGGTAACGATGTCTCGACTCCTGGCATTCCAGCCGGTGCGTTAGGGAAACCCAAAGATTTTGACTCCAGTGTGTGAGGGGCATGATCGGTGACAACGCAATCTATTGTGCCATCCTTCAACCTACTCCAAAGAGCGTCTCTATCCTCAGTGTAACGAATTGGTGGATTCATCAATGCCCTCTCTCCCAGACTCTCAACATCGTCCTGATCGAAAGTCAGGTGCTGGGTGCACACCTCGGTAGTAATGAGCTCACCTTTGTTTTTATTCAACCAGTCTGCTTCCTTTTGGCTTGTCAGATGGACGATGTGGAGACGATGATCGTGATCATTGGCTAGGGCAGTCGCTCTTTTGGTAGCTAGGAAAGCACATTCAACATCTCTGCACTCTGCATGAGACGCAATGTCAGTTCGATGTTTGAACTCTGCAGAACGCTGCTGCAAGCGCTCTTCGTCTTCTGCATGGGTCGCGATGATACCTCCTGTATTGGCGAAGATATTCTCAAGTTGCTGTTGCTCATGTACTAGCAGGTCTCCAGTACTACTGCCCATGAAAATTTTGATTCCGCAAACACCATCCATTCCTTCCACACTTTGCAGGTCTGAGATATTGTCTTTGGTGGCTCCTATGAAAAATCCATGATGGGTAACAGACTTCTTTGAAGCGATAGAAATTTTTCGTTCCAAAGTCGAACGATTTGTAGCATTGGGATTGTTGTTTGGCATGTCAAGGAATGAGGTTACTCCTCCTGCAGCAGCAGCTCTACTTCCGCTCTCTAGATCTTCTTTTTCGGTGCTTCCAGGCTCCCTGAAGTGAACATGAGGATCGATTGCTCCTGGAAGCAAGTGTAAGCCCGTTGCATCAATCACTGCCTCTTTAGTTCCAGCATCCAATCCCCCTCCGGGTGCTATGGTCGAGATGGACCCACCAGAAACACGCAGGTCTCCCTCAACAACCCTATCTGGCAAAATCAGGGTCGCATTCTGAATTAGTAAATGACCATCCATGGTGGGTTCCTATGTCGTCGGAACGCTGACATCACAATACTGTTGCCATTGCTGACTCATTTTCACCCCCCGCTCGCTTCAAATAATCGAGGCCCCAGCGGGCAGGTAGCGGGTTGGAGTAGTCAGGTTATCTCGTCGGGCTCATAACCCGGAGACCGATGGTTCAAATCCATCACCCGCTACCAGAAAATAAAGTGAAAGTGAAAAATCGCTATACTGCAACGATACTCAAAGAATGACTACTTTCATAGATCGACCAGGGGTCCTTCATTTGTTCATATACCCCCGATTAAAGACAGGGAATTATTGGTGAACAGGATGAGCAAAGAAACAGCAAGTGAGAAAATGGAAGAAGAAGAAATTGTAATCGATGTGGACGATGAAGAGCCCACTATCGAGGATCTCCCTGGGGTGGGCCCTGCGACCGCGGAAAAACTTCGAGAAGCAGGTTTCGAAGAACTTCTTGGAATAGCTGTGATGAGTCCGTCTGAACTATCAGACCAAGCAGAACTGGGAGAGGCAGTTGCCGCCAAGATTATCGCAGGAGCGAAGAAGCTAGCGAATATTGGGGGTTTCGTTAGTGGAGTGGCACTTCTCGAGAAGAGGAAGAGAGTCCAGAAGTTGACCTCAGGAGCTTCATCTCTGGACGAACTACTAGGTGGAGGTTTCGAGACTCAGGCAATAGTAGAGGTATTCGGAGAATTCGGAAGTGGAAAGACGCAAATTGGACATCAGTTAGCGGTGAACTGCATTCTTTCTTTGGATCAGGGGGGACTAGATGGCGAGGTGGTTTACATTGACACTGAAGACACTTTCAGACCGGAGAGAATAGCCCAGATGGCAGAAGGAGTGGACATGGATCCTCAAGATGCTCTGGACAGGATACACGTAGCCAGGGCTTACAATTCTGCTCACCAGATGTTGCTTGTCGATGAGATCAAAAGGATGGCGAAGAGTATTGATGTGAAAGTAATCATTGTCGATTCTCTAACAAGTCACTTCAGAGCTGAGTACGTCGGCAGAGGGATGTTAGCTCCCAGACAGCAGAAGCTAAACCGACACATGAAGGAACTCAAGCAGGTCGCAGATGTTCAGAATGCGATCGTTTTGGTGACAAACCAGGTTCAGGCGAAACCAGATGCGATGTGGGGAGATCCCACAAGAGCAGTAGGAGGGCATATCGTCGGCCACGCCAGCACATTCCGCCTTTACCTCAGGAAGTCAAAGGGGGGCCGTAGAATTGCTCGCCTAATTGACAGCCCTAATCTACCCGAGGGTGAGGCAGTCTTTACCGTGACATCCGATGGCCTGCGTGACTAGCGCGCAGGTCTCGGAGTCCGAAGACTAAGCAGCCAATTCCGACAGCTCTGACTCGACCATCCCGAGTAGAGAGAGGAAGTGCCCCTCATCGAATCCTAGTTTCAGATCTGCCGCTTCGAAGAGCTCTGGAAGAGTCTTTGTGTTCCCTAGTGACATCGCATTCGCGTAGTCGTCCAATGCCTTTTGCGGATCCCCCATTTGTGTCTTCCATAGCTGCAGTGATCCGAGTTGCGCTATTCCGTATTCAATGTAATAGAAAGGTACACCGAAAAGATGGCCCTGCTGCTGCCAAGAAACCTCTCTGAAATCTGTATGACCAGTCCAGTTCATGTCTGATCCGAATTTGTCCCTTATTGAGAGCCACACCTCTGCTCTTTCCTCCCTGGAATGACCCGGATTAGCGTAAATCCAATGCTGGAAAGAGTCTATGGTGGCTATCCAAGGAAGCAGGAAAACCACTCCTTCTAGATGCGTCCTCCTCGCCCTTGCGGCGTCTTCTTCATTCTCGTAGAATTTGTCCCACCATGGTTGTGTTAGTAATTCCATTGACATAGAAGCGACCTCAGCAAACTCGATCGGATAGTCTCTCTCGTCAATCAGTTCCAAATGGCCACAGTACAATGAGTGGAAGGCATGGCCTGCTTCATGGATCATAGTCTCCAAGTCACCCTGCAGACCAGCCGCATTCATGAAAATGAAAGGTACCCTGCTCTTCTCCAAGTAGTATTGGTAACCACCCGGGGCCTTGCCCTTTCTGGTATCCAGATCAAGGGTATCCATTTCTACGAGTCTGTCGAATTTTCCACCGAGGTCTTCAGAGATTTCATTGAACATCTCTGACAGTTTCTCTACCATTTCTTCAACCGTATGGAATGGCCTAAGCGGATCTTTGCCGTGTATATCGGGACCAGAACCTCCCTTTTCATTAACATCCCATGGTCTCAATTCGCTAATTCCAAGACCCGCTTTCCTGTTCATGTTTATCTCATTGAGTATTGGGATACATACAGATTCTACAGAGTCATGAAATTCGAGACAGTCTTCGATGGTATAGTCGAACCTATGCATCGCCCTGAACATGTATTGCGTGTAACTTTCGAATCCCGCGTTGAGAGCGATCTGGTGTCTTATCGAAATCAATTCATCGAAGATTTCCGATAGCCTCTCGTTATCCTCCATCCTTCTCCCTGCCATAGCGGTCCAAGCAGCCTGACGCTCCGTTCTATCGTTTGATTCTAGGAATTTGCTCATCTGCGGGAAGGTCATCTCTTCTCCGTGGAAATCAACTGTCATAGCACCGTTTATTGACTGCGCCTCTGTTACTAGTTGAGTCTGCCTGACTCCAAGAGGGATGTTCTCTTTTCGGAATATCTCTATATCATTCCTCATCCCTCTAAGCATCAGGTCGTATCTTTCAGGGAGATCATCAACTGACGGGTGATTCACAATCCTTCTATTGAGAGAATCCGAGAACTCAGACAGCTTGGGCCTTACATTGTTAACAAACTCTAGGAAACTACCTTTCTTCTCCTCGCTCTCTGTGTCACACGTCATCCCAATATACAACAGTGCTCCGGTCTCGGAAACATGTTCTGCTAGTTTGGATGAGTCTGAAATCAAATTTTCCAAGCAACTTGAACAACTTAATTTCCTTTCCAAGAGGTCCCTAGTCAAGGGCTCTAGGTTTTCCCAATTTGATGCATCTAAGTCATCTGGAACGAAGTCATTCCCCATCTAAGCCCTCACTTCTTTACCGACATAGGACCCAGAGGCAAGGGGCCCTCTTCTCTAGTCCACTTTGCGCACTTCCATTCTTTCACAGATGCCTGAACCTTCTCCATTACCTCTTCCTTTTTCGGATGATCGGGGTTGTTCTTTTTTATCCAGCACGCAGTACAGTATCTCTTGGAATCGTGCATCAGGAAGTTTCCAGATGTACACGCAATACCACAAACTATGCATGAACCGTATCCGTAGAACTTTGGCATGTTATGTTCCTCTGTCAGGACACCCGTCTATCAACATGACTGATGAGAAATCACTTACTTTAGGCTCGAGAGGGATAAATGTGTAAGAAACGCCTCTTCAATATCCGAAATCTTCGAGTCTATTCGATATTCACTCCCTATTCTCATGAGGCCCTCAATCGTAGGAATGGGCCTTTCAGGGACTAATGAACCTCTGAGATGCTCTATGAGCCTGATAGCATCTTCATTTGAATCATTGAACGTGTCCACTGGAATCGAAAACTCACCGAAACCAACCCCTAGTTCTGAATCGGGTAGCATGACTATCCACGCCTTTTCGTCACCCACTGAGATTCCAGACCTCTCGAATGCCTTGTTTATCTGTCGAGTACCCGAGATTAGCCTTAGAAACTCAGTGTCTGCAGTTTTGGCTACCATTTCTCCGGAAATCTCGTTTCTTCTAAGTGCGTACCATGCAGTCCAAAGGTGCATCTCGCTCGCAGCGGACTCGAATGCCATTAGCATCCATCTGTTGCTCGGTCTGAATTCGTTGATGATTGAGACGATGGAGAACACGTTGCTAATCGGTTCAGGAAACCTAACCCCCCATGCCGGGAACCAGGGAACTGGATGCTTCGAGTCCATATGCTCCGATGGGGTCCCCTTGAAGAATTTGATTAGCGCGACCTTCTCACTGACTTCCCGGCAGATTTAACCAGATTGTCAACGAGCTTCGGACTCCATCCCCTAAGGTCAGACAGTCTTGCCTTATCCTTTTCAGTGATTTCTGAAACGTCGAAAGCGGTCGAAACTCCTAGAGATTCAGCCATCTCTCTAGCTCTAACTCTGCCTATGCCTTTGATTGAAACAAGTCCTAGGATGTCAGCCTTGCAACCGAACCTAACTCTCCTATGTACCTCGTCTATTGAATCATACAGAATCTTGTGGGCATCACGTTCTATATTTGCTAGGTTCTGGTCCTCTGAAAGAATTCTTCGCATCGCGAATAGCAGCCATTCCATCAATTCGACTCTGCTCCTGAGATCTCCGGGTTGGACTCCCCACTCCTCTTCGATACTATCCAAGGAGGCTTCCTCCATCCATGATTGAACCACTAATGCACCCTTCATTCTTCGTTCTTGTTCAAGATCTATAGATTCTCCCAACAACTCTCTTTCATGACCATGCAAGACCCCCATTATTGTGTCATAATCTCTCTTCCTTGGCCACAGAGGGAGGAAATCAGGAGTGCAAGATGCCAGATGGAGGAGAGTTAAGGGGGACACCTGTCCAGTATTATCCTGGCCCGAGACAATTTCCATTGCCCTACTCAGGCCATCATGGATTATCTTCCCTGAAATTGGATTAAGGTAGAGTCTCGAAATTCTTGAGCCCAGAGAAGTGGGAGAATATGTCATAGCTGCTGGTTCTGGTACTGAACCCTCGGATACGTGGTATGCACTCGCCTTAGTGAATCCGAAAATTGCTGGGCCGGTTCTAGGAGATAGAACCGATTTTCGCCCCTCTTCTTTCTTGAAAAGATCCAATCCTGGAATTGAGGTAGCAGAATTTGCCCAAGATGGCATCTCGTCTTCCCACATTTCTTCGTCACTAGACTCTGAAACTCTCCCTTTGATCGCCCTCTTGACTTCCTGAGACTCTCCAGTTCTTTCAATCATTGAGTTCTCGCAAAGCCAATGCAGAACGTCATCAGTTCTGGCTTCCAAGGTTTCTGCGGGCATCTGGCTAGCTAGGAAAGTCTTCGATAGGAACCTAGATATTCCATCTCTGTCATTTATTCCGGCAGTTGCGACTATTGACAGAATGTGTGCTAGCAGGGAACCATCCTCTTCGGCACGTTGCGCGCTCGGATTTGCCAGTTTAGATGTCACTTGTTCTGATTCTCCTCTTAGGTATAGCTCTACTAGATTCGACTCATCCTGAATGTTTTTGGAAACCAGGAAAGACTCTCCAAAGTCATCAAACCCAGGCCTTCCGGCCCTTCCCATCATCTGCCTAACCTCCATTACCGGCAGAGGCATGCTCCTCGATGCAATTGTGCTCCATCTTCTGGTATCTCTGACAACGACTCGACTCGCTGGTAAGTTTACTCCTTGTGCTAGAGTTGGAGTCGCGACTATACACTGGAGATTTCCATTCCTGAATCCATTTTCGATCACCTTTCTCTGGGAGGAGGTCAAACCAGCATGGTGGAAACCTACTCCTCCTCTAACTGAATTCCAAAGAGCCTTCACAGTGGCCGAACCATCCTCTCCCCTCCACAATTCCTGTGACATAGAGGTCCAAGATTCAACCACTGACTCAGTGAAACCAAGATCTCCATTTTCTAGCCTAGTCTTCAAGTGACTTGAGAGCTCTCTGGCCTCTTTCTGTGCAGATGATCTTGAAGAAACGAAAACTAGCATCTGCTTCCCCATCCCAATAGTGTCGTCCATCACAGAATGGAGGTTCTTATCCACACCCCCCTCGAGACGCTTAGGTTCTGGTAAAATGAAATCCGTTGCCGGGCTCTCTACTGAGTGATACTTAATGTCCAATCCGGTCAGAGTACCTGAGTAGAGGGCTATTGGTCTCCAGTTAGAGGTTACTAAATCTGCCTCCAGCCATTCGGACAGCTCCTGTGCATTTCCTACTGTGGCAGAGAGGGCCAAGATCTGTACTCTCGACGAGCTATGTCTTATTCTGGACAGTAGAATCTCAAGAGTAGGGCCTCTGGAAGGATCTTGCAAAAGGTGAAACTCGTCTGCCACTACTATTCCAATATCATCCAGAAGCGAGGGCTTAGATCGCAGCATCGAGTCTAGTTTCTCGCTAGTACAGACTAGTACGTCTGAATTTTCCACCAGGCTTGTTTCACTACTTCTGTCTCCGATAGCAAGGCCAACTTTCAGTCCAACGCTCGAGCACACCTGCTTCAATTCCTCGTATTTCTCCGATGCTAGAGCCTTTAGAGGAACGATGTAAATTCCTCTTTGTCCACTCAAATCTCCAATAAGCCTGTTCGCCAGGGTGATATGAGCAACTAGCGACTTTCCACTCGCAGTAGGGACCGCGAGCATCAGATTTCTACCCTTTAGGGAGTTTGGCAGTGCTTCCGCTTGTGGAGGAAATAAACTATTTATTCCCCATTCTTCTTGTAGCATCTTCTTAAGACGGACATCGAATTCGAACTCATCTAGACTTGAGGTAGATACCTCATCCCCGTCGTCCATGGGGGAACTCTAATTCGGCCGTTCTAAAGGATGCCGAGTGAATCTTAATTCCATCTATGAAAGGCCGGATGACCATCCTTTACTGCAACGAATAACCCTTCTCCAGTTGCGCATACTTCTCCACCTGCAGAGAGGGACATCTTCACGTTGGCCCTGTCATCCCCAATCTCAGTTACTTTCCCTTTGACAATTAGAGTACTTCCCATTGGGGTCGGGCGCCTCAGTTTGATACTGTATGATGCAGTCACAGTGCATGGAGGCTCGGTATCTCCTGCCTTGTCCATTAGTGCAATCGCCGCAGTCCAGTTTCCATGGCAGTCGAGAAGCGTTCCGATAATCCCTCCATTAATCATCCCGGGGAATGCTTGATGACTCTCGTTAGGGGTGAATTCCATTTCCAGGCCATCTGTTGTTCTGAATGATCTGATTCGTAGGCCATCCTCGTTAGAGGGGCCGCAACCAAAACAAATACTCGTCGGGGCATAAATCTCCTGAACAGAGAGCCTATCTGTGCCTGCCATGTCATTCGTTAGGGACTATTCCGAATTGAATTTTCCCAAAACTCTATTCCGCATTGTATTAATTTGGCAATCCCTCGGGCCAACAGTGCCAGAACACGAACAGAGCAATTCGATTCCAGTCGTAGATGCAGAGGAATCCAAACCCCCTCCCCGTGCTAAGAAGCGGAGATTCGCTCCAATCAAGATAGCCAATCAGATTCCTATGAAGCGAAGAAAGGAGATAGAGAAGGCTCTGGGAGAGGTGGGAGAGAGCCCTTCCAAATGGTCTAGAAATGAAGGAAACAAAAATCATGTATTCATGAGAAAGAGGGTAAAACCAGGAACAATAAGACACATGGAGTACGAACTTCTAGATGTTGAAATCGGAGAATCTTGGCCGGTCCCCATAAGCATAATTCATGGCTCAAGGCCTGGTCCTGTCGTAACCCTTCTAGGTGCAATACATGGAGACGAACTTGTAGGTCCTCTGGCCCTAACTTACCTATGCGGTCCGAACTTCATGGGAGAAGAACGAGTCATTGATTCTGCCGTCTTAGCTGGAACAATTCGAATAGTACCCATAGTCAACCTTCCCGGATATCGGAGAATGATTCGCGACTTCCCGGATGGGAGGGATTTGAACAGGTGCTTTCCAGGAAAGTCCGACAGTAATACCACCTCAAGAGTAGCCTACAAGCTATGGAGCAATGTCATCAAAAGCAGCGATTACGTTATCGATCTCCATTCCGCCGCGAAGGGAAGGACAAACATCCCCCAGATCAGGGCCAATCTAGCTCATGCAAGCAGTAATCGAATTGCAAGGGCCTTTGGAATAGAGACAATTCTGGATAGCGAGGGACCAAGAGGTTCCCTAAGGAGGGTTGCCAATCAAGAAGGAATAGCCTGCATTACCTACGAAGGAGGGGGTTCTGATGAGGCGGATCCGGAATCAGTTCAAATTTCCATGTATGGGATAATCAATCTCCTAAGGAGTCTGAGAATGCTTCCGGGATATCCTAGCAAACCGAGGTTCAGGATTCTTGCATCGGGATCGGTCTGGATTCGTTCCGATCAAGGGGGACTACTGGACGTCTTGGCACCTGCTGGAAGCTTCGTCGAGGAAGGAGAGATTGTTGCGACTATTACTGATCCAGAGCTCCCAGGTGTTCAGCATGACGTCCATTCCCCCGTTCGAGGACTCCTTATCAGCTCGGCTACACATCCATTCGTTAACTCTGGCTCTCCGATTGGTCATCTATTACCAGTCAAGCGAGGAGTCTCTACTCTGAAGAGGAGACTCGACGAAGAGGGCTGTCTGATTATCAGTGGTTCTGATGGAGAACCTCCATGGAGGGATGACGATGATATTGAGGACATCGCAGTGTTTGGAGAGTGGTCCGGAGGATCCCCAGATGCAGAATGGGGTCCAGCAGGATCGACCGACGAGGAGGAAGAAAACTGATTCCCACTGATTTATTTTCTTGATTCACGAGACTTCATCGTTTGACCAAGAAACATCAGGAGCAGAAGGTAACACGATGCCCTTATTTTCCGGACTGATGGCGAGTCTCTCCGGACTGACTCCGTATGCTTCGAGAGCATCCTGTAACTCCTTAGCCCTCGAAATTCTAAGCCCAATCAGGAATCCTCCTGCAGAGAGGGCAATCAGGAACGTTACTATCCCAGTCATGCCTGTTGGACTGGAAATAATCGAGAAAAGCCAACTTTCTTTTTGAGGCTCTACCCATATGGTCACCATTACATTCCACTCGATCTCAGTGTAGTAACCGTCCTCTGTGATTACAGCTTTTAATCTCTGAATTGACGACCCCTCATCGCAGAATTGTATCTGCATACTTTCCTCGGTATCTCTGCAATTGATTGGCATCAGAATCACAGCCTTTCCGTCTTGAGTGGCATTGGCTTCCAGAGAATAGCCGCTCATGGACCATGTGATCGTGGCATCAACTGATGTCTGAATCCCAGATACCGAGATTTCAAATGATTCGTTTGCCGAATCCCAGGTTACTGGTACCGAACCATACGTCCTTGGGCCATCGTACAAGTCCCCGTTTTCCAAGAAAACAGTGCCTGACGTCTTTTCGTAGTTTGACAAGACTAGACCTAGCCTGTTCACAAACTCATCCTCTTCACCGTCGCAGTCATCATCAACCCCATTCCACTGTTCAACTGCACCAGGGTATGTGCTTCCGACTAGATCGTCACAATCTTCATACTCGTAGAATCCGTCATTATCTCTGTCATAGTCCATGAATACCGGACTAGAAAGGCCACGAGCAATCTCAGTCCCATCGTCTACCCCGTCTTGGTCCGTGTCTGCAGAATTGAATGAGGTACTATAATTGTGATACTCGGAATAGTCACTTAAGCCATCTCCATCAGTATCTCGTTCGTAGAAGTCCTCATCCACGTAATCGTCGCAGTCGTTATCTTTTCCATCTAGCTCCTCAGGACGCTCAGGAGCCCTTTCGAAGTCATCATCATCACAGTCTTGGAAATGATACCATCCATCTAAATCGGAGTCTGGATCAGCAACGAGTGGGTCAGACATGAATTCATTCAATTCAGTCCCATCGGGTAGTCCGTCCCCATCAGAATCTCCGTCATTAGGATTCGTGGAGTATTGGTGATACTCTGCATAGTCAGTCAATCCATCCATATCTGTATCAATCCAGAAGAAGTCTTCGTCTACGTCTTCGTCACAATCATTGTCTAGTCCGTCTAGGGACTCAGTAACGTCTGGTGCAAAACTTGAATCGTTGTCGTCACAGTCATCGAACCAGTAAGCTCCATCACCATCAGCATCTAGATCAACTAGCAAAGGATTACTACCGAACTCCAACTCCTTCTGATCAAGTATTCCATCCCCATCTGAGTCAGAATCTTCTGGATTTGTTCCATGGATGTGGAATTCTTCCCAGTCCGACAATCCATCTCCATCCACATCTGAATCATTGAAGCCCTCATCCTCAAAACCGTCACAATCGTCATCCTTTCCATTGAGTGCCTCTAACATCCCAGGATTCACCTCGTGATCGTCATCATCGCAGTCTTGGAAATGATAGTAATCGTCCGAGTCGTTGTCCGCGTCGAAGGTCAGGGGGTCTGAGAACCAAACAACTAATTCATCATAATCGCTAATTCCGTCGGTGTCAGAATCGTAAGACAGTGGATTCGTGCTATGG
Source organism: uncultured Candidatus Poseidoniales archaeon (assembly GCA_902573085.1). Taxonomy (GTDB): domain Archaea; phylum Thermoplasmatota; class Poseidoniia; order Poseidoniales; family Thalassarchaeaceae; genus UBA36. Next base: position 31,736 of record CACGHY010000007.1, read on the forward strand.
ACCATTACCTCTTGATAATCGTCAAGCCCGTCATCATCGGTGTCATTGTCAATTGCCTTGGTCCCGTAGATTACAATTTCCTGATAGTCATCCAATCCATCGTCATCCGAGTCAGAATCGAGTGGATCCGTCATATGCACCGAAGTCTCATTCACATCACTGAGGCCATCGCCATCGTCATCCGAGTCAAGGTAGTTGCATACCCCGTCCGAGTCTGTGTCCGACGGAGTGGAAGAGTTATCCAGAGGGTCGGTAGAGCAAGATATCTCGTCTACATCTTCCCAACTATCGTTGTCATCGTCTATATCGTTGTAGTTGGGCCATCCATCGCCATCTGTGTCTGTAACATTTCCGACTCCATGGAAAATCAACTCCCATGAGTTCAGAGTCCCGGAGTTAGATCCGCTGACCGAATCTCGAACCTTCAGGATCCAGTTACCCTGAGAGGACTCGTCCCAGTGCTGGACCGTCCCAAACCTCCAATTCGAATAGTCTGCGTTATTGTCATCATGAACTTCTGCAAGCCACGACTGGTGGCCACTAGGTGACTCCAGAACGATGTCCAACTCGCCCCGGGCAGTGTGAGTGATATCGACAATTACGTCTATCGACTCCAGGCTCAAGTCAATTGGAACCGAGAGGTTGAACTCGGTCCACGCGCTTTGTCCATTATCGATGGCGAGATTCTCTGTAAAGGGACCAAAAGTAGCGTTCGTCTCCTCTCCGCTGCTTGTCCAATTCTCAGCCAATGATACTGCTGCACCTGCATCCACTGCTCCGAATCCGTACTTGTGGGAGACCGTGAGGCCTCCCCCATTCACGGACCAAGAAGAATCATTTGCGTCGTTCTTTCTAGAACTATGGACGAGGATATTCTGAACATCACGCCATGTCAAATCGGGATTCGACTCCAGAATCAGCGCTATAACTCCAGAGACAAGGGGAGTGGCACTAGAGGTTCCTCCGAAGTCGTGGGTCACGTCACCTCCGCTGTATCCTCCTGTTCCTGTGATATCCGTGGTTGTTATCCCCTCATAGACGGGAGTCCCACCGTTGGAGTGAGCGGTAACTAGGATGTTTGCCCCAGGTTCAGAGTACCCCGATTGATCCCCGTAATGGGTAATTGCGGATACTGCAATCGCATATCTTAGGCTTGCATACCCGTCGTAGTTAGAATTGTCATTAGCTTCGAGTCCATTCCCAGCGGCCCATGTGTATATGTTTCCGAGCCCGGACCTTCCATTGTATATCGAATTCTCAATGGCTGCAATGGTTATTGGCCCCGGTCCTTCGAGTCTGTTCCCATCGTCGAATGGCCCCCAAGAGTTTGAGTAGATGTCTATATCTCCGTTATCATAACTAAGGGCATCTGCAGCTGTAGAGTCAGTGAAACCACATGCAATCAGTCTGTGGCCAGCGATATTTGCCCCGAATGCGGCCCCTGTCACCCCGATTGAATTATTTCCGATTCCTGCTGCTACTCCGGCTACCGCCGTTCCATGCCCGTCCCAGGAGTTCGGATCCGGGTCTAGATCATCCCCGCACCAGTCATAGGAGTGCTGAGACAGGTAGTTGGAAGTAAGGTCAGGGTGAGAATGCTCCACCCCGTCGTCAATCACACTGATCACGACTCCCGAACCATTGTAGGAGTTCCAGACTGCAGTTACATTAGCATCCTCGCCCGACGTCCCGCTGGTTTGTCCAGTGTTGTTTAGATGCCATTGATCGTCATAGAATGGGTCATTTGGCTCGAATCTCGTAGATACTGACTTATCCAATAGGGGTGAGAAAGACTCAATCTCCCCCTTCAGAAATGAATTCCTCAGTTTTTCGAGTCCTTTTGTAGAATCTTCGAAAGTCCATATGTAGGAACCTCTGAGATGTTCTACTGGCTCGCTGTCCTCAGGCTCCGCTGCTGTCCATCGGTGCTCTTCAATCGGGATTCCAGTCACGACCAGCCAGGAATCTACTACGGCCAACTCTGCCTCTTCATACGAGTCGATGTCAGAAACCCTATCGAACGCAATCTGGACAGATCTTGAGTATGTACCCAAGATATCTTCCACGATTACAGTGGGTGCTTCCTCATGGTCTTCCGCTCCTGAAGCATGCCCAGCAGAGGAGAAGGACACCATCAACAATACCAATATGGCGACTCTCACATACTTCTTAGATAAACCAGAGAATATAGCCGTTCGTCTTTGTTGCTAGTCAATTATCCGAGTTCTCAGAGTCTCCAGAAGAGGATATTCTAAGATACACGAAGGGTGCTACTACGAGATACATCAGAACTCCATATACTCCTGAAGGTAAGCTTAGAGTGGATAGACCCCCGCTAGGGGAAGCAAGAATCAGGCCTCCTACGGTAATTCCTACGGTCGCATTCTGTATTCCACTCTCAATCGAAACAGTAGTAGCCCTTGAGGACTCAAGATTGAGTAATTTTGCAGTCTGGTAACCGATGGTGAGCATAAGTGCGTTTAGTGCCACCATAGATGGGCCTAGAGTTCCGATATTGTCCATCAGAGTATCCCATTCACTAGCTATTGCTGCTAGGACGATTATTACAAACAGAACCGCTGCGGCTAGGCTGACACTACTGTCCATAGATTCTGCTGTGCTAGGCTTGGTAGCCCTGATGGACATTCCAACAGCCACGGGAAGAGTAGTTAGCAAGAACATGGTAATCCCAAGACCAATGATGTCTATGCCCGGCGCCGACTCTCCCATGAAATGGTCCATTGAGAAGCCAACCACCAATGGCAACGTAATCACTGACACGACCGAAACGACTGCAGTGTAGGAAATTGAAAGCGCAGTATCTCCCTTTGCCAACTTAGTCAGAATGTTTGAAGTGACTCCACCAGGGCAACAAGCTAGAATCATCAGACCCACAGCGAGCTCCCCGTCTAGATCGGCCAAGCTTGCTATGGTGAAACCCACAATTGGAAGCACCAGCATCTGATTCACTATCCCGATTGTAAATGCCTTCGGCTCGCTGAAAACCAAGGCAAAGTCACCTGTGGTTAGCCCCAAACCAAGTGAGAACATGATGAAGGCGAGTGCAAGTGGTAACACTACATCGATAATCACATTGTCCTCTTGTTCTGTCTCCTCTTGTGCCTGAACTGATGATGAGACCGTCACCAATACGATCAATACCGAAATAGCAACGAGCCTTCCTTTCATGTTCCTCGAGGAATTTACCCCCGTATAACTGTGCTCTCCAACTACATGGCTTTGAATTCAGAAATTGCATCGTGGACCTCTTCGTCGGCCATCATCCTTCTCTGAGTCTTTGCCACATTGAACACATGTGCAACTAGATCGTCTTCTGCTTCGTAACCATTTTTTTTCAGCCAGTGAATCACATTTGACCTTCCGCTCATATGCCCGATCCTGATTACCTGCTGTAGTCCGAAGTCACCAGCAGGGACACCGGAGTAGACTCTATCCGCTAACCAGTCATCTCCTTTGTCCATCGCCTTGATTACCGCCGAAGCATGAACGCCAGTACCTGTCTCAAAGGCATCCTCTCCGAAGACCGGATAGTTATGCGGAAGAGCCACTTCAACATACTGGTGAGCCTTTCTTGTATATTTGTTAAGCGCGGTGAGATCATTCTCGATAACTCCCATCAGACTCAGATTAACAAGGGTCTGGTCTAAGGGTGCGTTCCCTGCTCTCTCGCCTACTCCCAGGGCAGTTCCGTGAATCACATCAGCACCTGCCTCGTATGCAGCTAGGTTGTTTGCAACTCCTAGGCCCCTATCTTGATGCCCATGCCAGTTTACCTCTATCTCTCTTCTTTTGACTCCTGAGTCGGGAATGACCTCTTCTTGGATGAATTCTAGGAGCTTTCTAACCCCATTCGGGGTAACGTGTCCGCACGTGTCACAAACACAAATTCTGTCTGCCCCCAATTCTATTGCCCTCGCGTACACCTGCTTGATTTCTTCTGGCTTGCTCCTGGTGGTATCCTCTGTTACGAACATCACGGGGATGTCGTTTTCCACAGCGAAGGTGACCGCTTTCTCGGCGGTCTCCATTATTCTCCCCATAGTCCATCCTTCGGCAAACTGTCTAATCGGGCTAGTTCCTAGAAATGCACTGGCCTGGATCTGCCTCTCATGCTTTGATTGTAGCTCCACCAGTGGTTCGATATCTGAGACAACTGTCCTCACAGCACATCCCGGTCTGAGATTATATCCATTTTCTCCCATATGGTATAGCATGGAATCAATATGGTCTATGTGAAAGGGTCCCGCTCCGGGAAGACCTAGATCCACCTTCTGGATACCTAGTTTCTCCATGTAGTCGATTAATTCTATTTTCTGCTCGATTGTTGGGTTTCTCGCGCTAGGACTCTGCAAACCGTCTCGAAGAGTCTCATCGTCGAACCACAGCTCATGAGGGTGATTCGACTCGTTCCGATCTATCGAGTAGTCGATATCATTCCAGTTGTAGATTAGGTCGTGCTCTTCCATTGTCTCACCCGTGTACTTCCATGGTTCGTCAGGTGTTTCAAACCATCGGGACTATGTGGTAGATTTCAACTCAGTCCTAGTCACGAAAACAGTGGCTATGATTGCTCCAATAACGACTCCTGATTGCCCAAAACTTCCAGTTAAAATAACTACGAACATCAGTGCAAGGTATAGCATCGAGACGAAGAAAGAAGTTGCAGCACTAGAGATCCTACCTGTTTCATCGGGCTCTTCTGAAATGTCTATCCTCCAAACCGTGGAAGCGTACCAAAGACTCAATCCAAGAATCGTCCAACTCAGGACGTGGTAACTCCAATCTTCAATTTTGACTGCCTCTAAAGTTGTGGGAGCCGCTAGCGACAGAAGGACAAGCAGAATTGAGTAAACCTTCATTTCCAAAAGAGTTCGTTCAGGCCCTTTCACACTAGGCAGCATCGGGACTCCCACTTCTGCATATTCTTTGGATCTGTATAGTGCTAAAGCCCAGAAGTGCGGAGGAGTCCACAGGAAGATAAGGACGAACATGAACCATGGCATTGGACTACCGAGTTCAATAACCGACTCTAGTGCTGAAGTCATTGAATCGGTTGAGATTGACAGGTCCTCCGACGAAGCTGACCATCCTATTACTGGGGGGGTCGAACCAGCAATTCCTCCAATTACAATGTTCTGCGAAGTCCTTCTTTTCAGCCAAATGCTGTAAATCAAAACATAGAATAGAACACTGAAAGCCGACCAGAAGGCCGCTACTTCATTCGACATTTCATAGAACCACCAGACTCCTAGAATGGAAATAAGAATCCCGAAGAATAACGCGGAACCCGCCTCAACTCTGCCAGATGGAATGGCTCTTCCAGAAGTTCGGGTCATCTTGGGATCTATGTCTCTATCGTACCACATATTGATCGCATTGGCGCCCCCCGCGGTAAGATATCCTCCAATCAGAACTACCAGCATTGTCTGAATCGAGTCGAAACCAAAATCTCCTTCCAATGAATCATGAATTATCACTGCACATATCGCTGTAATTTGTAGAAGAACCACCACTCTTGGCTTAGTCAATGAGAAGTAGTCTTTGATGGAATGGAGAATCTGAATCACCCATCCTCAGCGATAGAGCACCCGATCCAGGAAATGGCCATAGTCACGAAAGTCAGTGAAGCCATCATGAGGTGTACTAATGACAGGAATTCAAAGAATCCTTCTTCTAAATCCCAAGATAGAACATAAATTGCACCAATGGAAGTATTGACGAAGAACAAGAAGGTTGAGCCCCAAATCCAGTTCCTAAGGTTGTTATTCCCCGACTGCTCGTTGGAAATTGAGTATGATGCGAAAATCAGTGCGACTAGCATCAGACCGACAAACCATCTGTGTATGATCTGTGATTGAGCGACAACATCCTCTACAGAATCTACTATTTTTCCATTACACAGGGGCCAGGAATCGGGCAAGCCGTCCACTCCGCATCCGAAATTTGCACCGGGGGTCGTAGAAACGAAGGTCCCAGAGAAAATTGAGACGAACGCTCCTAATGACAACAATCCTACTCTGACTTTCCATTTACTAGAGATCGAGTAATCAAATCTTAACCACTCAGGAACCCCATCCTCCATTCTAGTCAGGGTTAACCACAACCAAAACATGCTCATAGTGAAGGCTAATGCAGAGCTTAGGTGGAGGGCTACACTCCAATGAAGATTGTCCATTTCGACTGTCAGCCACCCAATGGCACCTTGCCAGACAATTAGGACAGCGGTCAATGTGGATGCGAACTTGACTTTATCCTCCCCTCCTCTCAGCATGTACCAGTTGAGAATAACCAGAGGTCCCAGAACTAGACCTGCAAGAATCCTGTGAAACCACTCTGTGAATATCTGGAAAGTAGTGTATCTATGGCCAGATCCCCTAGAATCCACCTCATCTGGATTCTCATTGTACCAAGCCTCTTGCTCTTCCTCGGAAATATCGAAACCGATGGTCCCGAAACACAATGGCCAATCCGGGCACGACTCTCCTGCATCGTAGATTCGAATTAGCCCACCTAGTCCGATTACTACCACGGTCAAGCCGATCAGACAGGCGGTTAGGCCCTTGGAGTACTTCCAGTTAGTCAATTGCTATCGCTCCCGGTAAGGGGCTGTAACGCTTCATTCTTCCCCGAAGTGAGGGTCAATGTCAATGGGGATTTTGTTCTGCTCGTACTCCAGTGTCGCTATCTTCATTGGGTCTAGAACGACTTTCTCCTTCGCATCGTTTACACCGTAGAGTTGAATCAATTCCCCGCTGTACTTCTCACGTAGCTCGTCTTCTGTCACGAAGAGAGGCGCTCCCATGCTTATCTGGAGCGCACGAGCACCGATTATTCTGGCCTTTTCGAAGCGTGTGTGGGTACGAGCCGGCTCAACCATCAAGACAGTCGACCGAAGACCCCCAAATAAGGTCTATGACTGGCAGGGGAGGGTCAAAACCTGGCTAAGGGCACTCCACCATCATCGCTACTGCATTTCCACCGCCAAGACAAACTGTCACAACTCCCCTCCTAGATTCTCTCCTCCTCATGGCATTAACCAAAGTCATCAGGCATCTAGCTCCGGTAGCCCCGAGAGGGTGTCCGATGGCAATTGCCCCTCCATGCGGGTTGAATGAACCATTGGGAACTCCTAGTGATTTCTTAATCGCACACGAAGCGGATGCGAAAGCCTCGTTATGCTCTAAAATGTCCACATCTTCCATACTCATACCAGTGATTTTCAACAACTTCTTGACAGTAGGTATTGGCGCGGACATCACTCTATTGGACTCCACTCCGGATGTGGCATACTCCACAATTCTTGCCAAGATGGGCCAACCCTCCCTTTTTGCCGTCTCTTCTGAAGCAATTAATACTGCAGAAGCCCCATCCGAAACTTGACTTGCATTTCCTGCAGTGACTTGACCATCTTCTGAGAAAACAGTCCTGAGTGATGATAGAATCTCTTCATTTGTCTCTGGACGAATTCCTTCGTCAATAGATAGAGAACCGACAGGAAAAACTTCTTCGCTAATCCATCCCTTCTCCCATGCCTCGATGGCCTTGGCGTGTGAGCGGACTGCGAATTTATCAGATTCTTCTCTGGTAATCCCATGCTCCTCTGCTACCGTCTCCCCGGTATTGCCCATAGACTCTCCAGTGAATGCGTCCTCAAGTCCGTCTGCAATTAGTACAGACTCAAGAGAACCAAAGGGGACGTCTTGTCCTTTGGCTACATTCCGAGCAATGTGAGGTGCATTGGTCATTGATTCCATCCCTCCAATAATCACAACTTCCGAGACTCCTGCCCTAATCTCTGTGGCAGCAATCATTGCAGCCTTCAGGCTTGAGCCGCACACTTTGTTAATTGTAGTGCAGGGAGTAGTTACAGGAAACCCTGCTCCTATAGCCACTTGGCGAGCCGGTGCCTGCCCGCACCCTGCTTGCAGGACTTGGCCCATATACACTTGATCCACTACTCCTTCGGCAGGATCTATTCCCAATCTTTTGCATAGTTCCTTCACAGCCATGATGCCAAGTTCAACAGCACTGAACTGTGAAAGCGAACCTCGAAACTTTCCAACCGGAGTTCGTGCATAAGCACAGATTACTGGGGCGGACATGGACCGCCCACTGACGACCTAGCCTTCAATGGCACGATGCAATTCCGTCCTCAGGACTCACGAATCCACAGTGTAACCGTAGAACTCTGCATTAATCAGGTCAGGTCTACTCTGCGGTTTAACGAGTATCGTCCTAACTTCCCACAGGTCCTTGAAAATTCGGTATCTGGCTGTTGCATCCAAGTAGTCCACCCCGCTTGTCCCACCTGTGCCAGTCCTCTTCCCAATGATTCTCTCTACCATTCGTGCATGGTCGTGCCTCCACTTTGCCATTGACTCCTCTAACTCGACAAACGCGTCGATGAGCTTTCTCGGCCAAGTCAGAAGTGGCAACTCTCGATATGACTCAATGAAAAGAAGTCCTGCTCTAGATCGACTTATCTCTCCATCAGGAATCAAGAAAGACACTGCAGACTGGTGTGATGAGTCTATTCTCTCTCTCATCCTATCTGCTCCCTCCATGTCCAAATCGGACATTCTCTCCAGGGCATCTTGACCCATCTTGAGATGAGATTCCAAGTGGGCCTCCACATATGCCCTCACCACATCTTCGTCATCATCACCTCCGAAAGAAGATCCCATGATGGGCGTCCGTTCAATCCATTTGATGAGCGACTCGAATAGGGAGGATTTCTGCATCTGCTCTTCTAGCCTTTTCAGAACCTCCTCGTCCTTCCCCCCTCTCTCGGATAGCTTTCTGAATGTCTTAATCGGGTCCATACCGAACATTCGGTCTTCTTTCTCAAGACCTAGGAGTGCCTCGAATTCACGCATCTGAAAAGACTCGAACCCGGATGCGGTGCCCAATCCGTCTCTGAAGGCTAGGAATCCCTGTGGGGTCAGAGTCTCTAGAACCGTCCATTGGTTTGCCATTAGTCGAAAAATCTCGGTAGTCCTCTCCAGATGACCTACAGCCCTAGGGATATCATCCTCAGGAACAGGGACCTGATCCAAAATCTCTCTGGTTTCTGAGAGTTCTCGAATTATTTGCTTGAACCAGAGCTCGAAAGTCTGGTGAACGATGATGAAATGCATTTCATCTGCAGAAATTCCCCTTTCGTCTCCTTGAAGTTCCAGTAACTCGTGAAGCATTAGGTAGTCCCCATATGACCAGTTATCGGATCCTCCGTTTCCGCTCATGGCCTCGCATGAGGCAGTCCACTTGAAGCGTTGCCGCTAAATTAGAACCACTAAAACACCAGATTGATTGCGGTGCATGATGCCTGAGCCAATCGGATGGCCGGATGATCCTGACTCCCCCCCTCCTCTGCCTGCCAGCTCATTGATGGTCGAAGACGGGCTAGAATTGCTTGCTCCCATCGAGGGAGATGCCAGAGAACTGTTCGTTACTGTTGATGAGAACCGAGAATACCTCAGGGAGTGGCTTCCATGGTTGGATGACGTCAACTCAGTGGATGACGAGTTAGCAATGATCCGTCGGATAAGAGATTACAAGAACTTCAATTGGGTTTACTTGATTCGTGAATACGGCGATCTCGTGGGCGTGGTCAGTCTAAATTGGGTAGATTGGGACAATAGGAGCTTCGGATTGGGATATTGGGTTTCAGAATCCTCATCAGGCAGGGGAATCATCACCAAGTCGTGCAAGAGGGTCATAGAACACTGCTTTGTTGATTTGAAACTACACAGATCAGTTATCGAGGTTGCAGCGGACAATCATCCTAGTCGAGCCGTAGCAGAGAGGCTGGGTTTGCGCTTGGAGGGAATTTCAAAGGACAGAGAATGGTTGTATGATCGATTCACTGACTCCGTGATGTTCGCAATCACCGCGCCAGAGTGGAATATCCAGTCAGGGGCTAATTAGTCCTTTATCTTCTATTGAACAGCCCCCCGGCGGAAGACAGGACAATACATCTTCATGGGATAGCCCCGTTGATTCGGAGATCTTATTCGCCACTGCCTCCTTCTTCTTCCTACCCGGAGATATTTTGACCCATCTTTCGCAGATTTCGGAAATGGTACTTGGAACTCCCGAAACAGGCATCGGGACCCCATTCACAACGGCCAGTCCTATTGCTACCTCAAGGGGGACGTCTTTGTGCCAACTTCTCTCTCCCCTTACGACGAAGGACCCCCTTGCCAATGACTCCCCGGTCTCCGTGGTTTTGGAAACCTGGCTGGATCTGGCATGGAATGCAGTTGCTGCAGCCCCCCCTCCCCCCCCCATGCTCTAGACCAGCAAACAGCCATTTGAGCAGCCTCGGAAAAAACTGAACTGTCCAATTCGCGCGCGTCATCCAAACCATCTCCCAGTGTCTGGGAAATTCGCATGGATGCGACCCCCATGGGAATGGGCCCCTCCTGCGAATTGCTTGGAACCAAACCTTCCTTGAGCTTTAGTGAGCATGAAGGAGCGCCGTGGAGATCAGCGTGGAAGTACAAGTCACTCGTTGAGAGGTGCTTCCTCACTAGCATGTCGTTCCCCTTTGCATCCTTCCCCCCGATAAACAGGTGCCCACCCGAAAGAATTGCCCAGCGATACTTCTCGAACCAGAATCTCCTCGTTCTCTTCCTCCCTCTGAGCTTCCCCGAAGCGGCTTCCTTTGCAGCCTTCTTGTCTGCAGTTTTCTTTGACTTCTCGGTCTTCTCGAGTGCTTCAAGGGCTCCCTTGGCCTTGTTTTTTTGAGACCTGGCCTCCTCAAAGTACCTCTGTGCGTTCTGATGCACTGTCTTTGATGCCTCCAGCGTGACACTGGCACCAGGCTCTCCATCCTCATCCGGAAGGAACGCCACCACCGTGTGTCTTGCCGGATCTACGCTATCCAACCACTCAACCTCGTGAGCGATGTCTGCTATGTCCAGCCATCCCCTCTCCTCGACGGCATTGTTTAGTTGGGCCAGAATGCTGTCAACATGGCCCCAGTTATCCTGGATAGACTTCCCTAGCTCCTGCGTTATCGTAGCCCTCTGATTGAACTTCTCAATTGCCTTCCTCTGCTGAGATGCTCTCCTCGAAAGCTTGGAACTCTCGTCCTCTGCTCTATCGCCCGCCTCTATGAGCCTCTCTTCTTCCCTGCGAATGAATGCTGCAGCGTCGTGGGAGCCGAAGATGAAGTCGTATGCATCTGACAAGCTAGCGGTCGTCTCCCTCATATGTTCATCCATCGAGGGGAGATCTATGGGGGAGAACTCGATGATTCCAGCCGCTGCTGAGTCTCTATCAGACTCGTTCACTGCCGAATTCCATGCATCCTTGGACTTACGGTCAGATAGCCAGATGTTGCCTCCCTCCCCCTCATCCAGATTAGCGAGCATCTTTGAGAGGGCGATGCCCAGTGAAGACTTCTGTTCCTCAGTAAGGGAATTTGATTGGGCATCTTCATCAATTCCGGCTATTGAGCATGCAGCGCTTCCGTAGATTCTTCCAAGATTCACTCTCGATGCAAGGGTCCTTATCAAGGCATGATCGCTTCTTGCAAGAATCTCGTTCAGAGACCCTACAGAGAGCTCCCTTGGATCTATTGCCTCCGGAGGGGGCGCATAAGTCACGCCCTTCTTTAGAGACCGACTGGCATACCTCGCATGAGTCAAGGGTCTGATGATCACTCCTTCCTGATCTAGAAGGAGTACGTTGCCATCTCGGAATAACTCAATAATCAGGCTCAATCGTCCCCCTCCATGCTCGAAGTCCATCTGAATCACCCTGTCGAATCCATATTGCCTAACTCCGACCAATCTGGAGTTGTTCAGATGCTTTCTCAGGATCATTGCAAATTGAGAAGGCTGTGTGGGCATGGGCCTATCTCGATTCGAGCAGTAAGCCCTGAGTCCCCTAACGATAACTAGGTCGGTAGATGGCATTCCCTTCCGGTTTAGCCTGACTACAATCTGCTCGTAATGCGGCTGGTATGACTTTCTGACTCTCGCCCCGACCATTTCGGACAGCTCTTGCACAATGCGTGCGATTTCGAACGAAGACGACTGTTCTCGCATGTTACTCGATACCGCCCGGCCCGGTCCCCTTCATCAGGCAATCGATGGAAGAAGTGGCGATTCACCCTATCGAAGAATGAAATTTTTTTATCTCTCGGAGGACTTCTGGCTCATGTGCATACTGGTTTGAGGGGACCTCTATCATCTCGCAATTTGGAATCGAGTCAGCGATCCTCTGCACCTTGCTGAAATCGTGTAGGGTGTCTGAACTGGCAGTCATAACAGCGCATGGAATCTCTATCCCAGAGAGATCCTCGGGCAGGCTGTATCTCAGGTTCCATCTTGCTGAAAGCAGCATCCTAGGCACGTCCTGGGCCAGTAGTGCCCTGCGATAACGTACCTTCTGACCCTCCTCCTTAGTCCGCTTGTCTACTACCCAGGCTACGAACCCCACCATCTTCCTGAATGCAAACATGGGGAGGGGGGAGTAGATTATCGCTCGGGACCACAGTGGGAATTTGAAATCGGTGTTCGGGGCTAGAAGCACAGAGCTCCTGCCACCTAACTCGCCTCTCTGATATGCGTCGATTAACAGAGTCGAACCAAGAGAAGAGGAGTACCAGTCGATACTAGAATGATCGATATCCAGTATCTCTAGCACTGTTGCTATATCCTTGGAATGCCTTTCTATCGAGAAGTCAGACTTTGAAATCTTCCTGCCGATTCTAGAGCTAGCCTTCTCTCTTGTCTCTATGTAGACCAGATGCCTAGTCTTCACCCACTCTGAGACAAGGGGACGCCATCCCTCGAACATTGAACCCCACCCGGGGACCATCACGATTGTTCCATTGGATGAATCGCCCACCCCTTTAGGTTTCCATATCATTACTCTGATTGAAACCTCTGGCTCTACTGCAAACCAATGTTCCTCAGCAATGGCTCCATCCAGTTCAGTAACGCCACTCCAGTACTCATTCACGCATCTCACACCCAGAGATTAAATTTCAATTGTCCGGGCTAATCTTAATCTCATTGTCTATGGTGAAATTACTCCATCAGACCCTTAAGAACTGTCATCAACCCGAGGGGGAGGATTTTCAGAATGGAAGCCTTCTCCCGTCATCCTGACATCTCCCGTTCGGACCAGTTCATTAAGGTGCGAAAGAGCCTGGTCCTGCGCTAGAGCTGGATTGGCACCAGGCGAGTCAGAGTATGCAGATATTGCAATATCCGAGAGGTCAGAGAATCCGGATTTGACCGCCTGTAGGACCTTTGCGTGCCTAGCCTTCCTATGCTGGATATACTGTGTGAGCATCCTCTCAGGGTTTGGAATCAGAGGACCATGACCTGTGAAGAGAGTATGCGGCCTAAGGTCTCTCAGCCTCTCCAGGCCAGAGATGTAGGCCCCCATGTCTCCATCTCTCGATGGCACCAGTATGGTGCCCACCATCGTGCAGTTGTCCGCTGCCACGACTCCTGGTTCACCAACCAGGCAAATCTGCCCGGGGCAGTGACCTGGAGTCTCTAGAACCTCCCAGTCCACCCTCCCACTAGGACCATCAATAGAGATCTTATCGCCCTCCCTTATTTCCTTAGTTTCCTGAATCTCCGGAAGGGCAGACAGGGTCTCCTCACTCGCCCAAACAGGCGCCTGGTAAAGCTGGGAAATCATATCAATGTCCCCTATGTGGTCTTGATGCCTGTGTGTGAAAATAGTACAAACGATATCGCTTCCGTCTCCTCGTATCTCCTCTACCTTGTCCTTCAGCAGCTTGTAACCATCTTCGTCTCTGATTGCCGGATCGATTATCACCCTCTGTCCGCCTCTCTCCCCTAGAACGAAGCAATTGGTGTGTGTAGACGGAGGAAGAGTCACGGTGGGAATTAGGATGCACTCCACTCCCGGGCCGTATTCGAACCTATGAGGGCCTGAGGGGGGGTCCTCGGCCATCACATTACAGGCAGCGATAAGGTCCCTACCTTCCATCGCCTCCAGCAGATCCCTGAAGATAGTGAGTATCGGGGGCGGGAGGTGCAGCTGGTTACTCTCCCAAGCCTCGATTACTTCCTCTGGCCTCCACCATCTGAATCTATCGAATTCGCTTCTTCCTGGCGGGAAGGTCGCCTCCACCCCCGATTCCCCCAATGCAACGTGGAAGAATGTGTTTTGGAATCTGGTCGGAGACTGTGGCGGGGTTATCCTCCTAGTGATTACCTGACAATCGAACTTCTCGATGGAGATATCTCCAGCCTCTGCCACCTCTAGCCATCCGGACTTGTCCTTGCAGACGGCCTCTCTTACTTCGTCACTCACCTCCATGAAACCTCCATTACCATCAGGGGTTACCCCTATCTCTTCCAGCATCTCCCTCAAGAGAGTGAAAACTGACAGTCTATCTTCGGTCCTATCTGCCAACCATTCTGGGTGGGTGTCCGCCGCCTTTCTATCGACTCTGCTAACGCCTCCTCCGGGGAAGGACCAGAGGTCGGGGAAGGCTGGTAGCTCCGGACTCCTGTGTCCTAACAGGATCTCATGACCATCTCCGGAAACCCTACTGAGCATCACTGACGCGGATGGGATGTGAGGACGGGACTCTAACTTGGCAATATCTACCCCTTCCGGTAACTCGTCCACAGCCACTCGAGGGGATTCGGGGCTTCAACCTCGCTACGATAACGATTGAATATGCATGCTGGACTTCAGAATGTATGGACATCAGGCCCCCGGAGACTATCGAGGAGGAACTTGAAATAATCTCCCAGGCACTGGAGGCTGGAATAGACCCCTTCCCGCCGAGGAAGGAGCCTACGAGATGGGTCAAACTGGCATTGGGGTGGTTTATGATCATCATGATGGTAAGCTGGGTTTCTCAACTTCTGTTCCAGTATGTCTAGCGAATTGGTAGTCCCTCCCGGATTCGAACCAGGGTCATGGCATCCAGAGTGCCATATGATGGACCGCTACACCAAGGGACTGACGTGGCACGGACTAGGCTAGGATATTTCAAGAAAACCGAGCAATCCAGTTTTTCAACTCATGACCTGAAGCCTGAGTTTACCTTCTCTAGGCTATCTGGGTTAGGTCGAAGTAGGTCTTCGGTGAGATCCACCAGTGGTGTTTCAGACAGCCCTAGGGTGTCTGTGGCCGTGGGAACGTTATCGTCGTAGTAAAGCAGTCCTGTTACGTGCCTTTCCGCCTTCTCGGACTGATGAATCGCACTCAGGGCAGAAACTGCATCTGTGTAGTCATGATCCGCGGCCAGTGTCTCAAGCCTGAGGGTAGAGCCGTCGAAGAGACTCACCTCTTGATATTCCCCTTCTGGAACCTCTACCTCCTCAATTGGTGAGAAGTGAGGGATGTAATCAAGAATATGCAGGACTTCATCGTTGGCCTTCACGTAGTTGTAGGACTTGTACGACTCGTCGTTGTTGGCGAAGGTCACGCAGGGGGAAATAACGTCGATGAATGCCATCCCCCTGTGGCTCATGGCTGCTCTGATAAGTGCGGTAAGCTGCTTCTTGCTTCCAGAGAAGGATCGTGCGACGAAGCTGCAGCCGAGGTTTATTGCCATTGCACAGAGGTCTATCGGTGCCTGTTGATTTGCAACCCCTTTCTTCTTCTTGGACCCCTTCTCCACGGTGGCGCTGTATTGTCCCTTGGTAAGGCCGTAGACGCCGTTGTTCTCGACGATGTAAACCATGTCCAGGTTCCTCCTGATGGCATGTACGAACTGACCGATTCCAATGCTTGCCGTGTCGCCGTCGCCGGAGACTGCTAAGAAGCTCAGGCCCTTGTTTACCAAGTTCGCCCCAGTGGTTACAGAGGGCATCCTGCCATGGACCGTGTTGAAGCCATGGCTCTTCCCCAGGAAGTATGCTGGTGTCTTCGAGGAGCATCCTATCCCGCTCATCTTTGCTATCTTCTCGGGCTGGATTCCGTTCTCCCAGGCCGCTTGGATAATGTTGTTCGAAATCTGGTCATGCCCGCATCCGGGGCAAAGCGAGGACTTGCCTCCGGTGTATTCGGATTTCTCCAGTTCGAGGACGTTAAGCTTCAGCATCACAAGCCCTCCAATACTTCTAGAATCATATCAGAATACACCCTTGCCCTTGGTGGCATGCCGTCACTGTAGGAAACGCTGTGTATCTTGGGTATCAACTCAGCGGGGAACTCCTTTCGGATTATGCCGAATAGCTGCCCATCCCGATTGATTTCTAGAACAATCGTCCTGTCGTGCCTTCTAACGAAGTCCTCCACGCCTGAATGCAATGGGAGCGCCCTTACCCTGCATGTGCTGACAGAAAGTCCGGACTCCTCTAGCATGTCGTCTATCTCAACAATGGTATTCTCCATTGAGCCGTAGAATATTATTCCAAGGTCCTTCTTTTCTTCCTCCCTTATCAGAGGAGCAGGAAGTTGCTCTCTCGCACCGTCGATCTTCCTCTTCAGCCTAGCCATGGTATCGTGGTATACTTGAGGGTCCTCTGAGTATACCCCATCCTCGTCATGGCCTGTTCCCCTGTAGAGAATTGGGTCGAGGCCGCTCCCGGGAAGTGTCCTGTATGCTATGCCGTCGCCATCCACGTCTCGGTATCTCCCATACTCGGGCATGGAGTCCATCTCTTCCTGGCTCCTGACCACCTTCCCCCTATCCATGGGAGAATCCGGGTAGGTGAATCCGGATGTCTTCCAGCGGTTCATTCCCAGATCGAGGTCATTGAACCCGAAAACCATAGTTTGGAACCTCTCGGCATAGTCGAAAACTCGCCACCCGAACTCGAAGCATTCGTCTACAGTCCCTGGGATTAGTACGATGTGCTGCGTGTCCCCGTGACTAGCCTCGTACAGCATTGAGAGGTCCCCTTGCTGTGTTCTAGTAGGCAACCCGGTGGACGGTCCAACCCTGTTGACGTCCCAAATTACGCCGGGAACTTCAGAGAAGTAGAATAATCCAATGAACTCAGACATCAGGGATATCCCCGGCCCACTAGTGCACGTCATCCCCCTTCCTCCTGCCCATCCAGCACCTAGGACCATTCCAGCAGCTGCTAGCTCGTCCTCTGCTTGAATCACGGCACAGGTACTCCCACCGTCACCGTCACTTCGAAGCTCTGGAAGCCAGTTGATTACCGATTCGGCAAGAGATGAAGAGGGAGTAATGGGATACCAAGAGAGCATACTTATCCCACCGTATATCGAACCCAGGGCGATGGCCTCGTTGCCCTCAATCAGGAACGTGTCGGGATCCTTTTCCCTCGACTCTACACTGAACTGGCAATCGAAATCCCAGTTCTCATTGGCGTACTCTCTTCCCTCTGATATGGCCTGAATATTGAGCTCAACTGCCTTCTCCTTTCCCTTGAACTGGGCCTTAACCGCCTTTTCGATCGCATATTCCTCTATTCCAAGGAGGTGTGCCACAGCACCTACGTAGTACATGTTTGCTATCAGCCTCCCAAGTTTCGGGTTTATCTTCCTGGCCATCTTTGTCATTGGCATTCCTAATAGGACGCAATCATCCCTCTCGACAGGCATTTTCACATCCTCGTTGTATACCACTATCGTGCCTGGCTCAAGGCCCTCAAGATCCTTGATCCATGTGTCTTTGTTCATCAAAATCTGAATGTTCGTCCCATCGCCCGGAGCCTGATATCCCCTGTCACTAGCCCTGATTATGAACCATGTCGGTAAGCCAGATATGTTGCTAGGGAAGAGGTTCTTCCCACTGACGGGCACTCCCATCTCGAACATTGAATGTAGAATTATGAGATTGGACGACTGAGACCCCGTTCCGTTGGCGGTTGCGACGTTAACTACGAAATCATTGACGATTTTTTCCATTGCTCTCTTGGTCCCCAGTGCTCTCACGAAACGGCTACTCGCGGGGTCTCGGCGATGACTCTGGGTCTTATGCATTACCATCGAAGAATCAACCAATTTTCTAAAGGAGCCCTTCCGCTGGAGTTTTCAATGAGAGGGGTTTCGCCGGCTCGTGCCTGTACCATCCGAATTACAGAAGGCTTGGGACGACGCAGTGGCCTTTGTCGAGGAAAAGAAAGACCCAGAAGGAGCTCTTGAAGCACTAAGGGTCGCATGGGGGAGTATCGAAAACGAGACTCAGAGGGCTAAGACACTAGCATTGGCTGCAGACGCAGGGACCGAACTAGGACTGATAGACGGCAAGAACCGTAAGTCGCACTGGCAGAAGGCGTATCGAAACTACAATAATGCACTGTCAATAAACTCAAAGAACAAAGAAACGCGCATCAAGATGAATAAACTTGCTTCAATGATGGACGAGGAGTCAATTTCACTAGGGCTCGGGTTTCAGATGTTTGACCAGGGAAATCCCACCCCTTTGGGATTGCTGGTAATGATTCTCACTCTTGCGGGACTACTGGTCTCAGTCAAGCTGGTCTCTGAATTCTTTGACGAGTCCGACAATCCTCTGGTTTCAATGGAGGTGCAGTACGTCCAAAACGGTCAGACAATTACGGGTGAGATACAAATCGAGCTCTATCAGGACGAGGCGCCTATGCATGTTGAGAGCTTCCTTACCCATGTTGAGAGCGGCGCATATGTCGGAATAGAGTTCCATAGAGTGATATCAGAATTCATGATTCAGGGAGGGGATATCGAGAGCATGGGGGGGTCCGGAGGATATGCTGCACACTACTATGGTTGGTGCAATGGCGAGCAAATGCCCGAGTCACAATGTCCCGATAGGACGGACTACACCGTACCACAAGAACACGAGAACGGTCTGAAGCACACTGTCGGAGCACTGGCTGCTGCTCACGCAGGTCTGAACACAGACGGAAGCCAGTTCTACATCGTACCATCTGATGGATCTGCTGGCCATCTCGATTGGGAGGCTGGAAAGGATTGCAGCAGGGAGAGTTGCCATACAGTGTATGGTTACGTAACCGACGGACAGAACCACGTTGACGCTATCAGCAAGGTGGAAACAAACTCTAATCGACCAGTGGATCCTGTCAGAATCCTATCCGCTAGCGTAATCAACTGATTCACTTCACTTAGTGAACTTCATGTACTCCTGACTTTTGGTTTAGTTTGGTGAGTTTGTGGGGGGTGACAATCCATTCGGTGCCAAGTCAGAGTTCGAGAAGTCCGATGGCACGATGGCCATATTCATGGACCTGCACTCCCTTGAGGAAAGGGGATTGTGCAAATTGGATGAGATCCCATTCTCTATCAGGATAATTCTTGAGTCCGCTCTGAGAAAATGCGATGGATTCCTCGTGAACGAGGAAGATGTCAGGAGAATAGCCTCCTGGTCGCCAGAAATGAAGCCAGAGGAGATTCCTTTCAGCCCCAGTAGGGTCATTCTACAGGACTTCACTGGAGTCCCTGCAATAGTGGATATTGCAGCACTTAGGGATGCAATGAAGGATCTCGGCGGCGATCCGGCGAAGGTGAACCCTCAAGTTCCTGTAGACCTAGTAATCGATCACTCCGTCCAAGTGGATGTATCCGGACTGTTTCCGGATGCCAGAGAGCGTAACTTGGAGATAGAATATGAGAGGAACTCAGAGAGGTACAAGTTCCTGAAATGGGGGCAATTGAGCCTTGACAACTTCCGGGCAGTCCCGCCTGGAAGGGGAATAGTGCACCAGGTGAATCTCGAATGGATCGCTAGCGTAGCCAGGGAGGAAGATGGAACCTGGATTCCAGACTCCTTAGTGGGAACCGACTCCCATACAACCATGATAAACGGATTGGGGGTTCTTGGTTGGGGTGTCGGGGGAATAGAGGCAGAAGCCGTGATGCTAGGACAGCCGATCTACATGCTGCTTCCAGAGGTTGTGGGTTTCGAACTAAGTGGAGAACTACAACCAGGAGTTACAGCGACTGACATGACTCTGAGAATAGTTGAGATGCTCAGGGAGCATGGCTGCGTTGGAAAATTCGTAGAGTTCCATGGCAAAGGACTCTCTAGCCTGAGTCTACCAGATAGGGCCACCATTGCAAATATGGCACCTGAGTATGGGGCAACATGCGGCTTCTTCCCCGTCGACCAGACCACTCTAGACTACATGATACTCTCAGGAAGAGACACCGATCACGTGGAGGATGTGAAGCGATTCATGTCGGCTCAGGGACTATTCTACGATGAATCATCGACTACCCCCAAATTCACATCGAATCTCGAATTGGACCTGAGAACTGTAGAACCCTCACTTTCCGGACCAAAGAGGCCTCAGGACAGAGTCTCACTTTCAGAAATGAAGTCCCACTGGAGAGCCAGCCTAAATGCTGAGACGGGCCATCAGGGCCATGGGATTGACCCCAATAGGAACTCAGACTCGTCACCGATAGGAGGAAGGGGATGTGATTTGAATCATGGGGACGTAGTTATCGCAGCCATAACTAGCTGCACCAACACCAGCAATCCAAGTGTGATGATCGCAGCAGGGTTGATGGCCAGGAACGCCAGATCAAGAGGATTGCAGATCAAGCCCTGGGTTAAGCCCAGCCTAGCTCCTGGCAGCAGAGTCGTTACCGAGTACTACGATGCATCGGGTCTTTCCGATGACCTGGACTCTCTAGGATTCAGCGTAGTTGGCTATGGATGCACCACTTGCATAGGAAACTCCGGACCTCTGGATCCTGATATAGAGTCAGCAATAGACGATGGGGATCTGGTTGTGGGAAGCGTCCTCTCCGGGAATCGTAATTTCGAAGGAAGGATACATCAGAAGATCAAGGCGAACTACCTAGCTAGCCCACCTCTGGTAGTGGCCTACGCTCTGGCGGGAACATTGGACATAGACTTCAGCAAGGAACCCCTTGGCCTGGATGGTGCCGGAGAGCCTGTGATGCTGTCAGACATCTGGCCCAGTGATGATGAGATTCGCAGAACCGTAGAAGATGCCATTGGCCCAGAGATGTTCATCAGGCGATATTCAGACGTCCTAAGTGAGCCCAGATGGGACTCGATTCCTAGTGAAGCAAGCGAACTTTTCCCGTGGGACGAGGATTCCACGTACGTGCGACTGCCGTCTTTCTTCCAGGGAATCGAACCCGAACCATCTCCCGTAGAACCGATAGTGGATGCGAGGGTCCTAGTGAAGGTCGGCGACTCAGTTACTACGGATCATATCAGTCCTGCGGGGGCATTCCCCAGCAGCGGCCCAGCGGGCAAGTACCTGATGAGTAAAGGAGTCGAACCCCGAGACTTCAATTCCTTCGGGAGCCGTCGCGGCAATCATGAGGTAATGATTAGGGGGACATTCGCCAACATCAGGATGAGGAACCAGACCGCACCCGGAACCGAGGGAGGACTCACAACACACTTCCCAACCAACGAGGTGGTTTCCATACACGAAGCCAGCGAAAGGTATCAATCAGAATCCACGCAACTAGTGGTATTGGCAGGTTCTCAGTATGGCTCCGGAAGCAGCAGGGACTGGGCTGCAAAAGGTACCTTACTTCTTGGCGTCAGGGCCGTTATAGCCAAGTCATATGAGCGGATCCATAGGTCCAACCTGGTGGGAATGGGAGTTCTCCCACTAGCATTCTCCGATGGGAGCGATGCAGAATCATTAGGCCTCGATGGCACCGAGCTCTACAGCATCCCTGCATCAGGTGATCTCGATCCGTTCTCCGAGATAATCGTAACAGCGAAGAAAAGGGACGGTACAGTGGTCAGCTTCCCTGTCATTGTCAGATTGGAGACTCCAGTAGAGGTCGATTACTACAGAAACGGAGGAATCCTGCAAACTGTCCTCAGGAACCTGGCAAAGAATTGAAATGACTCACGCAAAGCATCGAGGTTATACAATGGTAGAAGACGAATCCGAATCGGAAAATGGCCTTCCCGGACCCCCACCCGATCCGTCCAGGGTCCCATCCATAGTAAGGAAAGTCGGTGACCTCAACCTGGCATCGAAGGCCGAAGAGCAAGGAATCTCGAAGAAGACTGAGCCAGACATCAAGGCGATAATGGAATTCCTGGACGAGATTGAGGACCCTGAACCCCTCAATAACAATCTCTCCGGGGATCCGATGGCAGAGTCCTGGCTCCAAATTCTCCTTACACTAATCGTAAGGGAGCATGGACACTCATCGTTGGATGTCGGGACAATAGAGCTCTTAGTGGGAGAGAGAATGAACAGAGAGAGAATCGACCTGGAGATTTTCCTA
>CACGHY010000008.1 GCA_902573085.1 uncultured Candidatus Poseidoniales archaeon
GAAAAGCACCCCGGTATCACTTCGGTGTAATAGGAAAAATCCTCCCCCCCCATTATCGGTCCCATTTCTTCAACCATCTCTTGGCCGAGGATTTCCTCTGATGCGGATTTGCTCAACTCCCAACATTCTGCATCATTTACAGTAGGCGGAAAATCGTTGCCTGGAAAAGTCACCTCTACCTCGCACCGATTAGCCAGGGCTATCGATTCGGCTACTTCTTTGACTCTGTTCTGCATAAGGGAAATGCCCTCGCTAGTAAGTGATCTTATCGTGCCTTGTAATTCCATTGTCGGAGGTATAACATTCGTTGCAGTACCTGCATTTGCCATCGTGATGCTGATAACACCAGATTCCATTGGATCGAGCTCACGGGATATTAGCGTTTGCAGTTCGACCACTATCTTCGAGCCGGTAACCACTGGATCGACGGTAAGGTGAGGCATTGCCGCGTGACCCCCATTCCCACTCACTAAGATCTTGACTGACGATGTAGCCGCCAATAGCGTTCCCTCTCTGGATGCCAAGGTCCCCACGGGTAATTTGTCTGTGACATGTAATCCGTAGATTTGTCTTACATCGGGATTCTCCAAAACCCCCTGCTCCCTCATCATCTTCCCACCTGCTCCCCCTTCTTCTGCGGGTTGGAAGATTAGCTTGACAGTACCTTCTATTGCCTGTTCATTTTGTTTCAAGACTTTGGCTGCTCCTAGAAGCATTGCAGTGTGGCAATCATGGCCGCAGGCATGCATTTTCCCATCAATTTCACTTCTAAAATCCACATCTGCTTCTTCGTGGATTGGTAAGGCGTCCATATCCGCTCTTAATGCGATGCATGGGTCGCCGCCATTACCAATGAGCCCTACAACACCTGTTATCGCTATGTCCTTCTCGTATGGGATGTCCAACTCATTCAGTGTGTTTTGAACGAGCCTGCTAGTTTCAAACTCTTCGTACATTAATTCAGGGGTGCGATGGATTGTCCTTCTTTTTTCAACTATCCATTGATGAATATCTTTGGATTGTGAAAGTATCTCGCTGGTCTGCATGAAAGTCAAGATGGCGTACTAATATTAGAATTCTGTCAGCCGAATTTAGAACCATAATTTCTGATTGGCCTCGTAGGTATCGTAGAATTTCTGATCGCTTGAGGTGAAATAAATTATCGCCTCTGACAGTGCGATAATCCCAGATGCAAATAGAGGGAAGACGAGAATCATCCCAATCGTTGACATCAGAAGCAGTATAATTCCTTGGTTGTTGTATCCCAAATAGAATTTGTGAGCCCCGAAACCGCCGACCAATAGCGCCAGAATACCTGCAGTGATCCTATTCTTTTCTGGCGGCATCCCATCCAATGTCGTTACGCCGTGGCTGTTAGGAACGGACGGGGCTTGATTGAAACTTCCTCCGTCGTTGGTTTCTTCGTCCTTCCACCACTGTGAGGGTTTTTGGTCCACAATCCTAGGACAAGATTTCAGTAAATTAACGTTCTCGACCCGGTGTGTGAACAAGGCTAGTATCGGGCACTAAAGCCGTGAAACGTCTCCACACGTCGCAAAAAGCTATTCTTGGTCTCGTTCATGCAAGGAAGGCTGAGAAGCTCATAACACTGATGGCGATCCCAGCGTATGACCCAATCAACAAAGTCAATATCATTCTAATCATAAGTCCTACGATGGACGTATAGGTTATCAAGGCATGTTTTTCTTATGGGGTTTGCAGATACACGTCTTGATAACCCCCACGTAGATGGAGTAGGATATGTTTAGAGAAACAATGGATATCTGGTGGTTCCTACAGGGATTGCTGGGTGGAATACTAGGATGATTAAGACTCATCCCGCCCAACTGGGGACGAGGCGTCGCTAGCTTCGAGCCTTGAAATAACGAAAACCAGAGAGAGGGGAAACTCTCCCTCTGGAAAAAAATTGTCTGTAGTACCCAGAACCCAAACTACAATTCCAAATGCCCCCCCGACAAACCTCTGTGGGGGATACGATTCTCAGGGGCAAGAAGGTCGTTGTCCTTACTGGTGCTGGAATTAGCGCGGAGTCGGGCGTCAGGACATTCAGGGACAACGACGGGTTGTGGGAAAATCACCGAATTGAGGACGTTGCAACACCGGAATCATGGGCTAGGAACCCCTCTTTAGTTTGGAAATTCTACCAGACCAGAAGGAGACAGTTACTGGAAGTTGAGCCCAATCCTGCGCACATGGCGGTGGCTCACCTGGAGGGCAAGTGCAAGTCACTCGTTCTAGTTACCCAGAACGTGGATGATCTCCATGAAAGAGGGGGGAGTAGCGCCATTATTCACATGCATGGAAGTTTGCGATCTCTCCGCTGTCAGAATACAGGGCTGAGCGAGGTCAGGATGGGAGAGCATGATCTAGCAGAGGGTTTCGTCCTCTGCAATTGCTGTACGGTGGCTACCATGATGAGGCCCGACATAGTTTGGTTCGGTGAGATCCCCCTTGAGATGAGCGTCATTCAGAAGGAGGTGGAGGATTGTGAGGTATTCATCGTCATAGGCAGCTCTGGGCACGTCTACCCTGCTGCAGGTCTAGTTAATCTGGCCAACTCAAACGGCGCTCACACCATTCTAGTAAACTTCGAACTTCCCATCAACGGTAGGGACTTCGACGAGGTGCACATAGGCAAGGCAGGCGAGATACTACCAGAACTAGTGGAGAATTGGTAGTCCCCTTGGCACTGAATAAGTCCAAAACTAGAGATATTAATTGGGTTACCTCTAAATAATAATCCATATACTCAACATTATGCCTTGCAACTGCTGTGACTGTGATCCTTGTGGCCCCAGTTGTTCCTGTGATGGGTGCTGTTGAATCAGAATCTCATTGCCCGTACAACGCCCGTCTTAGGGAAAAATAATCGGTAACCTATTGTGCCTCCTTCCGTAGCGTTTTCTATGTCTGGATGTCTCGAAAACTTTCCCAACGAATTGGAACCTAGCTTATCCTGCCTCTCGGACTCCCTTTCTTCTGGACCTGCTTCAGGGGTACTGATTCTCGCAATCGGAATCCCCCTGATTGGGGTTCTAAAGGCCTACATGCGGAAGTTGATGGACAACTTGGACTTCGATGAGGGGCTGGAGAATTTCCTATACAGGATCGCCGGAGTTGCGCTTTGGGCGTTGGTGATACTCACAGCAGCTGACGAGTTCGGAATCAACGTTACCGGTTTGGTAGTTGGCCTGGGATTCATCGGGCTCGCGGTTGCCTTCGCGGCCCAGGACACCGTCGAGAACGTTATCGCAGGGGTTTTCATCATCATTGACAGGCCATTCAGGGAGGGTGAGAGAATCCTCTTGCCGAAGAGTCTGGGAGGGACCTACTCGAAGTGGGGGGACGTGACATACATCGGCCTCAGAACTACTAGAGTGAGGTCGACGGACGGAGTTCTTCTGACCATTCCGAACAAGCTGCTGACCAAGGACGCAGTCGCGAACTTCAGCCATAGCTCCGACATGGAGCTAAGAGTCAGGATACGCCTCGGCCTAACCGCTACCTGGTCCAACGTCACAAAGGCTGAGGAGATAGTGAAGGACATCGCAGACGGACATCCCGACATTGTGAGTAAGCCCAAGCCCCCGGAGGTCGTATTGAGGGGTTTTGGAGATCAGGAGATAGTAATGGAGATTCGTTACTATGTCGACAATGCGCGAAAGATGAGGCCATCCAAGTCTTTCTTCGTCACTGAGATACTAAGGAGGTTCGAGGAGGACGGCGTCACACTCGCATTCCCGGTAAGAGTCAATATGAACAGCGATGTAGACTTGGAAAGACTGGGGTTCTAATCAAAAGAAATTTTGACTCCTCTAGGAAGTCCGCAGGGGATCAACTGGAGCATGAAAGCATCGAGCATCCTACTCGGTTCCTGGCCCACTCTGGCCTCCTATTGAACCATTCTTCCTCATTCTTTGGTTGTTCCTCGTATGGTTTCTTCAGCATTCCGTGGAGGGCTTGTGCCACGGAGTAATCATCCTTCTCAGCAGCATCGATTGCCAGCTGGGCCATCCAGTTCCTCAATACATACTTCGGATTGGCATTCAGCATCGACTCCCTATTTGGGCGGCCATCCACCCTCTCCCACCACCTGGCCAGCCAAGAGTTCCACTCATTCTGCGGGATTTCCTCGACGTCGTAGAAGGCTCGACCCAGATGGTTTGGGTCTGGCCCTTGGATGCTAGAAAGCATCCTGAATAGTATCGTCATGTCAGTCTCGGTCGACTGCAGTACTGATGTCAATTCCGAGACTAGTTCACCGTCTCCCTCCTGAAACCCGTCAAGTCCGAGTTTCTCGGCCCACATGCGTCTGCTATGAGTTGTGTACGACTCATAGTATGAGTCCAAGGCCTCGTGAAGGGACCTTGGTTCTTCCATCAGGAGAGATATCGACTCCAGGAGTCGAGCGAAGTTCCAGGCCCCGACCTCGCCCTGATGAGCGTACCTGTACCTCCTGGTACTCGAATCGGTAGTGTTCGGAGTCCAATCGGGATCGAAACCCTCCAGCCAGCCGTATGGGCCGTAGTCTATTGTTAGCCCATGGATTGACATGTTATCGGTATTCATCACACCGTGCACAAACCCAACTCGCATCCAGTGAGCGATCGTGAGTGCGGTCCTATCGGCAACCTCCTTCAGCCACTCCACCAGTCCCTGATCCGAGTCCGAGGAGTGGTCTGGGAAGTGCTGACTCACTGTGTTGTCGACTAGGGCTCGCAGAGTCTTATCGTCTCCCGACATCGCATGTATCTGAAAACTGCCAAATCGGAGGAAACTCTCGGCCACCCTGCACACAATCGCACCCGGCTCGGGTGCAGGCCTCCCGTCATACATCACGTCGCGCATCACCTCCTCACCAGTGGTGACAAGGGATAGCGCCCGGGTGGTCGGAACGCCCAGGTGGTGCATGGCCTCGCTGCATAGGAACTCACGAATCGAGGAGCGAAGGACAGCCCTTCCATCTGCAAATCTCGAGTATGGCGTCTTGCCCGATCCCTTCAGCTGTAGCTCTAGTACGCCCTTCCCAGTGTCAACCTCCCCGAGTGTTATCGCCCTGCCGTCCCCGAGTTGGCCGGCCCAGTTCCCGAACTGATGCCCCCCATACCTCTGGGCATATGGGTCCATGCCCTCGACCTTGCCGTTCCCAGCGAGCAAACCGGCCTCCCCGACTTCGAGGCATAGGTCGCTGGCCATCTCCTCGGACCACATTCTCAGAACGGGATTTGGCATTGGCTCTGGTTCCACCCTGGACCAGCAGGCGCCTGGTACCTGCCTCGGGGCTCCGCCGGAAATCTGGTCCCCGGGAGTTTCACTGAGAAAATGTCTGACCCATTTCAGCGAACCCAATGATTTCTGTCCCACGAAACGCTGTACTGCCCGGGTCAATTGAAGTTGTGCATGTCGGAAATTCCAGAGTTTATTGTTTCTAAAAAATAAATTCACTACTAAATATGCAATTTTCCGGCAAGGGTCATGCTAAGGTGGAACAAAGTCATCTTCGAACTATGCATGGGGGACAGAGCAGAAGACAGAATTCGCAAGTTTGCAATAGTCTCCGCGGTGGTAGGATTTTTCCTCCACATTGGTCTTTGGGCACTTGATAGTACTGGGAGGATATCGATAACGGGAGAAGCGTCTGAACTCGTTAGCTCACCCCTTTCGAGCTTATACACCCCATTCTCCATACTTCTGGTCTACGAGGTGTACCAGCTGATCAGGACGATTCCAGATTCGTTCTCCTCATCGGTAGGCAAGCAGTATGAGATAGCAACTCTCCTGGTTGTGAGGGACATACTGAAACGACTCTCCGAGGTTAAGAGTACGGAGGGTTGGGAAATCAGCTCGGACCTGGGCTTCCTGTTAGTTGAGTGTGCGGCCTTTCTGGCTCTCTTATACACCTCACTGACATACTACGGAATAAGCAACAAGTCTGTAAAGTCTGGCGAAATTTCTGAGGATATCACAGTCTTCGTGGAATCTAAAAGGTTGGTTGCCAATTTCATGCTGATAGTTTTCTTATTTACCGCAGCCTATTCCTTCTTCACATGGATAACATCAGTTCAAGACGGAGGAGGATCGGTAAGTAGGGTAATATTCTTCCTTGACTTCTTCACTTTCCTCATTCTAGCAGATATTCTGATACTGCTCGTCTCATATTGGTTCTACACTGATTTTGGGAATCTAGCCAGGAACACGGGTTTCGTCCTCTCGACGGTAATCATACGGGTTGCCATCTCCTCGAAGGGAGTCTCGGCGATGGTCCTTTTCACCCTGAGTGGCCTTCTCGGAATAGCAATACTCAGGATGTTCACAGCGGATTCTGCGCCCAGAGTGCGGGGAAACCCCGAATAGAATCATGCCAAGATATCCTCCCCGCGTTCTATCTGACGGGAAAGTAGTGATTGGAACGAAACAGGATATAATATACTGAACGGAGATGTGAGGGTTTATGCAAAGATACACCATCTCTGGATTTACGATACCCCAAGTCACGATACTGGCTGGAGTGCTCATGGCGACTCTGGGCCTAAGTTTCTATGGCTTCACCGACTACCTTACCGCCCTGTTCCCGACACTCTTCGGCATCGTGCTGATGATCGCCGGGGCTGTTTCAGTGGCGAGGCCAGAGCTAAACGCCATGTCAATGCACTTCGCGGTACTGGCTTCTACGGTAGCAACGACTCTAGGATTTACAACTGCCTTGTTCGGTACTTGGACCACCGCCACATCGTTAGTTGAGCAGATTTTGATGTCTGCTATCGCAAGCGCACACCTCTATGCCTGCGTGGCCTCGTATTACTACGGCAAGGCCAAATTCCCCGGAGACACACAGACCTGCGGCATCGACGAGCAGCCTGATGGGGCCAAGTCCAGGAATCCCGGTCCGGCTTCAGTTGTGGCGATCTCCCTAGAATCCTGAGACGCAAATTTACAGCGCTGTTGTTGATTCCATGCTAGACAGCCTAGGTCTTCCCGAGCATCTCAGGGAGAGGTGCATCGCAATATCGGATAGTGGCGTTCGGCCCTCATTCGTCGTCCATTGGATGCGCACGGCGATCAGGCTTGACGAATGCCCCACTTTCGATACTGCGAGGCATGCAGCGAATTTTCTGGGAGTGCCCCTGCTAGTTTACCATGGAATTGATGAGAGGTACCGATACGCATCTTACAGGCACCACAGATTCCTGCTCGAAGGTGCTGCTGACGTTGCCGACAGGGCGGATGCCCTCCGCATCGATCACTTTGTTCACGTTTCCAGGGAAGGCAGCAGGGGGCCATACCTAGTTGATCTAGCGAAGGAATCTGGCCTAGTTATCACGGACATGGTTGATTTGCAACCATGGAAGAAATGGGCAGAGAAGGTGAGCGAGGTCTGCTGCCTCGTAGAGGTAGACTCGCACTGCGTACTGCCAAGGCCGGTTTTTGGAAAGTCGGTGGACAGGCCGTTCAAGTTCAGGAAGGCAACAGAAAACGAAATGCGGGCAAGAGTAGGAAGAAATTGGCCCATATTCAGGGACGAGGTCAAAAGAATGCCAGAGTCCTGGAATCCCCCGTTCGAACCAGTTGATGTTCGTCAGGAGCTGTCAAACGACGGAGGGGCTGAGCTGCTTTCCAAGTGCGACATTGACCCTACTGTTGTTGCGGTAACCGGGGTTACTGGGGGTTCTTCGTACGCGATAGAGCACTGGGAGAATTGGTGCGATTCGGGGATCAGGAGTTATCACATGAAGCGGAACAACGCAGCACTCAAAGAGGGGGTTAGCAGAATGTCCCCCTGGATTCACTATGGCATGATTTCCACGACCAGAATGGTTCGGGACGCATCCTCAATTGGTGGGAAGGGGGCTGAGAAGTTCCTTGATGAGATGCTAGTTTTCAGGGAGCACGCCCAGCATCACGTGCATGACAAGGACACTCCGGAAGATTGGGCCAATATCCCCGGATGGGCGATTTCATCTTGGAATGACAGGGATCCGGAAGTCTCGGAGTTATCCCCGATTGAGCTAGAGAGGGGGAGGTCCGGAGACCGCCTTTGGGATTCCGCACAGACAGGACTCGTCAGGCAGGGAACCATGCACAACAACGTACGGATGACATGGGGAAAGGCATTTGCCGGTTGGAGGAGGGATGCGGAAGAAGCAATGCATCTGGCCCTTGAGGTTAATGACAGATTCGCACTCGACGGCAGAGATCCCAGCTCCATTGCGGGGGTCCAATGGTGCTTTGGCCTGTTCGACAGAGCCTTTGGACCCGTTGACCCGGTAATGGGTAAGGTCAGGAAAAGGCCCACTCATGTACACGAGAATCGTATCGACATGGTCGCATACCACAAGCTAACGAACGAGCCGACGATGGGTGGCTCCTTGGACGTAGGGATTGTTGGCGGTGGACTCTCAGGGATGTTCGCTGCGAGGCTGCTTTCCGATCTGGGGCACAATGTCACGGTTTGGGACAAGGGTTCCAGGTTGGGGGGCAGGCTGACCGGTTGGCAGACCAATGGGGGTTCCAAAATCAACCTGGGGGCTAGGTCTCTTGACTCGATACCAAGATGGATGGATAGATTCGTAGACGAGTGGACAAGGCTGGGATTAGTCCGTCGCAAGGGCGATTCACTGGTCCCCAAAGCACCTCTCCCTGAACTTCTGGAGCACTTATCTGAGGGGTCATCCATCCGCCTCGCCAGCCGGGTGACCGGATTGGAAGATACGGAAGGAGGCATACTAGTAACCACTGAGTCTGATGGAGATAGAGAAGTTAGCATATATGACAGGGTCATAGTGGCTGTCCCCGTGGAGCAGGCTTCGGAAATAGCGAACGGCCTTGGCATAGTTATCGATGGCGAGAGCGTCCCGAGCATTGTCGCATGGGGATTCTGCGACTCAATTCCCGAGGAGTTACCAGAGGGTTTCAGAATCCATGATTTGGGCAACACGACTACGATGGTGGAGTTATCTCCAGAGGCCAGTGGCCAGCTAATTGACCAGGACAAGCGCTCCTTGTCGAAAATTATCACGGACTCAATAGGCATTTCCGGCGAGGGTTGGAAGTCCCACAAGTGGAGATATAGCAGAGCTTCTTCGGGGCCTGGTTCTGTAGTGGCCAAGGATGGCGTGTCGTTCATTGGCGATGCGTTCGGTCATGAAATAGGATCTGCTGGAGCGGCTCTGGATTCGGCGTCGAGGGCGGTTTCAAACTTGCATTTGTCCGTTCTGGAACCTGCATTCGGAAGGAGACCCGTACAATCTTCACTGTCTGATTGGTAGGCCCGGGATACAGGTTTTTTAGAAATCAGAAGAGCTTGGCCTGACGAGAATCCCTGGCCGCTTTTGCCTTGCGACGGCCTGCTGGCCTTCTCCTACTGCCATGCTTCTGATACACCTTCTTGCTGGCTTCCCTAGTTTCCTCCCCACTCCTTGCTGCATAGGTCCTCCTTACCCCTTCTTTCCTAGCTGATGCCTCGTCCACTATGGGGGATGGATAGTGCTTTCCTATTACGCAGTCCACGTCATTCTGAAGTTCTTGTGGCATCTTCCAAGGCTCGTGGACGTATTTGTCCGGTACGCCTCCCATCTCAGATACCCATTTCCGAATGAACTCCCCATTGGGGTCGTGATCCCTGCCTTGCTTGATTACTGAGTATGCTCTAACTGTGTTGATTCCGGTAGTGCCGGACTGCATGCCGACTTGTGACCAATGGATTCCGGGCTCATAGTCCAAGAACTGTCTAGCGAGATGTAGCCCTGTCTCCCTCCAAGGTAGCCATAGATTGTAGGAGGCGGCAGACATCATCATCGCCCTCATACGGAAATTAATCCAGCCAGTCGCAATCAGGCTCCGCATGCATGCATCGAAGAATGGCCATCCTGTCTTCCCTTCGGACCAGGCTTGAAACCTATCTTTGTCCATTACCCTGTTCATTTTCTCATCTATCAGAGGATTCTGAGCACGAGTGTCCAGGGTCGGCTCCATCTCTAGTTTCTGCATGAAGTGACAGTGCCAAGCGAGCCGGCTCTGAAAAGAGGAGAGGCTCTGAAGCCAACCCCCCACATCCTCTCCTCTAGATCTAGCCTCCTTCAGACGCCTCATCTTTGAGGAGGTCGCTTGCACCACACGCCTAATCGATATACATCCGGTGCTGAAATATGGTGCCAGTCTAGAGCAGTTATCAACTGCCAGGGAGGGACTAGACATGGACCAACTGTATGACTCTCCTCGACTGCTCAGGAAGCTCCTCAGAACGTCCATAGCAGCATCTTGCCCTGGTATTGGCCTGTGAATAATTTGCCTTCTACTGATGCCAATGGATTCCATGGTGACATTTCCTGGTACTGATTGCAGACCTGCTATTTTCTTGGGGGGGGCTAAAAGATCCAGACCCATTCTGCGATCCCTGGATGTTTTCCACTTATCCCTCTCCTTCATCCCCCTGATTACCCCGTTGTTTGGGTACTCTAACCATTCGACATTGTTCTCAATGCACCAACCACTAACTCGCTTGTCTCTATCGAAAGACCAGGCTGTGCCAGTCTCCTCGTGACTTCTGATCCTTGAAATCGTGTACTTATGGTGGATGTCTTCTATCGCTTCAAGAGCATCACGATGCATGATGTCGAGATAAGCCCCCGCCGACTCCAGTTTCTTCCTGAGTTCGTAAGCACAGTCCAGTTCCCACTCGATGTGTATGGGGTCGCAGTCAGGCTGCGCCAGTCTCTGAGGCTCTACGAGGAAAAGGCAGAGAACCGGTAGATTGCCGCTTGATGCTTCGAAGAGGGGGAGGTGGTCTGATGTCCTCAAGTCCCTCTTGAACCAGACTACCTCAATAGGCATGATTTTCTGTAAACTTCAACGAATATGA
The DNA here is from genome assembly GCA_902573085.1 of uncultured Candidatus Poseidoniales archaeon. GTDB lineage: Archaea > Thermoplasmatota > Poseidoniia > Poseidoniales > Thalassarchaeaceae > UBA36. The sequence goes on from CACGHY010000008.1 coordinate 10,880, forward strand.
ACTGGTGTTTCACCGAACATATTCGCACGGTAAGCTTCCGTGAAAATGACGCTTCGATGCTTTCACAAGCACAGGTTTACGCGGGGGCCCCATGGATAAGGAGCAATTGGGTGAGCCGACTTCGGGAGTGCAGGAGGTTTTGGTTCCAGAAAGGGTGGTTGAAGGTCTGCCGACCATGTACTGCTTCGAGACCTGCCCCTTCTGTTTCAAGGTCAAGGCGATACTTGGCTCTAGGGGGATTGAGTACTCCAAGGTAGAGGTGGACCCCACTTTCAAGACCCAGCTTAAGTGGTCCAACTGGGGCAAAGTACCAGTTTTCATCGATGTCGATGGGACCCAGGTGAATGACTCGAACCATATCCTGCACTACATAGACTCCATGGGGTCCAACTCGTTCCCTCGCGAGGGCGAGGATTCCGAACAGGACCGATGGATGGATTTCTCTAACAAGGTTCTAGGGAAGTCTATTGTAGCGGTTATTTACACCTCTTACGGAACCTCTCTCAAAGCCCTTGACTACGTTACCAAGGTCGATAACTTCTCTTTTGGGAGTCGCTTGGTGAACAAGTGGATGGGCGCATTCATAATGCGCATGGTTGGGAAGAGCAGGGCTAAGATGTTCGAACTGCCCCCACGTGAAAATCTCCAGCACCAACTCGATGAGATGTCCAAGGGGATAGAGGGGGACTTTTTCGGCAAGGAGGAGCCAAATGGCGCGGACTTCGCCAACTTCGGGATTCTACGTTCCATGCAGGGATTGAATGGATTCGACATAGTGGAGGGGCACGCAGTAGTTTCCGGGTGGTACGCAAGGATGCAAAGGCACTCGGGGGTATACTGATCGCCCATGGTGGCAATACTGACTGCGTTATGTTAACCTCGTAAGGTGGCATTTGGAAGAGAGAACTCAAGACCTCGTGATGTAGCGACTATACGTGGACCCGACACAGGTTCTCGTCCTGATACTGCACCCCATAGCTGCACTTATGGTAATCAGGGAGTTCGTTCTTCAAAGAGATTGGCGAAAAAAAGGCTTGGAACTTAAGGGGCGAGAAAGGGCTTCCGAGTTGAGGCGCCACGAAATAGGTGGGGAGCGCCTTTTTCGTCTGGTCATTGCCGTAATTGGGCTAGCCTTCATAGCTCGTTTAGTATCTGCTTCTCTAGCAGGCGAGGATGTCGGATATGATGACCTGTTGCCCGGCCATTTCCATGGATGGGGGGGGTTACTCGGACTTTTGTTGATGACATATCTGTGGAGCTTGGGCCGAAGGGCGAGCTCCAGTAAGGCAGCTGGCGAATCATTCGCGAGGACGAAGGATTTGCACGGGAGGTTGTCGGACGTGATGATGGGGCTAATCATAATCCACGCTTTCCTAGGTTTCCTGTATCTCCTGCAGCTCATAGCAAGTACCTGATGGAGAACCCAGGAAATATGGCGGCCAATGTTGTGTTCCACGATTGGGGGTATTTATTGAACAACCATTTATTTCCAAAATCGCAATACTGCGTTGTGTGATCGAGATTGTCGTACTGCTAGGGGCCGTGTCAGTCCTCACCGTTGCGGTTATGGACGCAATCAGGTTGACCTTGGGGCAGATATTCTCGCTTATGGACGGCTTCTAGTCAGAGGTTGAATACGGCCGACTAAATCACTCCTGAGTCGGACCATTCTGTCCAAACGACAAACAGGACGATGATGCTCACGATGATTTCTATTGTTCTCTTCACGAGTTATTCACTGGTCGCAACAATATCATCTATTCGCAGGCAAAGCGTACGCAACTGCTAGTGGCCTTGGGTGCTACTCGTCCTCAGTTATAGCCTGGATGATATCATTGGCGGCCTCGATACACACTTGCATTAGTTCCGTGGTAGTGACTGAGGCAAGCATCTGCTGCTGTACTCTCACAGAGCTGCATAATGAGGCGGAAACCTGCCATAGGAAAAGCTCCTGCTCCTGTGGATCCACAGATGATACGCTATCCTCGTAGTCCATCTGCTGCCCTCGGTACATACAGCTTACCACAATAAGGTTGGAGAGGGGGGAGATGTAGCCGACGAACGATTCGAAGTCCTGCTGATCATGGTTATGCACTATGGGCTCCATGACTTCAGCTTCGCACCTGAGGTATAGCTTTCCGTCTGAGGGATTGTCCGCCATCTCCATGAGCTCATCCACGGCAGGGAAGTGTGTTGCCGAAACATCGTTTTCGAGTACGGGCTGAATTACCTCGGTTGACTTGAACCTCCTACCGGAGATTATGTTGATCATTATGTTCGAGCCTGACTCCTCATAATCCTCGATCTCTACCAAAACGCCGTACTTCGCAGGCTGCGTCCAACCACCTATGTCCTCAGTATCAGGATCGTAGGTGATGTAGCCGAAAGGCTTGCTATCCAAAATGCAGTCATCCATCATTTGCTTGTAACGTGGTTCAAACACCCTGAGAGATGCGCTAGACATGGGCATGAAGTCGGGTCCAAGGACAAAAAGCGGAAGCTCGGTGGTGGGCATAGTTTTCCTATTGAGGGGGAGAGACTTAAGGTTCTGTTTCCCAGAGAAAGTTTTGACTGGGTTTTCGCTACTCCTTCTGCGATGAGAAGGCATTCTCTAAACGGTTGAAGACCTCTTTCTCCAGTTTTGAAATTCTGGTAACTAACCCGTTTCTGGAGGCCCTGTCCTCTTTCAATATCGGCACCATGGATGTCCAAACTCCCTCCCCCTTTACCCTGGACCACATTGCAGCACCGACATGCATAGCAATCAGTACATAGCTCATTGAGGCCGACATCTCGTGGAGCCCGAGCGCGAAGTCCTGCAATGGCCCATCCTTTACCCCCTGGGTGAACAAACCGGCTATCAAAAGCCCCGAGAGCGGCAGCATAGCGAGGCATAGGTACATCGAGGTGTGAATCCCCTTCGCCAGATAGCGATGGGCGAGGGGGACTGGTTCAGTTGCGCCCATGAAAGTCTCGAACCTTCTCATGTAGGAGTAGCGAATCATCACAATGCCGAGGAAGACTGTGGCGAAGGCGATCTCGAAGGACAGCAAAGCTGAGTCCTCAAGTTCCTCCAGCTCATCTATTTGCTTGAAAATCCCATAGGCATAAAGGATGATGAAGCCCCAGTGGAAAGTCTTCCCGAGAACAGAATGTTGCCTGTTCCCCCCTGCTTGATCCATATCAGCCCCAGATGATTCGGGGAGTTAATCTTCTCTTATTTCCCGGTCAATACTCAACTGGAACTGGGTCCAGAGACCTCCAAAGGAACCAGCAAGCAGCACTGCGGTATGGCCTCCAGGCTTCTGCTACCGCCAGCAACTCGCTCTTGGATTCGGCATGCGGGTCGAGCATCCTAATCCCCTTGACAACTCCCAAGTCACCTAGGCTCAGAACGTCCGGCCTCATTAATGAGAATATGAGCATCATCTCCGCTGTCCAGGGCCCGACACCCTTGAATTTCACGAGATGTTTGATCAGCGATTCGTCATCCAATTCCTCGTAACCGTGCGGGAGCAGGGGAGTTTCATCGTTAGCAATGCCGAGAATGTACTGGCTCTTCTGCCTGGAAAGTCCGCAGGACATTAATGAATCAACGGTTAGGGCGCCAAGTGCCTCTCTGGTGACCTCGCCACCGCTAATCTCCTCCAAGCGACCGTGTACTGCATCGGCTGCCTTCACGGATATCTGCTGACCTACTATGCTCCTGACCAGGGTCTGGAATAGCTCCCCCCTTCCGGAAAGTCCCTCTCCATCGAATTTCTTTACGATACTGCCGATTAGCGGGTCTCGGGATAGGTGAGCTACAGCGTCATCCCACCAATCTGGCCGTCCTACCTGCACGGACATGCAACAATACTGACGCTATATGAGTTTACGCGGAACGTATGCTGACTAGTTACCGCACCCACAACCTGGGTTATCACATGATGGATCAGCCTTCTCGACTATCGTTTTCTTCTTTGGCCTCATTTTCTTGACCATCTGGCTGACCTTCCTCTGGCCCTTCTGTGTTCTTGGGTTCATGTTTTTCTCTAGGGTTCTCCACTATTGAAGATTCCTAGCCTTTCTAGTGCAATGGGCCTTCCTCATCCGCCTGAAGAGACGACCACCAGTTCCAACGTGGCATCATCCTTGATGATGGACGTATGAGGAAGGATGGTCTGGCCTTGTACGGCAAGAACGGTGGAAGAGGGTATCTCCAACTTCTCCAGGACCTCGCTGATCGTAATTGGCTTGCTAGACTCCACCTCTAGTGTTTCTCCCTCGTACTGAATCTCGACTCTCACGAGTGGCGTGGGGCCGGGTCAGCCTTATGTCTGATTCGCAGGTGGGGAGTTCGCTGCCGAGATCGCATAGCCCGGTATTGCGGTGGATTCGAAATCCACTGTCCATTGGACGCGGGGGTTCAAATCCCTCTCTCGGCGCCATCTCCGTTTCATCATGATTTAGCAGTAGGCTTTTGAACGCGATTTATTCGGGTAGATTATGGAAATTGAGAGCGAGTATGGACCAGCATTTACTATGATGACAGTGACTCTTGCACCTGGAGAGCAGATCAAGGTTGAGCCCGGAGCTATGGTAGCACAGTCCGAAGGTCTGGAGATGAAGACCGGAATGGGCAGCGGTGGAGGTTTCGGCGGCTTCATGAAGAGCATGATGAAGAGTGCCTTCGGGGGCGAGTCATTCTTCGTGAACACGTACACTGCAGGACCTTCTGGAGGATGGATATCTCTGGCTCCCTCTTCGCCTGGCGATATTGAGACATTCAACCTGGATCCGGGACAGAGTTTCTACATGCAAGGTGGTGCATTCATGGCCTCGACTATCAATGTGGATACATCAACGAAATTCCAGGGGGCCAAATCTCTGTTCTCGCGGGAGGGGGCTTTCTTCCTGCGTGCAGAGGCTGCTGATGTCCCGGGCAGAGTTTTCTTCACATCTTACGGGGCTATGAAGGAGATAGAAGTCACTCCCGACAAGCCCATCAAGATCGACAACGGTCACGTGGTGGCTTTCTCCGAGGGACTCAATTACCAAATCTCCAAGGTCAAGGGACTGGGTTCGTTCTTTTTCGGTGGAGAGGGCTTCACATTGGACTTCCATGGTTCCGGCTCAGTCTGGATTCAGACCAGGAACATCGAATCTTTAGCGAATCAGTTGATTCCTTTCATGCCAAATCGGAGCCAGTAGAATCAGAAACCAGGCGTTTCTTCTGAGTGCCTGAGAATCACTACCCTGGCACCGGGACCTATCCTAACCTGGGGGCGTCCGGCCCATTCGCCCACCTCGCCGTTCAGTATCGCAATTTCATCGCCTCTCGTGATTGCGGCTGCAGAGACCGGGACGAACTGCTTGAACGCGACCGATGCTGCAGAGCCGGTCTTGTCCATCAACGTAATCGACCAGCGGTTAACATCCACGCCGTTTGGGTATGCGTCTATCGACCATACCCTGCCCACCACGCTCACGCGAGTTTCCACCTCTACCACAGGGGCGGAGTCATCCTCCGAGGCCATTGATACAGAAGAGTTCCCATCCAGGTCTATCTGCAACTGGCCTCGCCACAGGGAGGGCATCCCATCGTCGATCCTGACGCGCGAGCCTTCTGAGATCGTCCTGGTCACCCGAGTAGGGTTTCCTTGTCTGGAGGGTCTAACGCGTGCCCTGTCATAGCCATCCTGGAGGGTGAACTCCATACTGATTGTGCCGTCTTCGAGAATCTCGGGCCCCTGGAGGCCCACGACCTCACCGATTACGCTCGCCCGGGTCTCTATCTCCCCTATCGGGGTGACGGGCCATGCATGGCCGAATCTCTCCACCCTGGTCTCCAGGGGGAGTTCGATGTCGTGGTCCGAGCCATCGCAAATACCCCTGTAGTCGCATCTGGTGCATCTGGCCCTCTCATCGGCGTGGACAGGGGTATCGGCGGGAATCCCTCCCCTTTCGAAGAACCGTAGCGGGGAGGGTTCGGGCGGGCACTCTTCGATTGAAGGGTCCCTGGAGTGAATCTTCCTGTAGAGTCCCTCCAGCTCTGAGTCCAGGGCATCCATCTCTTCCTCCGTGGGAATGGTGACTTGCTTCACAGTCCCTGTCCCGAGGTACCAGATTTCCAAGCCCTCTACCTGCTCCTCCCTGTCGTGGGTCTCCCACCACAGCCACGCGTACATTCGAAGTTGATCGAGGTAGTCGCCTGAACGGTCGCCTTTTCCAATCGAGGCCTTGAGGTCGACGATCTTGGGGGTCCCGCTCCATCGGTAAACCATGTCGTACTCCCCCTGGAACCACTCGCCCGGGTGAGCGCTCGTTTGGGTGAAGGACTTTGCATCAGGGTCCACGAACCAAGGTCTAGCTACCTCCCATGCCTCTGCCCATGTAATTGGGCCGCTCCCTGCTGCTGGGTGAGGCTCGTCCCATTTACGGGGGAAACCATCGGGAGCGGGCCAGTCTTCCCTTTTGCCTGATCTCCAATCGCCCAGAGTCGGGCCCCCTCCTGACTCCATGCATGATTGGACCTCATCGAGATGCAGGTTTATCGCGGCCTCAACCATGTCCCGTCCCTCCTGCTTGTCGATGTCGTCTGCCGAGCCTACCTTATTCGGGCTGGACTCCCAGTCCGCTATCGCAGACTCCCAGCACCTATCGAAGTGTGCGTCTGCCCTGGACGAGGCCCAGGAGTGTAGGGATTCTCGGCCATCTGGTACCGAAGACGGATCTAGTGGGGAGAGGCCGGGCCCTACCCAGAAGTCCTGGCTGTCCCAGTCCGGGGAGCCGTCTTCTGACAGAGGCGAGGTCATCGAGGAGCGTGAGTCTGCAGCCATCAGAGTGGGGGACTCCCTCAGAACCCTGCATACGCACTCTTCTACAGCGTTTCCTCTCAGAATCTGGGGGGGAAGGGGCGATTTTAGTCTGGCCATCCAGCCGTAGTACCACAGCCTGGGGCACTTCCTCCATGCATTGACCTGGGATGCGGAGAGCCTCCGGTACGGGTTCACCTTGGGGTTCTCGGGGTCTGGCCTCCTGACCGGCACAGTGCCTTTTCGGAGTCGGGGACATATCAACTTGAGGAGGGTTAAGAGGCCGAAAAGCCACCTAGGCTGTGTCCAGAGTTCTTCAATGGCCCTACTCCTCTTCGAAACCATTCAGCCTTACTGCCGTGACTTCGGTCCTCTCGTGAGTAGGCAGCACCTCGATCATGAAAACGGGGTCTTCGATCTCGTCGGCTATATCCTCGGCTATGACCAGGGGCATCTCAATCCTTGAGTTCTCCTCGTCCCAGAGAAGGAACCTATGCGGCAGTCCAGTCTCTTGGGCAATTTCCGAAATCCAATCGTCCTTTGAACTCTCATCGGCATCGATCGCCCCGAAAATCAGAGTGCCATCCTCGGTCAGTACCTCGTGAGGGGATATCGTGGACTCTCCCCTTCTGAGGAACCTGCGCCTGAGTTGTCCGGCGTCCTTGAATACTGCAGTACAGAACTTGAGGTGGAATCCGTACGGTTCCCGGGTACCACCATCCAATGGGTCGGGCAGACCCTGCTCTGCAGCATTTACTCGTGACTTCATGTCCACCGCCAGCTCGTTGGATCCAGAGGCCCCGGCAGTTATCTCCGTGGAGAGGTTGAAGCCCCTAAGCTCCATGTTCTCGTGGTTTCCCACCGTGATCTCCAGTTCGTTGAGGTTCAGGAACGAGATATCGAAGGATCGCAATTCCTCCAGTAGGGATAGTAGCTCCTCTCTCTTGTCAGGCTCACATGGAATCTCCACCCCGGTTAGAATCCCTGATTCGGAGCATGCCGAGATGGTCGAACGATACCTCTCGGCATCCAGACCAAGAAGGTGGAACCTTATCTCATCTAGTCCGGCATCTGCAAACTTCCTTGCCAGTTCGGGATTGAATGGAATACTTGTGTACATGTGAAGATGGAAGCCAGGGCCGAATTCGGACTTCAACCGAGATATCCCCTCAAGTGTTCTCTCCCTGGCCATTAGGGGGTCTCCACCGGTAATTCCGGCTCCCGTGGCTCTCATCGCCCTAGCCTCCTCAATGACCTCTTCGAAGGTCTCGCACCTCCGCTCATTGGCGAACATCCAGTCGATGTCCCTCCGAGTCTCCGAAAGGGGGCAGTAGTCGCACTGCCAGTGACAGTTCCCCGTGATGAAGAGGACCAGTTTGCTGCCCATCTGGCATTGGATGCACCCCTCCGTGTCCGAGAGGTCAGGCGCATCTGCGAGATTGGGTATCTGAGGGAGGGTCATCATTCTGAGTCAGCCTCGAGTTTCTCCGCGGTTCTGAGGAGCCATTCGTGGAACCCAGAGTCTCCGGACAATTCCGGATGGAAGGAAAGGGCCATGCGGTTGTTCGTCATTACCCCAACGACCTCATTGCCTAATTTAGCCGTGACCTGCGCCTTGCCACCAGAAGAAGTGAATCTAGGGGCCCTGATGAAAACCCCGGGGAACTCACGCCCCAGAGCCACTGCCTCTATGCTGGACTGGAATGAGTCGGCTTGAGTTCCAAAGCCGTTCCTCTCGATCTTTGCATCGACCAGGGAGTCGCCGCCGTCTCCTGGGTCGGCCAATAGGATGGCACCGGCACAAGTGCCCAGCACTGGCCTTTCTGTGTCGGACCTTATCCAATCGAAGACAGCTGGAAGGAGGGAGGACACCGGGTCATTCCCTGTCAGCCTCATGGTTGTTGACTCTCCCCCGGGCATCACGATCGCATGGGGTTCAGAGGAATCCAGGTCTGAGGATTTCCTCAACTCGTGTATCTCGATATCTATCCCGGTCTCTGTTGAAGCCCGCTCAAGGGCCGCAATATGCGAGTGACGAGCGCCTTGGAGCATCACTAGGCCGATACGGAGCACGATTCGGCGGCAGGACAACGAGAAATGAACCCTATTGCTCCTCCGATGGCCTGAAAGACCGACCGTGGCCCCGAATGGGTATGGGGCCATCGGGTCGCATCCACAACTTCGGCGCTGGTCCTGCCGTTCTCCCCCTCGAGGTCGTAGAAGAGGTAGCAAAAACCCTCCCCAACTTAGGCGGAAGCGGATTCGGACTGATGGAGGTGTCCCATAGGAGCCAGACCTTCCAGGATGTTATTGACTCGGCCATGTCCAGGCTCAGGAGGTTGATTGCCATCCCCGATGATTACGAGGTCCTTTTCCTCCAAGGAGGCGCCTCGACCCAGTTCTACATGAGTGCACTGAACCTGATGAGCGAGGGCGGGATTGTTGACTACCTGGTCACAGGCATCTGGTCGAAGAAGGCGCTGGTGGAGGCCAATAGGATCGGGGACGCGAGGGCCGTTTGGGACGATTCCGGCAATGGTTTCAGGAGCGTACCTAGTGACGGCGATTATTCCGTGAGGGACGGTGCTGAGTACCTTCACTACACGTCCAACAACACGCTATTCGGCACTCAGTTCCACCACCTCCCCGATAGTGGCGGCAAGCCCAGGGTGGTTGACGCCAGCTCGGATATCTGCGGCGCCAAGATCGACGTTTCGGAGCACGATCTGATTTACGCTGGTGCCCAGAAGAACCTCGGCCCGAGCGGAGTGACCGTGGTAATCCTCTCTCCTTGGGCGTCTGGCAGGCGCAAGGAAGGACTGCCCACAATGCTGGACTACCAGACGCACATCTCGAAGGGATCAATGTTCAACACCCCCAACACGTTCGGGATTTTCGTCCTGGACAGGGTCCTGGCATGGGTCGAGAGAAACGGAGGGCTGGAGGGCGCCATAGGCAGGAACAGCGAGAAGTCAGGAGTTCTGTACGACATACTCGACTCCAGCGACTTCTGGAGGCCGCATGCCGACTCCGGCTGCAGGTCGATGATGAACGTGACATGGAGGCTGGCTGATGAGACCCTGGAGCAGGTCTTCCTGGAGGAGGCCGGGGACAGCGGGATGGGCGGCCTGAAGGGCCACCGCAGCGTCGGGGGAATCAGGGCCAGCCTGTACAACGGGTGCCCCATCGAGAGCGTGGAAGCGCTCGCATCCTTCATGACGGACTTCGAGAGTCGCCACGGATGAGTGGGACCATGGAAGCGAGGGAGATCCTCGAACTGGTTGACCTGACCCTGTTGGACAGGAGCGCGTCCGAGGAGGATATTGCGAGTCTCTGCAGAGTCGCGAACGAACAGGGCACGGCTGCCGTCTGCGTCTTCCCCGAACACGCACAATTAGCCAGGAGGCATCTGGAAGAGAGGGTCTCCGTGGCAGTTGTGGCGGGGGGTTTTCCCGAGGGGACCGAATCTTCGGAGGATGTCTCCTTGGCCATAGCAGAGGCCGTCTCATCGGGTGCTGACGAGATTGACTGCGTGCTGGAGCCCAGAGACTCGGGGGACTTCCCCGGGCATGAGGAGTTGGCCAAGCTGATAGCGATGCGCGAAGCCTCCTCCGGACTTGTCCTCAAGGTGATTGTCGAGACGCCGATGCTTGGAGATAGGCAGATCAGGGCAGTCGCAAGGATGGCCCTCTCGACGGGGGCGGACTTCGTCAAGACATGCACGGGAAAGCGCGGCCCCTGCTCAGACCAGCATGCCGAGATACTGGCGGATGAGGTGAGCAGGCACTGCCTCTCGTTCGAGGGCTCCCCTGGCATCAAGCTGTCAGGCGGCATCTCGAGAAGGGAGGATGCGGAGAGGCTGGTAGGGCTGGTAATGTCGAGGGACGAGTCGATTTCTGGGGCGGGGAGGCTCCGAATAGGGGCATCGTCGCTGGTGGATGACATCGTCGGTGGTGGGCTCGGCAGGAATTGAACCTGCGATCTTCGCCGTGTGAAGGCGACGTCATAACCCCTAGACCACGAGCCCGGCCTTTTCGCCAGCAATCTCCCGCGCATAAGATTGGTGACGGAGGGGCATCATCGCCACGCGGGGGTCATAAGAGGCACAGGGCTCGGAAACTCGTGGCAGAGGGCTTCGATACGGGAGTTCTGAGAGAGCGGGATACCTGGAAGGCATTCGGCATCGGCATCGTCCTCTTCTGCATCATCGCATATGCATCGCTGTCCATATTCGGACTGTCTTCGTCCATCTACGGAGTCTCTGAGGATGCAGAGCAAGTCCCGGAGTTCGAGGTGATGACGATGAACAGGACTGGCATAGACGACTCCATCCCTCTCGAAGATGGGATGGTGAAACTCTCGGACCTCAGAGGAAGCGTAGTCATCCTCGATTTCACTGCTGTAGACTGCCAAAACTGCCACTACGTGCAGAGCCACATGGAGGACAGCCTGGGCTCTTGGCAGTCGCTGAGCTCGGAGTACCCTGTAGTGGCACTTTCAATCGGGTCATGGTACCGGTACGAGTCATTCGAACGAATCAACGACACGTTCGGCGACCCTTCGTCTAGCAAGCACATGCCCTGGCCAGTGGCTAACGGCGCTTCGGACTCGATAATACTCGAGAATGGAACAAGGGGTGATATCGTCGAGTACTACGCGGCTCAGAACCTCCCCCTGGTGTACGTGATCGACCACGAGGGGTACGTGGTGGCCAAGGAGGGGACGGGGACCCCCCTCGACGGTTGGAGGGCCTTCGACCGGGCAGTTGAGAGGGCGATAGAGGGGGATGCGGAGAGCCTCAGGTTCGGAATCGAGAAGGCTGACAGGTCGTTCTACGGGGTCTTCGTGATCGGCCTCTTCCTCGGGGTCCTAGTCTACTTCTCGCCGTGCGCCTTCCCCGTTCTTCCGTCCTACATCAGCTACTGCCTCAGCCTCGGGGTCAGGGAGGACGAGCTCCGCGAGGAAGGCAAGTTGGAGGGGGCCGCCCCCAGCCCCTTCGAGGTGGGGGTGTTCGCCGCTCTGGGGCAGCTGACCTTCTTCGGAACGGTGGGGATAGTGATCTTCGGGCTGGACGAGTTCCTGAACCTGTCAGGGGTCCTGCATGACATTGCCGTGGGGATCGCGCTCCTCCTGGTCGTGCTGGGGGTCCTGATGCTCTTGGGTTGGACGGCCCACATACTCTCCGGGGTGCAGAGGCTACTGGACAGGCACATGACCACTGAGGAGGACGACAGGTTCACCCCCAGGCGGAACATGTACCTGTGGGGTATCGGCTACAGCGCCGCGTCAGTGGATTGCACCGCAGCAGCGGTCTTCCCGTTCATCGCATGGCTAGCCGTAGTCGGGGAGGGAGCCCTCCTGATGGGCATGGGCGGGCTGATCATCTCGGTCTCGCTACTGATGATCGGAGTCACCTCGATGGTCGGAATGGGGAGGGGGGCGATGGTCGACTCGCTGAGGAGGAACTCCCCCCTGGTCAAGGCAACCGGGTCCTGGATGATGATGTTCGCAGGCATCGGGCTACTCGCCTACCTGACCCAGCCGGATATCGTAGCGGGAATGATCGGCTAGTTCCCGTCGATCGGCTGCAGCATGTGCTCGACCACTGGCCTGACCGAGTCCCATATCCTGTCATGGACCTCTTGCACCGTGTGCCTGGTTGGAATCAGGGTAGCGCCCTTCTCCTTCCCAGCCTCCTGGAACTCTTTCCTGAGGATCTTCTGGTACTGCAGGAAGGACGAGGTGATAGATGAGGAGAGTGCGAGGTCCATGCCTGCTTCGAAGTGATTCAGCGCCTCCAAGCTCTCTCCGAACATGATTCGATTCAACAGTCTCCGAGGTCCTGCGTGCAGTACGATCATGGCATCGGGATCGGGGGTATTGGAGTAGAGCGAGTCGATCCAATCCCCGTCCCCGCCCCTAACCTGCTCCCTGATCCTCGGAGTGAGTGTGTACCGATCCGCGATGACCACGAATCCGGCATCCAGGAGTGGTTCGGCCTCATGCTTGATCTGGTCGTGCAGGTCTGTGGCGTACAGCAGCGACCTGGTTCGCCAGTTCAGCTGGTGTATGTCAGCGGTTCTTGACTTCACGATCTCGCCCATCAGTTCCGAGCGGGCCAGCCCAATGATGTGGGTTGCGATACCGTGCGCCTTCAGCCTGGCAGAAAGGAGGCGTGTGTGCAGACTCCTTCCTACGTTATCCGGTCCCTCGATTACTATCAGCTTGCCCGCGTGACTCATTCTCCATCACCTTCCGAGTATGTTAGCCAGTCGATGTCGGACTCGCTGAGGTTCTGTGCTAGCCTGTCCGATTGGTCGATGACCTGTACCTCAGAGAGGTCGATGTGCTTGTCGAAAGTCTCCCTCACCCTGGACTGGACCTCCGCCACGGTTCCCTCGGCATCGAGTCGTACGATCCTGCCCTCTTCCACCAGCCCCGAGTAGATCTCGGACACCCTGCCTTGGAATATCCTGTAGGACTCGAATGGGTCGGTTGTCCAGCCCATGTCCAACCCGGCCTCGTAGAACTTCAGGCTCGGTCGGCCCTTGGCGATGCGGTCGAAGCTGACGTCCACTGGGACGTCGAAGTACAGGGTAAGGTCTGGCTCCCTCGCGAATGAGTATGTGTCCTCGATGACCTCCCGGGGGACGTCCCTGGAACCGTCCCTCGCCATGGCCGTGTACTTGTAGCGGTCGCAAATCACTATCCCGCCTATCTCCAAGACCGGTTCTATCTGCTGTGCCCACCTGTCTGCGAAGTCTGCGGCATGTATCATGTGGAATGTGATTGGTAGGAGCCTACGGGTGTTCTTCCCTATCTTGGTCGCTTGCTTGACAATCTTGCTGGAGTTCCACTCGGTGTGGAAGACCGGCAGTCCCTTGGCTCTCAGCCAGTGGTAAAGCAGCTTTGCTTGCGTGCTCTTCCCGGATCCGTCCATTCCCTCAACGGCAATCAGGATACCCTTGTTCGACATTGGCCCACCATCCCCATAATGCTCTAGGAGCAGGTCATGGGCAAGGCTGGAACCTATTAGGCTGTGGTTTGTGGAAAATAATGGGAGAAACATCAATTGTTGTCCGATTCTTCAGAGTGCCATGGAGTTCTTGGCTCTGGCCTTCGTTGCTGCGTTCCTAGCCGCAGCCCTGACCGTCCCTGCTGGCTTCGGGTTGTCGACCATGCTCACTCCGGTGGTTCTCCTGATGATGGGGCCTCACGAGGCAGTGGCAGTTGTCGCAGTGGTGCATGGGGCCCACAATGCAGGGAAGTTCCTGGCTCTGAGGGAAAGCGTCGACTTCTCCGCTTTCAGGCACTACGGTATCTGGCTCGTGGTGGGTGCGGTCATTGGTGCCGCTTTGCAGAGCAAGGTCCCACAGGACCCCCTCCTCGCCCTGATAGGTGCCTTCCTCATCCTCCTACCCCTGCTGACCCTGAGCGAGTCGTGGACGGGGATTAGGATCCCGGAGGCAAACGACCGGATAGGCGGATTCGGGTCCGGCTTCATGGGTGGACTTTCCGGGCACCAAGGTGCCTTGAGGGCGATGTTCCTCACTCGTCGTCTTCCGGACAAGATGGCATATGCCGCCACTGCGAGCGTACTCGCGCTCTGCGTGGACCTGTCGAGAGTCCCGGTCTACCTATACTTCCGACCGGAGGAGATAGGAGAGCACCTACAGGTCACCTTGCTACTAGTGGTGGCCGCTTTGCTCGGCGTGAGAGCCGGGAAGAGGTGGTTGGAGGCCATGAAGTCAGAATGGATCCACAGGCTGGTGATGGCAGGTATAGTGGGAAGCGGCTTTTTTTACATCTCTGAAGCGATATTTTAGGGACCCATATGGAATTAGCAAATTCGCTGAGTCCTTGGTTCTAACCGAACCTTCCGGAGATGTATTGCCCAGTTAGCTCCTGTTTTGGATCTTCGAATATCTGCTTGGTTTCTCCGAATTCAATCAGATCGCCCAGATACAGGAAGGCCGTGTGATCTGAGATCCTAGACGCTTGGCTCATCGAATGTGTCACTATCACTATGGTTAGTTTTGATTTCAGTGTTGAAATGAGTTCCTCGATCTTGGCAGTGGCTATCGGGTCTAGGGCGGATGTTGGCTCATCCATCAGAAGAACCGAAGGGCCGATAGCTAGTGCTCTAGCTATGCAGAGTCTCTGCTGCTGCCCTCCGGATAGAGAGTATGCATCATCATAGAGTCGATCCTTGACCTCATCCCATAGTGCTGCGTCCACTAGGCTCTGCTTGACTGCGGCATCGAGATTGGAGGGTTCATTTTCGCCCTGAATGCGCAACCCGAATGCTACGTTCTCGTAGATGGAGATCGGGAATACGTTCGGCTTCTGGAATACCATAGAAACCGCACGACGTAGGAGTACAGGATCGATTTCATCGCTCAATATTTGCTTGCCCATCCAAGAAATATCCCCCTCCATGGAAGCACCGATGATTTCGTCATTCATTCTGTTGAATGCCCTAAGGAAAGTGCTTTTTCCGCAGCCCGATGGACCAATGAATGCAGTGACTTTCCCCTCAATTAATTCGATAGAGACGTCGTTAATTGCTACCTTGTCCCCATATTTTATTGTCAAATTCTTAACGGATATGTTTCCTCCTTTTTTCATTACCACGACCTCCTAGCCTCTGCCCTGTTACGGACGAACAGGGCCATTGCATTGAGAATTAATAGAAGCATGAGCAGCACTATGATAGTGCTCGCTGCTAAGTCTTGGAAGGATTGCGAAGGATGACGTGTCCAGAAGAATATCTGGATGGGCATGGCCATGAAACCGTCCAAGACTCCAGTTGGCGCCGTCTTGGAGAAAATACTAGCGACGAATAGGATTGGCGCGGTCTCACCCAGTGCCCTAGCGACGGAGAGTATTGCTCCGGTTGCTATTCCGGGGACTGCATTTGGGAGTACATGGTAGCGTACCGCCTGCCATCGTGTAGCACCAACCGCAAGGGCCCCTTCCCTGAATCCCTTGGGGACGGCTAGTAACGCCTCTTCTGATGTTACTACGATCATTGGGAGGACCATCATTGCCAAGGTTAGTGACCCAGTAAGAAGGCTAAGTCCGAAGCCCAGCATCCTGGAGAATACGTACAGACCCACGAGTCCGAAAATTATCGAAGGTACGGCGGCGAGATTCTGAATTGTCCTCCTCAAGAAGAGATTTATCGGGCTCGGTCTCGACATTTCAGTGAGATACACCGCGGCACCTACTCCGGCAGGAAGAGCGAAAATCATCGTCAGTGCAATCAGCCAAATCGAGCCTAGAATAACTGGCCCTATCCCTGCTAGGTGCGCTCGTGACGAGGGGTAGTCCGTTAGGAATGCCAAGTCGATTCCGGGTGCCCCTGCCTTGATCACGCTGTGCAATAGAATTGTCAGGAAGCCCATTCCCAATAGAAGGCTTGACCCAATCAATCGCCGCCATATGACCTCTGATCTCCTCCTCTTCAAATCAGTGCTGTTCGGAGACAGAGGATCAACTGGGGCCCTTCCCGGAATATCGCCATTTGAGAACGAAGAGATGACGCTTCGAGCCTTTCTGGAGAGATTTCCTAATGACTTGCTGAGTTTCCCTGGCTTCCTACCTAGCCTCTTCTTGGTGGCCCCTATAGCAAGGGTGTTTGCTGTATAAGTCAGAATGAAAAGAGTAGCGCCTACGGCGAAACCTGCGTCTGTTGCAGTTCCAGGTGGAATGTCTCCGGTTGCTACCTGCGCTATGTATGCGGTAAGTGTCTGTACTTCCCTGAGGGGGTCCAAATGAAGCGAGGCGACTGAACCGGCGGCCAGAGTAACCGCCATTGTCTCGCCAACGGCCCTCGCGAGGGCCAATAGCACAGAGGCCACGATCCCAGATCTAGCTGCGGGCAAGACTACTCGACTCGCCGTCTCCCAACGCGTTGCTCCCAGAGCTAGGCTCGCCTCTCTCATCTCCCTTGGTATGGCTCGTATAGCATCGTCAGAGATACTAACGATGATTGGTAGAATCATCGCTGCTACTACGATAATGGCGCTAGCCGCATTGAAGTAAGAAGCGTCGAAGTAGGTCCTGATGAAAGGACTGATGACAAGAAGCGCGAAGAACCCATGAACAACTGACGGGATACCGCTTAGTATCTCCACGGCTGGCTTCAGTATCTTCCTTGACCTGTTGCTCGCAAATTCGGACAGGTATAGGGCAGCTGAAACCCCCAATGGAACTGCGATTAGCAGTGCCCCCCCTGCAATTAGGAAGGTCCCGGAGAGTAGTGGCCATATCCCGAATCTTGGATTCCTACCGTTTGGGACCCATTCCCCCCCGCCTATGAAGCCCAAGAATGTGGCTTCCTCGGCCAAGAAGAACTCGATGGTTCCCTCGGCGAGAGTGTAGATGATCAGTGCACTGGCTACTACTGAGAGGGATGCGGAGGCGAAAAGAGAGCCCAACACAAATTTGTGTTTTGGCGAATCGCCCTCTAATGGATTCGCCTCCGTCATCACCTCAATCCTCAGTTTATTCTCGACAGTTGTTCGGATAGTAGGTCTGGATCGACCATTTCCACGCGAACATATCCTACCTCATCTACCACAGACTGGCCCTCATCGGAAAGGCAGAAGGCGATGTAACCCTCAACAGCATCCCGGTTGTCTGCATAAGCATCGGTGTACACGTGAAGGGGCCTGGCCATCGGGTAGTCGGCGACGGTCGAAAGTGACGGTTCGACTGGGCCCGAGCCCCCATCCAATGAGACTAATCCTACGCTTCCCGGGTTTTCCTTAACATATGCAAACCCGAGATATCCTATTGCGTAGGGGTTATTCTTGATGGCGGTCATTATCACATTGTCATCTGCCGAAGGATGGTAAACGCCGTCCCCGGACTCTAACCTTGTTCCAGCGACCTGCGAGTCCTTGCCCCAATCTTCGATTACTGATTCGAAGAAGAAGTCGAAAGTCCCGCTTGCTTCATCCGGCGCGTAGATTTCTATCAACTCATGAGGTGCTGTAGATTCCATTCCTGGAACCTCGTCCCAGTAAGCAGCGGGGTTGTCATCAGTGAAAATCGAGTAAAGTTGTGTGAAATTCATCGATGTGGACCAGTCATTATCTGGGTGAACAATGGTGGCCAGTACGTCGAAGGCCAATACCCACTTAACCGGAAGTACCCCGTTACAAGGAGTGGATGTTGATCCGGTCGATTCGTCTACAGCAGTATCGTCGCAATCATCGAATTTCCCATAGTCCTTGTTCTTCATTATCCGACTTGCATCGGCCAGATCGGCTTCCCCGTTGAGGAGGGCGTTCAGACCGTGGCTGCTTCCACCGCCGGATACCGATACATCGGCATCCTGGTAGTCCTCTGCCCACACCACGGCAAGTGGCAAAACGGTAGAGGAGCCGGTCTGAACCAGGCTTGGTTTATCGTCATCTCCTGCACATCCTGCGAGCATGCTGCAGAAAAACAGGGCAATCATTAGGGTTGTCTTCGTCTTTACATTCATCGTAATTCCTCAAACTCCCGTATTGGATATACCAAATGAAAAAAGGCAACGCTATTGCTATAGACGGATAGAAGATATATTGTCTCTATAGTTTAGAATTTATTTAATTCAATTTGCTACTTCTATAGAGTCTCTATGTGCTTGGATATTTAGGAGAACTTCAGCCATGTTTATGGAATAGGCGCACATCCTTCTTAGTGACTCAGAAATTCTATCGAGAAACAACGCGTCTTTGATGTCAATATCGCTGGATCTGAGTTCATCCTCATACTTCTCAAGATCTTTTCTTGCGGAAATCAATTGTGCCTTAGCCTGATGAATCTCGGAAATTCGCCTCTTTCTGAAATTAGAAATTAGTAGTTTTATTGAGGACTGCCAAATGGGGATTGCTGATAGTGGCAAAGTTCCGGTATTGATTCCTTTTGGAGATTCATAATCCCTGGTTAAAGTGCAAATTGCGAATGAGTGGTCGCCCATTCTCTCTAGGGTACGAACCACCTTGCTCAACTCTGATGCTTCCCACCTAGAGGTTCCGAGATTTGACTCAATGCTAGCTGACTCTAAAATCTGGCCAACTTGTCTCTCAAGAAGCAATCTTAGAGCATCCACTTCCCCCTCTCTTTCCTCGGCATCCTCGAGCAACTCCTTGTCCCCGGATGACAGAACATCTACCACATCCCTGACTTGGCTTGAAATGAGAAGGTACATCCTGTTTAGGGTTGAATAAAGGGGCATCTCAGCAGGATTGATGAGGCTGATCATCTCGATAGTATTCTCAAACTCACTGGAAATCTCGATACCTCTCGTCGATCCTATGAACTTTCTAAACACCTTCCGGTGGAACCTAGAGAAACCTTTCTTTGAATGAATTCGAATTAGCTGATTGCCAGAAAGGTAAGCTGCGATTAGGTGATCGAACATCATTTCATCCGGAACGGATGAGAGGTCGACATCTACCTCCCTCCTCTTAGTTACAGTTGATGCCTCGGGAATTACTCGAAGGGTTCCTGAAGGCCTCCATTCTATCCTAATCTGATCCCGTGCATTCAGCCCATGTTCCATGACCCATTTCTTTGGAAGACTTACGATATAGGTCGAACCGCCTGTCAACTGAATTTTTCTAACTTCAGATTTTTCAGGTGCCCCCGCCATGTATCGCGGAAAGGGAATCAGAATATATACTTACATTATCCTTGCAGTACCTCGTTTTGTTTATTTTCTATATAGTTACTATATTCGAAAATTGATATACTGACTATATACCCAATATAGAATATGGAACTCTCAGGAGTTATGTGGCTAGTACTGATTCTGTCATTGATCGTTTGTGCCTATATGGCTTGGAACATAGGGGCAAACGACGTTGCGAACGCTATGGGGACCTCGGTTGGCTCGAAGGCCCTAACACTGAAGCAAGCGGTGATTATTGCCGCCGTCTTCGAGTTCTGCGGGGCCTTCTTCGCAGGGGATGCGGTGACTGACACCGTACGGAAGGGAATACTGGTTGTCGACTTCGAAACCGTGACAAACGATTTCGCCAACGACCTGATGTACGGGTTCATCGCAGCCATGATGGCGGCTGCGATATGGCTGACGACGGCCACCAGGCTGGGGCTGCCAGTCTCCACCACTCACAGTATAATCGGGGGGATCATCGGAGTCGGACTGGTTCTAGAGGTCCAGCACGACACTGAGCTGATCAACTGGGAGAAGACCCAGGAGGTAGTCATGTCATGGGTCGCCAGCCCGCTGATGGGGGGGCTGCTGGCATTCGGAACGTTCTGGATAGTCCGCGAGACCATCCTCGAATCGAACAACCCCGAAGAGAGGTCGAGGTGGCTCGCCCCGATCATGGCGATCCCCACTTTCTTCGTCCTTGGCATAGCGCTCCAGTTCAAGGCCCTCAAGGGATTCTTCTCAAGAGCGGAGTCCAATGGCTGGATAGACGACAAGTACGACTGGCTCCCAGTCAAAGAGAACGGCTCTTGGGACCCCTTTGTCGACAACGCCTGGTTCCCGATAAACAGCATAATCCTCGCATTCGTCATCGCGGTAATAGCAGCAAGCGTTCTTGCTTACGTACTGAGGAACTACGAGTTCAAGGGCGAGGAGGACGGCTTCCACGGCGTCGAGCGGATATTCGTTTGGCTACAGGTCATCACTGCGGCATACGTCGCATTCGCGCACGGTGCCAACGACCGGTCGAATGCCATAGGGCCGATGGCTGCGGTCTACCAGGTCATATCCAGCGACGGGGTGCTGGCTGCCAAAGCAGACGTCCCGGTTTGGTTGG
This sequence comes from uncultured Candidatus Poseidoniales archaeon, assembly GCA_902573085.1. Lineage (GTDB taxonomy): Archaea > Thermoplasmatota > Poseidoniia > Poseidoniales > Thalassarchaeaceae > UBA36. Next base: position 31,467 of record CACGHY010000008.1, read on the forward strand.
TCCTACTAGGCAGCGCGGGAATAGCGATCGGCGTTATGACCTGGGGCTGGAGAGTCATGGACACCATAGGGCACAAGATCACCGACATCACGCCAACTAGGGGTTTTGCCGCAGAGTTCGGCGCTGCGACCACCATCCTGATTTTCTCCATGCCATTCCTGGCCGTTCCCGTTTCGACCACCCACACCCTAGTGGGAGCAGTGGTGGGAGTCGGCCTCGCTGGAGGGGCCAAGGCCGTTGACTTCAGGGTGTTCGGCAAGATCGTTTCCTCATGGGTTGCAAGTCTACCTGCAGCTGGTTTCGGATCGATAGCGATCTACGTTGCCTCCGGTTCCGACCCGATCAAGCTCCTGGTCATCATACCGATAGCCTTCGCGATCGTCGCGTACGTGATCTGGGCCACCTGGGACGAGGAAATCCACGTCGAGGACGCCCTGTCCGATGCCGGTAGCGCGGACAACAAGGGAGCACCGACTCACTTCGAGCTCTTCCACGCACACGCAGTTGCCGTGGAGGAGACGGTCGGACACATGCTCAGCGCGGTAAATGCCGCTGCGGATGGAGACGACCCGGAGGACCACATCACATCGACTGTCGAAGCAGAGCTCAGGGCAGACGAAGTGAAGAACGACATCAGGAAGAGGCTCGGGTCTGGCCAGATATCCGTCCTACAGGGCAAGGACGAGTTGTTCAGAATGGTTTCCAGGCAGGACAGGATTGCGGACTATGCACAGAACGTCGCCGAGCAACTATCCTTCAGGGAGCTGTTCGTCGACAAGGAGGCACGGGGTATGCTCAAGGAGATGGCAGAGGCCGTTGCTAAGACCACTTCCCTCTACGAGGACGCTGTCTCCCAGCTCAAGGACGTGGCCCTTTCGGGTTACACCAAGGCGGGGAGGGACAGGCTCGGGGAGTTGATCGACGAGGTCAACCTGGCAGAGCACGAGGCGGACCTGGTTGAGAGCAAGGCCGCTGCCTACGTATTCAGCCACGGCGAGGATGCGCCGCTGGCTGCTGTGCACATGTACAGGGTCCTGCAGAGGATGGATGACGTGGCGAACGCATGCGAGAAGGCCGCCAACGGTCTGCTGTCCATCGTCTACAACTAGTCGGTCCACCCGTACTTCTCGGCGAAGGCCGAGGGGCCCATCTCCCCGATCTCGTCGAGGGTGGGCTTAGTTGCCATCCAGGCAAGCTGTGCGACTGCTATCCCCGTCACCAGGTCGAACAGGTAGTGCTGCTTTGTGGTCAGGATGCTGATGCAGAGCAGGGCCCACTCTACCCAGAGCACGACCAGGAAGAGGTTCCAGGCGCTCGACTCCGCGGCCCTCCTCGATGCCCATGCCGTCATCAGGCGTGCGAGCAGGTAGGAGTGGACTATGTGCAGGCTCGGCCATGCGTTCCAGGGGTTGTCGGAGAAGTGGATGAACTCGAAGAGGGCGTGCTCCCACCCGTTGAGGGAGTCCCAGTCGATCTGGTCCCTCATGTCTATCTCGGCAGGGAGCAGGAGGAAGATGGCGCAGCAGAACGCGGTGACCATGATCAGGGCCTGCATGCCGACCGCGAGCTCCGCGTTGCCCCTCTCATCCCGGGGGCATAGTATCAGAGTGGCGGGGTAGAAAAGGTACAGCAGGGTGTAGGGGAGGATCATCCAGTTGACGACCGGGAGCTCGCGGTCCAGGGAGATCTCCGGGTCCCAGACCGTGTCCAGGTACATGCTGGCGATGTTGTTGGTGGAGAAGTAGGGGACCGCCACCAGCAGGATCCCTAGGACGAACACCTCGAGGGGGAGCCAAGCCCCCCCGGCCCTGTCCCTGCGTGACCATGGGCCTGCCCAGAACCTCCTCCAGGGCCTGAGCGCTGCGAGCATGACCCTACTCGTCGGGCAGTGCGTATGAACCTACTACCGTCGCCGCGGTTGACCCGATGATGGCCGAGAGGAACGCATAGAGGTTGGTGAGTCCGCCCTCGCTCGCTGGCACCGCCCCCCCCTGTTGGGTGCACGATGTACATGTAGAACGCGGCATCCGCAGGGGGCTCGTACAGCCCGTACATCGCCACCGAGGCGAAGCCAGCCACGCAGCCGATGAGGGCTCCGCGGGACGACACTCCCCCCCACAGGGTCATCAGGACGGGGGAGACGGTGGCTGCCGCCAGCATGTCGGCGAACAGGAATATCCCGAACACGCTCCACGCGTTGAACTCGAAGCCTAGGATCGTGGGGCCCGATGCCAGATATATCGCGATTGGGATCATCGCTATGGTGGCGATCCTGGATAATTGGAGGTCCATCCTGCTGTCATAGATGTCCCTGGATATCGAGGCGACGATCGCGTTCTGCAGCGTATCGGCGCTGGAGCAGACGAGGGAAATCACCAGCACTATGAGGACCGATGCCACGATCAGGCTGGACTCGTCTATCAGGTAGAAGAAGGCGATGGAGGGGTCTGCGATCCCCCCTTGCCCAGCCGCCACGGTACCGAGGAAGCCCATGGCGAACACGAGTGGGAAGACCATGGCGGCGGCCAGGAGGGCACCCTTCCTGAGGGACTCGTCGTTGTCCGAGGCGTACACCCTCTGCCAGTTGCCCTGGGAGAACATCTCCGCGGCTGTCACTGCGACTATTAGCGCCAGTCCTGATTCCCACGAGCCCATGTAGCTCATGCTGCCTAGTAGCGACCAATCGTCATCCGTGTTGTACGCCCTGGCGTCATCGATCATCTGGCCCAGGTCCCCCCCTACGAGGACAACTAGGATTATCGTGACGAGGACGGCGATGACCCATGCCTGGGTCCTGTCAGTGGCCAATGAAGCAGGAAGGCCCCCATACGCCGTGTAGGCGGCTGTTACGATCCCCACCATTATCATCGGGTGAAGGGGGTCCATCCCCGAGAGGTGCTCCATCACCTTGCCTATCGCAGTGAACTCCGCGAATAGGAAGGTGAACATGTAGAGGATGGAGATGATCCCCACGTAGAACTGCATGGGCCTGCCCAGCCTTTGCCTGACGTAGTCGGCCAGGGTGACCCCCAGGGGGATGCGGTCGCGGATCATCGGACCGACGTAGGCCAGTAGCAGGAAGGGGGTCATCGATGAGGCTGCGTATCCGAGCACGTCCCAGAAACCTCCGTAGTAGGCGACCTCGGAGGGTCCCAGCAGGACCCAGACGCCCATTCCCGAGGCGAACAGGCTCAGGCCTATCCCGAGCCATCCCTGGGTCCCTCTGGATGAGAGGTAGTCATCGTCTTCGATGTCCTTCGTGGCGGATTGGTATCCGATGTACCCGAAGGCGGCCAGTACGCTTGCAGTCAGTATGTATGCGGTGTTCGTTTCCATTTCTCTTCCTCCGCTGGAATTACCCAGATCAGGTTCTCGGGTCGTCGCCAAGGCGACCTCTCAGCAAGTTGCTCCCCGTGAGGGCGTGAGGATTGGGGCAGTTGAACCTTGTCGATTATCACTCTGGCTGCATGAAAGGGTATCCCCAGTCCTGTGGGATGTCCAGTGTGCGCTTCACGGAGCGTGGGCTGATCCACCGGAGCAGGTTGAGCGGTCCTCCGGCCTTGTCGTTGGTCCCGCTCGCCCTGGCTCCACCGAACGGCTGCTGGGCCACCACTGCACCGGTTGGCTTGTCGTTGATGTAGAAGTTCCCGGCTGCGAAGCGTAGAGCCTCGAACGCCCTCTGGACGTCCTCCTCGTTGTTGGCGAAGATGGATCCGGTGAGGGCGTACGGTGATCCCTTGTCGCACGTCTCTAGGGCCCCTTCGAAGTCGTCGTCCTCGTAGACGTAGACGGTCAGGACCGGCCCGAAGATCTCCTCGCACATGGTCTCGGAGGCCGGGTTGGTCGTGACTATTATCGTCGGCTCGATAAACCAGCCGGTGGAGTCGTCGTGACCCCCTCCGACGACCACCTCGCAGGAATCGTCTTCCTTGGCCCTCTCGATGTAGCCGGAGATCTTGTCGAAGGCCCTTTGGTCGATGACGGCGGTCATGAAGTTGGTGAAGTCCCGGGCATCGCCCATCTTGATCTTGGAGACCTCGGAGCACAGGTCGTCCCCTATCGCATCCCACACCGATGACGGGATGTACGCCCTGCTGGCTGCGCTGCACTTCTGCCCCTGGTACTCGAACGATCCTCTCAGGAGGGCCACCAACAGGCCCCGGTGGTCGCAGTCAGGATGGGCTACTACGAAGTCCTTGCCTCCCGTCTCACCCACTATCCTAGGGTAGGACCTCAGGTCGGGCAGTGCCTTGGCGATCTCCTGCCAGAGCCCCTGGAAGGTCGATGTCGAGCCGGTGAAGTGCAATCCAGCGAAGTCCGGATTGGACAGGGCCGTCCCTGTGATCTCCGCTCCCGAGCCTGGGAGGAAGTTGATCACCCCCGGAGGCAGTCCCGCGTCCATCATCAGCTGCATCAGGACGTAGTTGGAGTGGTACGAGTTCCTGCTCGGCTTCCAGACGGAGGTGCAACCCACGATTGCGGGTGCGCTCGGTAGGTTGGCGGCTATGCTGGTGAAGTTGAACGGTGTGATTGAGAGTACGAACCCTTCCAGGGGTCGGATCTCGGTGGAGTTCTCGACGCCTTCTGGAGAGACCAGGGGTTGCAAGTCGTCATGGAAACCCCTGGCATAGTGGCAGTTGAACCTCCAGAAGTCGATCAGCTCGCAGGCAGAGTCTATCTCGGCCTGGAAGGCTGTCTTCGACTGGTTCAGCATGGTAGAGGCGTTGACGCGCATCCTCCAGTCTCCGGCCAGCAGGTCAGCGCATCTCTCGAAGATGGCGCACCTGCCCTCCAGGCCGAGGTCTATCCAGGACTCCTGGGTATCGACAGCGGCTCTACACGCTGCCTCAATCTCCCCCCTCCCAGCCAGGTGGACGTTCGCCAGAATGTGACCATGGTCGTGAGGGACCACCTGGGTTACGGTTTTTCCCGTGAAGATCAGTTCACCGTTGACCACGCACGGTATCTCGATTACTTCTCCAAGCTGCCTATCTATCTCGTTCTGCAGCGCCGCCCTCTCCGGGCTTCCTGGCGCGTATCCCATTATCGGCTCATTTACTGGCTGGCCCATAGGGACCCTTGGGGGACGAATCGTCTAACATAGTTTCGCAGGTTGATTCTGGGCTACTCCCACTCCTTGGGCTCGCCCTTCTTCTCCTTCTTCCAGGTCCTGTAGCAGGGCTTGCAGAGAGAGATCTTCCTGACCTTCTTGGATATTCCCGAGGTCCCCCAAACGTCCACTGCTCTGTCGTAGGCCATCTTCCTGCCACCGGCCTTCTTGTCGGCCCACCTCTCGCATCCTTTGATGTCGCAGGGCACATCCCCCACAAATTCGGGCTTGTCCTCGTTGGACGGGACTCCGTCTCCGCCTTGAGAAGACGCCCTCCTCTTGCGGGCCCTCGACTTGAATCCCATGCCATCCCGGCGATGGGGGTCGATTAGAAGGTTGCTTCGGACATTTCCACGTCGAATGGCCCACCCGCGCTGGCTACCGAAGCGAGGCGGTCCGGGCCGACTCCCACGCTGACTACTGGCACGCCTGTGATCTCCTCGATTCTGGATAGGTAGGACCGGATGGGGCTGGGAAGTGAGCCTATCCCCCCTCCCTTCCTGGACTTCTCGGCCATCTCGATCCACTCGCCCTCGTCGAGCGCTGGGAATCCCGGGTGGCTCTCGTAGACGGGCGTGCATCTTGCTAGTTCCTCGGATGAGCAGGGGACGTGGTCGATCTCCTCCCCATCCAGATTGTACGATGTGCATATCCTCAGTTCGTCTAATCCCCCGAGCACGTCCAGCTTGGTGACGACGAGTCCCGTGTATCCGTTGAGCCGCTGGCTCTCGTTGAGGGCAACCGCATCTAGCCATCCGGTCCTTCTGGGACGCCCCGTGGTAGTTCCGAATTCGTGGCCGACCACTGACATCTGCTTACCGGGACCATCCTCGAGGGATAGCTCGGTGGGGAAGGGGCCGTTTCCGACTCTTGTGGTGTACGCCTTGGTTATCCCATAGCACTGGTCTATGTGTCCTGGATGGATGCCGGCACCGTGTGTGGCATTCGCCCTGCAGGTGATGGATGAGGTCACGAAAGGATAGGTTCCCTGATCGATGTCAAGCATAGCCCCCTGCGCTCCCTCGAGGAGGACCTGCTCACCACGGGCGAGGGCCTTGTCCAGCATCGGTCCGGTTGCACAAATTGCATCGGAGAATCTCTCGTGAACCCAAGACAGCTCGGACTTGAGTTGATCTGGGTCGATCCTTTCTCCGACCCCTACTGTGGATAGTTGCGCGTTCATCCTCTCTGATATCTCGGCAATCTCGGAGTCCCTTCCCAAGATTAGCCCGATGTCCACGAATCGCAGACCGACCCGTTCGGTCCTGTCGCGGTACGCTGGGCCTATACCTCTGCCTGTAGTCCCGACAAGCTCGTCGGCCGAGTCGTATAGCCTGTGGAAAGGAAGGATCACGGCAGCTCTCTCGCTGATGAACAGGCGTTCGCCCTCTGGGCTCTCTCCGGTCAGTTCTGCCCACTCGGATAGCTCCCTATCTAGGACCCATGGGTCTACCACCATGCCGCATCCGAGTACCAGATTGCAATCCCTGGCTGTGATTCCGGATGGTAGCAGGTGCATCTTGAGAGTGGTCCCCCCGGCCACTATTGTGTGACCGGCGTTATTGCCCCCCTGGAAGCGTACTGCCCATTGGGAGTTTGGGGCCAGTTGGTCTATGGCCTTGCCCTTTCCTTCATCCCCCCATTGGGCCCCGAGCACTACGCTGGCAGGCACGCTCACGGAACATGGCGATAGGTGTTTGAATGCTTTGGATGCGTTGATTATCTGTTCGTTGCGTTGGGAAGCGGTTATGAAGGTCAGGAAGGTCGCGCGACATCATGGCACAGAGGCACCCTGAGGCAGAAGCAAGGCTTCTGGTCAAGTGGGTATGCATGAAATGCTCAGCTACCGCCCGGGCTCATCGAGGAGTCAAGCCACCGAAATCATGCAGGAAGTGTGGTTACACGGGCTTTAGGAAGAAGGCAGCAGAGCGCAGGTCGTCATGAGTATGGGTGTCGGGTCTGCAGGACTCGAGGGACTCGCTCTTAGTTTGGGACTCATTCTTGCAATTGGCCCACAGAATATCTTTGTTATGCGGCAGGGTTTGAAGCGCTCACATGTTTTTGCTACGTGCCTGGCATGCTCTCTTGCTGATGCAATCCTGATAGCTGCTGGAATCATGGGTGTCGGAGCCATAGTGGCGAGCATCGAAGGGTCACAGTCACTCATCGCTTACGGTGCAGGTGCTTTCCTGTTCGGATACGGGGTACTCAGGATCAGATCTTCGATGGATCCGGAAGGTTTCGTCGTGGAGGGCGAGGCGTCGGAAAGCCTGTCGAAGACCATGGGGGCCGTTCTCGCGTTCACCTTCCTCAATCCGCATGTCTACTTCGATACACTGTTCCTGATAGGGGGCGCTTCGACTGGTTTCTCAGGGGATGAGAGGATTGCTTTCGGGATCGGGGCTTCTGCGGCTTCGTTCCTGTTCTTCTTCTCCATCGGGTACGGTGCTAGGAGGCTGTCCAGGGTACTCGATAGCCCCGATGCTTGGAGGATCATCGATAGGGGGATTGCTGCCGTGATGTTCGTAATTGCTGGGGCGATCGTCCTACCCTACCTTTGAGAGGATATCAGAAAGCGCTGAAACCAGGGAGTCGATCTGCGAGGAGTCGTTGTCGATGTGAGGCGACACACGCAGCATCCCCGATCTGCTGGTGGTGAGTATCGAGTATTCGGACTGGAGCCTGTTGGATACCTCCATGCTGCTCAGTCCGGAGGGCATCCTCAGGCTCACGATGGCGCTTCTCTCCGAGTCCGAAGTCGGCGAAACTACCTCTATCCCGAGCAACTCCGCTCCTCTGATGAGGTCATCGGCGAGCTCCAAGTCATGCCTCCAGACCTCGTCCATCCCCATTTCGAGAAGCTCGTCGATAGCAGCCGCGAGACCCAGGGCCGCACCGAAGTGGATGGTTGTGAACTCGAACCTGCTCGCATCCTCCGGGAGTTCGAGTCTATCCGCCCTCAGGTCCCAGATATCCGAATTGCTCCTGAATCCGATCAGCCCGGGGTTCAGAGTATTGACGATCGAGGGCGAGATGAATCCGACAGCAGCCCCGTATGTCCCCCTGAGCCACTTGTAGCCGGAGGACACAATGACATCGGCTTTGGTCGAGTATGCGTCGATGGGAACCATGCCCATGGACTGGGTTGCATCGACAACTAGCATTGCCCCGACGGAATGGGCCGCATCGGAAATCTCCCGCAAGTCATACCTCTGCCCGTTGGAGAACTCGACGTGAGAGACCGTGACAACGGAGGTTTCCTCGTCGATTAGTGCTAGGAGGTCGGAAGGATCGGTATACAGGTTCTCATTGTGGTCAGCAAGCCTAATCTCGGCCCCGTTCTGGTCGGCGACCCTGGCCCATGGATATACTGTTGAGGGGAAGGAAGACCTCGTGGAAACCACGTTTGTCCCTTCTTGGGGGGACATCGACCAGGCGATCGAGCAAAGCAGCTCCGTGGCGCTGGATCCGACACATACGTCGGCAACATCGCAGGATAGTAGCTTGGAGGCAGCCCGCCTCAGGGGCATCATGCCGTTCTTCTCGGCCTCGCCATCGAACTCCGCTGCACCCCCCCTGGCCAGAGATTCGGCCCAATCTGATGAGGCGCGATGCGCTGCAGGGGAGGTCGTCGCGACGTTCGCATAGGAAAGATTCGTCCACTCGGGCATTTCTGACGTAAAGCCATGGCAGGGGATCGCTATTCAATGCTCAGGAGCGAGTGACTTCGTTAAGCATCTCCTCGAGTGCCGTCTGCAGTTGTAGGCAAAGGGGCCCGTAGTGGCCCGGCAGGTTGGGATCGTTGAATATCTCGTCCAGAATAGAGGCAGTCATCCCGAGCCTGACGTCCATGTCCTTGCTGGCATTGAGGAGCCACTTCTCCACTGCGTCCTTTGACGCCGAGCGAATGTTTCGGGGGACTTGGTTGTCGTCTAGTTGGCCCAGCACATGCGCAATCTGCTTGATGCGGGTATCGATATCTGACAAGGCCCCATCTCCGGGCCCTCCACTGTAGGCCCCTCCTTAAGCGCATCCCATTGGAAGGGATTCACTTCCTGGCAATCCACGAGGCCCATGGCATGTTCGTACTGTTGGAGACTCCGTGCCCGGTGCCCTCCGCGCCTAGTGCGATGATGCCCACCTCAGCGCCCTCCTCGAGGCACTCGTCCAGAGCCCACATCATCGACTCCTCCAGATCGTTCCCGTCGAGAATCCTATCCGCTACCCTGAGGCTGATCATGCCCCTCGTTATTGCCTCCCCGATACCAGTCGCCCCGACGCCGACCCCGTCCTGGACCCAGAATCCGCACCCGGGCAGGGGGACGTCCCCGACTCTTCCGGGCGGCCTGTTGCTGGTGCCCCCCGTGCTAGTGGCACAAACGATGATTCCGTGTTTGTCCCTGGCTAGGACCCCGACGGTGTCTGTGGCCCCTTCGAAGGGAGGCCTGCCTTGCACATTTGACTTTTCGAACCCTTTGGAGTCGGCCCATATCCTGGCCCCGTCCCCGCTGAGCCCGTTGATGTCCTCGTCCAGAAGTCCCGCTGCCACCCGAATCGGATTGGGAGTATCCTGCATTCCGATTACGAAGCCCATCTTGCCCTCTGAGGTCTGGATGGAAGCATCGAGGTGGACGGATCCATCCGTCCTGAAGACCGAGCCCGTGCCGGCGTTGAAGACTGGATCATCTTCAAGCACCACGCACCCCTGAACCGCTGCCTCCACGGCCGATCCTCCCGAGTCGAGGATGCCCGCTGCGATGGCCACCGCCCTCTCGACGTTCGCAAGCCTTTCCGGCCCCGCTCCGGCGCCCCCGTGTGCCACGACTGCTGGAATCGCCAATCTATGTGCCTCCCGCGGCATTCATTGAATCGTCTGAGGTCCTTAGACCTAGTTGCATTAGTAACGCCACCAAGAAGAAGAGCCCGGATACCCTGAAGCAGGTATGGTAGGACCAGAGGCCTGACCCCTCTACGGTTTCGGACCAGATCACTGCAGATAGGAGTGGGCCAATTATGCGGGCCAGGGCCCCTAGCCCCTCCTGGGCTCCCATGATAGTCCCGAGCTCGTGGCCCCCTTCCTTGGATGCGAATGTCAGGAGCGAGCTTTGCGTGGGGGAATAGATCCCGTTCCCTATCGCGAATGCAGCGCAGAATGACCAGAAAATCAGCATCGACATGTCTGCCGAGGCGTATGGTATGCTCGCTATTCCGATGCCGGTTAGCACGGTCCCTACCAACATCAACCCCCTTAGGCTAAACCTTTGGGTGAGAGGTCGGATAAGGCCGCCCTGGACCACAACCCCGGCTAACCCTATGAAAGCGAAAACCCAGCCGTTTTCTCTCTCGCTCCAACCGAGTCCTCCGCTTTCCGGTTCCATCGAAGTGAACAGGATGAACGTACCGTGCATCATTGTGAAACCAACTAGGAACAGGAAGTTCACATTGACCAGTGCGGAGATGTTTGGTATTCTCATAACCGAAGCGATGCTGGTGAAGGTCTCGCCCAGTTGTGAAATCGGGGACTTAGCAGACTCTTGTCTTGACTCCTTTGGCAGGCTCTCTGGGAGCATGAATGCCGCCAGCATCAGGGCTATCGCAGACATTGCACTCGAGAATAGGCAGGGGAGCAAGTAGGGGTAGTCAGCCCAGAACTGGGTATCGAAAGGGCCCCCTATCCCTGTTGCTGGGTCGGACAATACCCCTCCCAAGAAAGGGCCGATCATGAAACCCAAGCCGAATGCCGCACCCAGCATGCCCATCCTTCCAGCCACCTGATCATCCTCGCTGATATCCCCGATGTAGGCCTTGGCAACAGCTATGTTGCCGTTTCCAGCGCCAGCTAGGAACCGGGCTATTATGGCCATGGCCAGGCTACCAGATAGTCCGAAGACGATGAAGAAGAGGGAGTTAGCCGCCATGCCGAACATCAGAACCGGCCTCCTCCCAATGCGATCGGAAATAGATCCCAGGATTGGCGTCGAAATGAACTGGGCAAGGGAATAGGTCGCAATGACGATGCCAACCCAGAAGTCCCTGGAGCCGGTGTCAACAATTCCCTCTGCGGATGCCAAATCCTGGACGAAGTAGGTAAGGAAGGGTATCACCAAGGTCAGCCCCAGCATGTCGACAAGGACGACCAGGAACAGAATGCCCATTGAGGAGCGTTGGCTGGAAGACATGACTACCGATGAGCCTGTGGAGAGTGGCACTTCAAGGATTGGTCCGCGTTCAAGCGGAAGGCTGCTTGTCAGTGCCCGACGAGATGGTGTCGATTACCTTGGCTAGCCTCTCGACCAGGCTGACCTTCTCCTCCTTGCCGACCAAAGCGTGCTCCAGGACCTCGTCTAGCGAATCCACTGCCAGTATCTCAACCTGGGACTCGAACTTCTCGTCGATTAGTACGTCGTTCATGTTTGACCTAGGTATCACCACCCTCTTGATTCCAGACTTTACGGCGGCCTCGATCTTCGCGGAAACCCCTCCGATTGGGAGGACCTCTCCGCGAACGGTGAGCGAACCGGTCATGGCGAGGTTCTGATCTATCGGGACTCCCTCGAATGCGCTGATTATGGCTGTAGCCATGGTGATGGACGCGCTATCGCCATCGACGTTGTGGGTCCCAGGGAACTGCACATGCAGGTCGTAGTCCCTGATATCCTTGCCCGTTAGCTTCTTTACTACCGCGCTGATGTTTGTTACGCTCTCCTTTGCTAGGTCGGAGAGCCCTCCGGTCGCTATGACCTGGCCCGACCTACCCTGTGTGGGGGTGACCATGGCCTCGACTGGCAGAACCACGCCCGAGTAGTCCGAAAGCCCGGTGTCGGCCCCTAGGACTGCCAGACCGTTCACCCTCCCGACCCTGTTTCCCTCGTTAACGAGCATGGAGTACTCAGACTGCCTCTCTAGGTACCTATCCGCGACTTGCTGCTCAAGCGGCTTAGCGATGGCCCTGGCCCTGACCACGTGCTTGGACTGTGTAAGGGATGATCCGTCCTCGGCCGCTAAGTCGCCTGCTATCCTGACTAGGCCCCCGAGCTCCCTGAGTCTCAGGGACAGTTTGCCCCTGCGGCCGCTCCTCCTCTGCGCTTCCTTCAGAACCAGTGAGATTGCTTGTTTGTC
>CACGHY010000009.1 GCA_902573085.1 uncultured Candidatus Poseidoniales archaeon
CGTCGACTCCGAGTCACCCATCGATATCTCGCCTATCGCTACCTCCGGTATTCGGGCTTGCTTCACTATCCAGTCTGAAAGGGCTAGCTTGCTGGCCTCTCCCTTGGCTATCGAGACTCTGACGGTGACCATGCCGAAGCTGTCCGATAGCTCGTCCCAGTCCTCCTTCAGCCTTGCCATTTCCTTGGCACCCTTGGGTAGGTCAGGCGCCTCGACCAAGGGGATGCTCATCGCCCAGGTGTTCGCAATCTTGTCCAGTTGCCCGATATCTGAGCTACTGACGAAGCTCCAGGCCTGGCCGCTCTTCCCCATCCTGCCGGTCCTCCCGATCCTGTGCACGTAAACTTCCGTCTCGTCCGGGAGGTCGTAGTTCACCACGTGCGTGATTCCATCGACGTCGAGCCCCCTGGCTGCCACGTCAGTGGCGACGAGTATCTTCTTGCTTCCATCCCTGAACCTGTCGAGGATCTTCTCCCTCTTGTTCTGCGCCATGTCCCCGTGTAGTGAGGCGGAGTCCACTCCCTGCCTGTCCAGCCTCTCTCCAAGCATGTCCACCATCCTCTTGGTGTTCGTGAATATGAGCATCTGGTCTTGCTCAGACATGCTGGCAACGATTCTTCCCAGTGCCCACATCTTGTTCAGTCGCCCTACTTTGATGGCGAACTGGTCTATCTCTGGCACCTCTACCTCGAGGTCCTCGCTCATCACGTGAACAGGGTCTTCGGTGAATTCCTCTGTGGCATCTAGTACCTCCTGTGGGAAGGTGGCGCTGAAGAGAAGGGTCTGTTCCCTGTCCCCCATCCTCTCGACAATCCATAGGACGTCGGGGAAGAATCCCATGTCTAGCATCCTATCTGCCTCGTCTAGGCAGAAGATTCCTATCTCTGAGAGGTCTATGTGGCCCCTCTTGCTCATGTCTATCACACGGCCAGGGGTCCCTACGATTACGTCGACCCCCTTGTCCAGAAGCCTTGCCTGCTTCTCCAGGTCCGTCCCTCCGTATACAGTCTCGATTCCGAGTCCCTTCTTTCCCTGTAGCGCATCGAACTCCTCCGCCACTTGTACGGCAAGCTCCCTTGTGGGGCAGAGTACTATCGCCTGCGTCGAACCCTTTGGCTCGCAAGATTCTATGATTGGGATTCCGAAAGCGGCGGTTTTTCCAGAGCCTGTCTTGGCCTGTCCTACCACGTCCATGCCCTTTCTCGCGAATGGTATGGCCTCAACCTGTATCTGAGTCGGCTCTTCCCAGCCGAGTTGGCCTATGGCATCGGCAACGTGCTTCTCCAGCTCCCAGTCATTGAATGATATCGAGGTCATCGTTTGGCCTCAGGACCAGGTCTCGGCTTCTCTGATGTCCTTCTGGAGCTCGCCCATCCAGTATTTCCTGCAATTGTCCTTAGTCAGGAACTGGTCCTTGCTGGAGAAACCGTGGTTGTAGTGCCCCTTGTCCGCGTTTGCCCACTGGTCTTTACTGCGCTTGTGGAACTTCTGGAGGACGTGATTCCTCATGTACTGCCTGAACTTCAGAGCCTTTGTTCTGTTAACTCCCTTTGGTGTAACACCTTCCCAGAGCCTCTCGAACCGCTCAAGCTTCCCGTCGAAATCGTCACTCATCTGCCTTCCTCGCTGCCCGGCCGACCTGACTGGCGTTTATCATCCTCACCCATGGCATGATTAGTGGGCATGTCCTCCAAATCGTCGTCCATGGGCACGTAGTCAGCTGCTGCGAGCTTCAGGTTCTTCTCTTGCTCGGTCCCCTCGAAGTCGGGATCCACGGCTAGGGATTTGAGCCTCCTCCTGAGGCCGGGGTCCTTCTCTCCCTTCAGGAGTTCACCTGCCGCCTCCCTCAGTTCTTGACCAGAGAGGATGATCGATATCTGCCCGATGCATGCCCTTCTCATCTCGATGTCCTGGTCAGCGGCCCCCTTGAGTATCATCTGAACCACCCTTGGACTCTGGATATCTAGCTTCTTCAGCGCCTTTATCACGGATCCCCTGATTTGACGATCGTCCTCTCCGATGCTGGACTCCACCAGTATTACGGCCACTCTCGGCTCCACATCGGCAAGTATTGTGAGGGTCTTGGAAGCGTTCCTGCGCACCCTAACCTCCTTGTCTTGAAGCGACCACCCAATCAGGTCCCAAGCCTCGGCGCCTCCTTTGGAAGCTATCGTCCTCAGGATCAGGGACCCTCTTATTCTTAGGTCATCTTCCTCTTCCCTGATCAGCTCGTCAAGATGGAGGCATCCGACCTCTGGCCACTCTCTGGATGCTAGTTTCAATGCCTCGAAGGCATTCCCCCTGTGGTCCTTCCTGCTGTCCCGAAGCTCCCTTCTCAGGATCTCCTCACATCCCGATGGGAATAGTGGTGCCACCTTCTTCAGGCAGGTCATAGCCTCCTCCCTCACAGAATCCTCGTCGTCTTGAAGCCTGTCAGATAGGCAGTGGAACAGGATCCCCTGCCTCCTGAGTGAGAAAGAGGGCAGTGTCTTGAGGGCCGCTATTCTGACATCTGGGAAGTCATCCTCCAATGCATCGACCAAGGTTTCGTAAGCATGCTCTGCATCCTTTTCTGGAACCTTTGCTAATGCCTTGATAGCGTCAATCCTCCCCAGGAGCCACCTCTTTCCGTCTGCTAAGATTTCTACCTTTCCGGACTCTCCGTTGGCCAGTGGGAGGATTTCATGTGACTCCAGCCTCTGCCAAGGCCCGCTATCTGGGTACAATGCGGCTATGCCGACTCCCTTCCGAATGCCCTTTTGCTTGGCGCCGATCCTCTCGCCAGTGCGAGGATCACGTGCGATGTACTCCCTAGCCATTGGAATCGGCCGCGGATAGTGCCATCACACTTCAATGAAGCGCGACTTCGCATAGGACAACCATCAAGCACATTGCTGTGTAGCAGGCCATGAAAAATGACCCAGGATGTCGAAATCGAGATCTCCAAGCTCCTCCAGTCATCATTTATTGGAGGGGATTCTGTAAGCATGAGGGACCTTTCCAGAATTTGGTCCCTGGAAATGCAGTGGTTTCCCCCCGACTCTGCTTTGTCCTTAGCAGGTCGTCTTTACCAATCCGGTTGGCTGGTTGGCAATCATGATTCGCTCGAGCCAAGCCCCTCGATACAAGATCACCTTCCCGAGATGGGTTGGCGCCCCTTCCTATCAAGGTTCGAATTTTTGCCTGACGCACCGGATAAGGTTGTGGAAAACGAAACCATCCATCCTATGGAAAATCCTGCCCACGAGAATGAGAAAAAGGAACCATATCCCCTCGAAAATCAATTGGCTAGTATGGCCTCAGTCGTTTCGTCGATGTCCGGTCTCGAGAAGAGAGAGGTCATGAGAAGGGCCGAGAGGAAGAGGAGGGCATTGGGCCCCGTTTCTCTTGAGATCGCCATACTTCTCCTCGCTAGGGAGCAGAACCTAGAGATGGAAGGTCTGATCGGGTATCTCAACTAGGAGCCGTTTCCGTTGGTCCTCACCTCTGCCGCGAGCAGGCCCGGAAGTACCAGCAACGCAAGGATTAGCGAGAAGGCCACCGAGATGGAGCTCACAACACCGAAGTCCCTGATCACTGGGATCGGTGAGAGTAGCAGAACCATGAATCCGCAAATAGTAGTGCCAGCTGACATCAGGAGCGCCGATCCGGTATGGGCGTACATGTCCTTCATTGCAGGCCAGATTGCCATGCCTGAGGACCTGTTGGACTCAAACCTCCTCCAGACATGGATTGAGTAGTCTATCCCGAGGCCTATGGTGAGTGCTGTGATCATAATCGTCAGGACGTTCCAGTTGATTCCCAGGAGTGCCATCGAGCCCACGACCCAAGATCCAGCCAGTCCCACTGGGAGTATCACAAGAAGAGACTGGCCTAATCTGCGAGTAAGAGTGGCAAGAACGAGCAGAGAGACGGTTAGGCTGATTGCGGTGGAGCTTACGATAGAGGAAATTAGCCCAGAGAGGAGGTTCGAGAGGGTCATCAGGTCGCCGACAGCGTACGCCCTGCCTCCTGTGTCAGACGAGACTATTGAAGCCTCAGCCCCCATCTCTTGAGAGATCTGCTCTACCATAGCGCTGCTTTGCGCCTCAACATCTACTCTGATTCTCAGGTATCTTATCGCAGTACCATCCTCGGTCAGCCCTACGTGCTCCTCGACTCTCTCTGCCCAAGTTGTGCCTCTGAGTTGGTCCCCAACTGTTTCATTCTCTAGAAGCGAGGAAATAGCTACAGCCAAGTCTCCCTCAACGAAGCTTTCGCTTGGTGCTAGGTCCTCACCGAAGACCTCCAGGTTATTATCCACTCCGAATGAGGGGTCCTGCTCTATGGCATCTGCCACTATCCTGTAAATGCTATCGTAAGAGGCCCACTCGTTGCTAGTACCCGGGGCCTCCGTTACCACTACCCCCTCCATCCTTGCCAAGGAGTCCTCTAGATCCCCAAGAGCCTCTATTAGACCCTCCTCACTATCGAATGAGGATTCTCCCTCGTTCGGCTCCACTAGGATGTAGACCGACTTCAGGGCGTTCACCTCGTATGATTCGTAGAGGTCCTCCCTGACCTCCATTATTTCCATCTCGTCCTCGGATAGGAAGTCAGTCAACTCAAAGCTC
The DNA here is from genome assembly GCA_902573085.1 of uncultured Candidatus Poseidoniales archaeon. Taxonomy (GTDB): domain Archaea; phylum Thermoplasmatota; class Poseidoniia; order Poseidoniales; family Thalassarchaeaceae; genus UBA36. Next base: position 4,614 of record CACGHY010000009.1, read on the forward strand.
GTATCCAGTCCTTGCATCGCGACGACTACTGACCCCGCCGTGATTATCGCTACAGACAGGAGAACCATTGGGGCCTTCCCCCTCTGGAATTCTGCTGCCCTCTCGGCTAGGTTACCCAGTTCAAGACCCCTGCTTCGAGAGGCCCCCATGGTCCTCTCTACGAATACGTGCATGGCCCCTACTGTCACTGTACTCGCCAGGAATGCAGATACTACTCCAAGAGCCAGAGTGGCACCGAATGTCCTGAGGGGGGGTAAGGGGGAAAGAGAATTGGCTAGGAATGCGAAGACTGTGGTAGTTACGGCCAGCGATAGTGCAACTCTGAGCTCCATAAGGGCCTTTGCCCATGCCTCTGCGGAGCTGCTGGAATCTCCCTTGGCCCTCTCGTAAGCCCTCTGTAGATGTATTGAGTAATCTATTCCTAGGCCGAGAACAACAGGGGCTACCGCTATCTCCAGGATCGAGAATTTCATTCCCATCATGGATATGGCGCCGTAAGTCCAAACCAAAGAAGCCAGCAATGCGGTAAGAGGTGCAACAACCATAGTCGCGGATCTGAAGGTAAGGGCGAGGAGGATTACAACCACGATTACCGCGAGAAGAATTAGCCAGACGAGATTGTCTAGAGTAGACTCGTTGATGTCGTTGCTGATAAGATCGTCAGAAATAACTCCGTACTCGAGTATTGACTGCTCGCTCAGAATGCTTCTGATTCCGTTTGCATACCTCTGCCTGTCTTCACCATCTACATCCCCGCCGATCTCAATTAGCCAAAGTGTACTGCTAGCACTGGGTGTCGGGTTCCCCGTACCGCTTTCCAGCCAGCTACAAATCGGGGAGTAGTCCAAGTCCTCGTGCAAAAGCGCGGATGAGGCGAACGCAGCATTAGCAATCGATCGCTCATCGCTTCCAATCGCATCCCCGCATTCTTCTTCTTCCAATACGCTTTCCAGCATCCCCTTCCAGTCGTTGAAATCAGTAATATTGCCCGTGTAGTTCCTTTCCTCAAGGAACCTCTGTAGGATCTCAGCTGCATTTATTTGCGACGCGATGAAGTGCCCATTCTCATCAGAGTATGACTGGATTCTCTCATAATCCCCTGACAGCCTGTGAAGTGCCTTCATCTCCAATACATTCGCAAACTGATTCTCACTGACTGACGGCTTCACGTTGACGTATACCAAATGAGGAGACGATCCTATCGAGCCCTCGATCCTCTCTTGCGCCTCGTCTGCTTCCGTCTCGGGCGCGAAAGAAGACAGGTCAGTTGTGAATGCAAGGCTTCCTACTAGGAAATATGCCAGAAATCCGGTCAGGAACAAGCTGACAATTAGAATCGGCAGGGACATCCTGTCAAACGACTCAGCCAACCGTTTTGTCATGGCATCCATACCTGACATCGCTGTGCCCAAAACCTCTCGATGTAAAACTTAGGGGAAGTTTGGTGTTCGTTTGGCTCGGCTTTGGCATGCAAGCCCTCAAAAGGGCCACTCGTGTCGAGGATGTGTCCCATGCCAGTAAAAGTATTGAAGAACGAGGGCAGAGAACTGCGAATTAGGGTCTTGGACGGAAATCACACTGCTTTGCAGATGTTCAGGTCCCGTTTGAATGATAGGGACGACGTGGAGTATGCTAACTACTTCCAGAACCATCCTGATCTAGATGATCCGGAGCTGTATGTAAGGTCTATCAAGGGCAAAAAAGCGGATAAAATTCTCAAAGACATATGCTCAGAGATTGCTAAGGAACTCTCCAGCATCAAGCTTTGAGGGGGTGATTCCCTGAAAGGGAGCGAAATCGAAGAATATCTCGGGCTTTGCAAATGGGCAGTGCCCTCCGAGGGCATAGGCGGGCTTCTGAAAGCCCGAGTAGAGGACTTCAGGGTCGAGGAATCATCGAAGATACCTGCCTTCGAAGATAAGGGGAGGTTCACTGTAGCAAGGGTGACTTTGACAAACTGGGAGACTAATCGATACATCAGACGCCTGGCTAGGTCCTGCGGAATAAACAAAAACAGAATATTCAGCTCAGGTTTAAAGGATAAGAGGGCTGTCACTACTCAGGTTTTGATTATAGACGCACCTAGGAAGAGGGTTGAGTCAGTACAGATACCAGATAGTACCATCGAGGTATTGGGGAGGACTCATCAGAAGGCGACCATGGGCGATCACGACGGGAACCGGTTCACAATTACCGTACGCGGTTGCTGCGATGAATTGGGAAATCCCATTGATGCCAAGGAGGCTATGCGTAGGGTCCACGAGATTAGAGAGGGACTTTCAGAGGTCGTAGGTTCCGATGCCTTCCCCAATTGGATCGGACCGCAGCGGTTCGGTTCGGCCAGACCGGTTACGCCTGAAGTAGGGAAGGCAGTAATTGAGGGAGACTTCGAAAGTGCGGTAGATATCTACGTCGGCATGGAGGGGGCCCGGGAGGGTCCCGAGTCGGAGGAATTCAGATCTTCATGGAGGGACGAGAAGGACCCGGGAAAATCCCTCCAAATAGCTCCAGACAGGCTTGGATACGAGAAGTCGATGCTGGAGCACCTAGTCAAGAAGCCGGATGACTTTGTAGGCGCATTCAAGACCCTCCCCCACTCTCTACAACTCTTAATGGTCCATTCAGCGCAGTCTCTCGCTTTCAATCACTCCTTATCTGCCAGGATGGAATCAAGAATGTCAATCATCGAACCTGTAGAGGGCGATTTAGTCGCACCCATTCTCTCTAACGGGAGGATAGACGTTGGCAAGATGGCCCTAGTCAGCAGTACAAACCTTGAGAGGTGCCAAAGAAACTGTAAATTCGGGAGGCTGGCAGTAACTGGAATCCTGCCTGGAAATGATTCCAATGTCGCCAAAGGTGAGCCGGGCAAATTTGAGGTCCAAGGCATCGATGCTGCAGGTCTCTCTGATGTGGATTGGGTCGTGAATGAGATTCCAAGGCTAACTACGTCAGGAACTAGGAGGGCGCTTTCCGTCCCCTTCAGGGATTTCAGTGTAGAGCAGGCTCAGGATACAAACGACCTGTTCAATCGCTGGGAAGATGGCCCGCTTGAGGGCGATCGATGGCATCCCGAAGGAGCATCTCTAAGACTGAGATTTACCTTACCAGCAGGGGCATACGCAACAGTACTAATGCGTGAGTTTATGAGATCGCCACTCGACCATTACTGATCAGAGGCGGCCCATTTCCAAGGCTTCGATTTGTCCCACTAGGTCGTCGATCTGCTTGACTCTGTCTTCAAATCCGTCAACAATGCCCTCTCCTTCTCCTAGAACCGCTTGGACCTCTATGTACATCATTCCGAATGCCAGTGGCTTGATCTCCACTTCTTGCACTTCTTTGAAATCGGAGATAATGCCAGCTATCTCCTCGTAGTTTGGTCTACCATCTTCTGGTTGGTCTAGAGTGACCTTGTACTTCACAACTACATGGCCCACATCTATCACCTCAGGGCCCTACGAAATTGCACTCAGGACACACATATTTCACCGACTGAACCCTGCACGCCTGACTCCTACCTATGGGTGCAGAGCATGCTGGGCAAGGGAACGAAGTGCTCTCGCTGCCCACTAACGGCGTCCCCGAGGACGCACACACAGTTGCCCTTCCACTGGTCCCGGCCATTTCGTTTTGGCCGTAATAGGGTCCCTTTTTAGCGTTGATTGTGGAAGTCAAAGGACTTCGGTTGATAGAATCTCAGCCATAACTGCTGAAAATTGAAAAGATTGGACTAGTCGTGTAATGTATGGCCGAGGAAGAAATGAGTCTTACAAGGGAGCAATCGGATCTATCAAATTACGTAAATGACGAAGGGGGCATTTGGAGCCTTAGGCAGGTCGAGAAGATAAGAGGTTGGAACAACATTGAGTATGGAGCCGGACTCTCTGGAAAGAACACACCTTCAACTGGCCTATCAATGAATAGGGCATACATACCACCCGGAGGAATAGCGAAAGCACATATCCATGTTGACTTCGATGTCATGATTTATGTTCTGAAGGGAAGCGTCAGGCACGAGTATGGGGAGGGTTGTCGCCAGTCCGTTGTGCACAGCGCTGGTGACATGTTTTACATCGAACCGGGTCTCCCACACGAGGTGTTCAATTGCTCAGAAGACGAATGGGTGCATGCGATCGTTTCCAGGTCAGATGCTTCTGAGTGGCAGAATATCGAGCCATATGAAAGAGACTCGGATTAGCTAATCCTTCTTTGGGTGTTTCCTGAAACCGACTACAGGATCAATCCCCGGGCCTTTGTCTTCTTCGACTACTATTCCAATCGATGCCAGATGATCTTCTACGTGTTGCATCGCGGACCCTTTTTTCTTTGGTTCTGGAAGCTTCCTCTGGCAGACGAGATACGTCTCGGATGACGCACTCCGGCTGGCAGTGGGGGAAAACCTCCCGACGGAGGCGAACCTCATCTTAGCAGCCTCAACAAGGCCTTCGATCCCCGCTCCTTGGAAGACCTTCGTAACAAAGCCCCCCCCCTGGGACAAGGAGATCGGATGCAACATCCAGTGCCATTGTGGAAAGCTCCAGAGATATGGCCTGATCAGTGTCATACCTGCCAGTGAGCCTGGGGGAAATGTCACTGATCACACAGTTGAGTGCCCCTCCCGAAATCTCTCTTGCGATTTCTCCTATCGTCGAGTCATTAGTTATGTCTCCAACTAATACAGTGGCTCCCTCGACGGGAGATGTGACTAATAGGTCAACGCCGATTACTTTGCCACTCTCCCCGGCCTCCTCTACTGCAACTTGGGTCCAACCGCCTGGATGGCAACCTATGTCCAGCACATAGTCCCCCTTCCGAATGATTCCGAACTTCTCTTGGATCTGCTTTAGTTTGTAGGCTGACCGTGCTCGATACCCCTTGGACTTCGCATCCCTCCTCCAAGGGTCACGCTTGTTCTCTTGGTACCAGCGCTTGCTCATGCCACCACTCGAGGACTTGTAGTTAAGAATCCGAACCATGGATTCTTACTATCGAGTGCTGTTGTCCATGCTGACTCAAAGGCCGATTTCCATTATGAGGTCTCTGGCAGTCTCTCTGATAGCATCCTCGGACATCGCTGTTGGCTCAAACCCGCTGTCAAGCAACCGGGTTACGTCTAGGTACGTCTTGGGGACGTCTCCGGCCCAACCTCTCTTCCCTCCAGTGTAGTCTATCTCGACCCCTTCTAGGCCACTCTCTTCGATGACGATTTGCGCAATCTTCGAGACTGAGCAGGTGTCTCCCGTTCCCAAGTTATACAGTACCGAACCCTCTTCACCCATCGAGATAATATGCAGCATAGACCGCACGCAGTCGTGAGCAGACATGTATGACTTCTCCTGGTTCCCATCTCCCAAAACCTCGAGTCTACTAGGGTTCGACTTGAGTTTGTGAATGAAGTCGAATATCACTCCATGGGTCCCTCTCGGGCCGACGATGTTTGCGAATCTGTGAATGAAGACCTTCGCTCCGAATGTTCCTGCCCAGGCTGTGATTAGGGACTCGCTGGCCAGTTTCGAGGCACCATACAAGGAAATGGGCATAACTGGGCCGTAGCTCTCCGGAGTGGGCATGACGCTGGCCTCTCCATAAACGGCGGAGGAAGACGCAAAGGAAATCCTACCCACTTCGTTCAAACGCATCGCTTCTAGAACGTTGTATGTGGCAATTGTTCCTTGTTTCAGGTCTGTATCGGTAACTTCTGTCCCAAGCCTGATATCCGGATTTGCAGCCATATGGTGCACAGTCTCGATACCATCCATCGCAGACATAATCGCTTCTCTATCCAACAGATCTCCATTGATAATCTCGACATTATCGCCAGACATGTGGTGAGAAAGGAACTCTTCTCTACCGCTACTGAAGTTGTCTATCACCCTCACTTTATTGCCCTGCTCTACCAAAGCATCAACCAAGTGCGAGCCGATGAAGCCGGCGCCTCCGGTGACAAGTTCCATGATACCGGCCCATACATCGTGCTATTGAGTTAATCGGAAACCGCCCTTTCCTCTTGGTGCATTAATCGGCACATATGGATAACGCGCATCCGAACGCTTCATTTGGACTAAGTTGGGGAAGGGGTCTATGACTTCTGCGGAAGGAAGGCCCCAACAAGACGAAGAGCTCGTCTTCTGGTCTTCGTTCTTCGATAGAATTAGCCCTTTCACTGACCGGCTGTCAAGCCTGGGGAATGTCATTGCAGATAGTCCAGTTGGGGGTTTTATCGACACAGCGGTCCAGCTAATCAACGATATCTCGGATACCGCTCAAATAGCTGTCCAGAGGGTGGTGGAGTTGACTTACAGTGCGATTCTCAGAAGCCCAGCATACCTGATAGTGACCCTTCTATTGGCTTCGGCACTGATTGGTTGGAGGGCCGAGGACTTCGAGCACCAGATTAACGGGGATGTTGAGATATATCTCCCTGACGGGGCGAACTCAACACTTCTACTTAACGAGGTGAGAGAACAATGGGCTACGGACATAGTGATTCTTTACATTCAGACGAATAATGCAGCTATCGGTGCGAAGCATGGTGATGAAAACATAACGGATGCCGATATATTGAATCAGATCTCGTGGATAGAAGGCGACGATAACAACGCACAAGCCGGGGGTTATGGAAGGGGTCTAGACTACAACAAGGAGGATCGTGGGTCATATTTCTGTTCAAGCCCCATGAGTGGATGTGATGGTGTTGTATGGATATTATCCCCGGCTCAAATTGTGAAAGAGGCAAATTCCACCGATTATCGCTTCTCGTGCGCCGTGGAGAAGTATGGACTACCAGGTTCTGGTGGTGACTGTGATTTGGCTAGCCTGAATCCTAACGAGGGCTACTCAATACCCCAAGGGGACGGGGCCCAGGATAGAATCGATGGCTATGTCGAGAACTCGGGGGATCTCTTCTCAAACTTCGTCAGAGACACCAACAATGACGGAATATGGGATACTGGCGTGGTTATAATGGGAATTTCATTCGATATGACCAACACAGACATCACTCCCAGGGCAGACCTCAAGACGGGTGAGGATATCAGAGATCACAAGGCATTCATCGCGTATGTCAAAGCACTTCTTTCCTCAGATCCAGCCAGAATCCATTGCGCTCTTTGCTTTGAGGTCTATGATGAAGTCTGGACAATGGACAAGGAGAGGTCCGACAAGATTCCTGAAAGGAGAGCGGTCACAGTTACCGGCCTTACGCCTGTCTTGCATGACGTTTCGGACGAGATATACAAGGCTCTCAGGTACACAATGCTTCCAGTCAGCCTAGTGCTAGTTGGCCTTACGATGTTCATCCTCCACAGGAGCTGGAAGGTAATCGTAATCTGCGGGACCCCAATAGCAATGAGTCTAGCCGTTACCTTTGGATCCACCGTCATCTTCGACATCATGCTCACGCCCATGATCATCTCAGCGGGACCCATATTGGTGGGCCTCGGAGTGGACTATTCCCTACACCTGACCAATAGAATCGAGGAGAACAGGAGGGATATTCTGAAACAGATGGAAGAGGATGCATGGGCATCAAAGAGAGACGGACTCGAGGTCCCGGAGCCAGATCCTTTCGACCCGCAGATCAGTCTGACTGCCAACGTAAGAGCAGCCATGACCACTGGAAACGCGATTTTCCTGTCTGCTTTGACTACTTTAGTTGGTTTCAGCGTGCTCACCTGGCATAGCCTAGTCCCAATAGAACCGATGAGGACTGTTGGGAAGACCCTACTAATTGGAATCTCGACCACCTTCATAATCTCGATGCTCATGGTTCCTGCATGGATAGAACTCCTTCGATACAGGAAAGGGGACTCAGACGGCCTTCTTTCGAGCGGAGTGGTAGAGTCTGCTAGGAGGAAGCGAATCGCGGCAAAGAGGGAGTCAAAGGAAAGAGAAAGTCCTTGGATGAAGAAGGACGAATCTGCCATTGACACCTCGGATGTTTTCGGGACAATACTTGGAATTAACAGTATATTCTTCTATCTCGCTTCCACATTAGTCCTCACCGGTACGCTTTTCCTAATTACCGATCTAACAAGCTTGGATCTATCCTCATCAAATCTCTTGATTCTCGGTTTCACACTCTCGACAACCCTGACATTCTCACTACTAGATGAGTTCTGGGAATCTGTAGGCAGAATCCCCCTCAAGGCCACTGTTTTGGTAATCCTAATTTCCACGGCGGCCACAGTTTGGGGCGGCATGATGTTCAAGGAGCAGTTGGGGAAGGACATCACCGGATCTTCTGATGAGGTACCTCCGAATCTAGAGTCCTATGAGGCGCTAAGGGAGTACAGTATCGTTTTCGAGGGCGGCCAGACTAACATGTTCATTGTTGACGCGACTGAATACGTAACCGAAAACGAAACGGCTCCAATCAGAGATCTGCCTATCCTAGACTCAATTGAGAGGATGCAGACGACCAGAATCGATAACGTGGAGAATACAACAACCATCAGCCTAGTGAATATTCTCAAGGCAATACATGTAGACGTAGAGATCGGAAACCTCGAACTATACGAGCAAAGCCTCTGGGACCTAATTCATGATGAGTGTTGGGACGAGTCCACCAATCCCCTCCGTCCAGACTGCTGGCCCTACACTGTAAGCAGCAGAGAGGATATGGTTAACATCGCATTCGACACCCTGAGCCCCGAGATCAGATCGATGCTGATGAACTCGGACGACGGCGATGGTGAGACCAAGACGCTAGTCTACGTCAACCAGCCATATATCAATCTCGCAATAGCAGGCGGCCTGAGGGACACTATTGACGGCCACCTGGACGAGGGGGGCTGCTCTGATGCACTAAGATGCCACGCTCTCGGAATACAGGGAGTCTACAACTCCCTGCTAACTGGTGGCCTCCCCGTTTCCCTGGACATCAACGACGGGATTCACGAGGCCCAGTCAAAGACGACTATTGCAACGATGCTGATTCTACTGCTCGTAATGGCCATATTATTCAGGTCTGGAAGACTAGCATTATTCACAATGGCTGCGGTCGGAGTTGTCGTTCTTTGGCAGCCTCTGCTGATGTGGTTCTACAAGGTCAACGTCAACGTATTCACTGCGATGATAGGTACGCTTGTGTTCGGCATAGGTGTCGATGACTCCATACACATAATAGATCGAATAAAGGACGAACGAGAGACTCCTTCGGGAATACAGAAGTCGGTTTCCAGAACGGGAAGAACAATTTTCGAGACCACCGCGACCACTTGCACGGGACTGGCTGCTGGGCTTTTCGTTGCGATTCCGGGTCTGCAGAACTTCTTTTTATTGATGATGCTGCTTCTTGTATTGGCGCTTTTGACTAGCTCCATCCTCCTCCCAAGCCTGATCGTTGCCTATCACGAGATTTCCCATGCTCTTAGAGGCAAGTCCTTCGGAACATGGCAGGACTATGACGAGAGCGGCTCTGTAGCCGATTCTGCTCCTCTGGATGCGGTCGTCCTGAGATAGTTTGGTGAGGGTGCAGGGAGTAAGCCCCTTTCTGTTCACCTTTCGGCTGGTCGCATTCAACTATGCATCCTACCCGGTCCTGTCGATGCCATTCGGACCTGCTTGGACTTGCTCCGGCGTGGTTGCCCGTTCCATCCACACTCAGGAAACCTCTCCCTCACGGGTTCACCGTACTCCTGATATGGTTCGTTTCTGCTGCAGAGCCGGCCCTCCCGGACCCTCGTCTTGTGACGAGACGCCTGCATCGCGGAGAGGGGACTTTCCTCAGTGTCTAACACTGTCAGCGACCCTCCTGCTCCCTCGGTTTGGCGGATGCACCATACCGGAAGAACCCACCGCATCACAAGGGCAACCATCATGCACGTCCTAATAGAGGCGGCTTCATGGGAGATGTAGAGATTTTGAAGGAGCTAGCAGGCATTGCAGCGTGTCGCTTCATCAAAGATGGCATGGCACTGGGACTCGGTACCGGATCTACAGTTCGGTACTCTATCATAGAGATAGCCAGGCTAATCAGTGAGGAAGGGATGGACCTCATTGGAGTCCCCACCAGCGAAGATACGAGGAGCCTTTCTGAGGAGTTGGGCATTCCTTTGTTGAAGATTGAGGACGCAGGAACTCTGGATCTAACAATAGACGGGGCCGATGAGTTTGACTGTAACTTCGATCTCATAAAGGGAGGAGGGGGTGCTCTTACTAGGGAGAAGATTGTTGCTTTGAAATCGAAATCTATGGTTGTTGTGGCAGATTACACGAAGAAAGTGGAAGTGTTGGGGGCATTCGACTTACCAGTTGAGGTCGACTCGGACCTCTGGGAAGCAGTAAGAGAGGATATTTCTCGAATCTGTCCCGGCCAAGTCAACCTGAGGATGAAAGGCTCCAAACCTTTCGAGACAGATAACCAGGGCTTCATCCTGGATTGCCGCTTCGGTCCAACAATCTCCGATCCCAAATCCTTGGAGATAGCTATTTCTGATACTCCAGGGGTGATCGAAGTTGGGCTCTTCGTGGGCATATGCGATGCAGTAATCATGGCTTCAAATGATGGAATCGAAGAGCTGATCAAGTCCGAAGGAAGGATTTAGCATCCGTCGTCGTTAAAGAGGGCCTGCCAATCCCGAGCCGGGTCTGTAGCTTAGTCAGGTAGAGCACCCGGCTCTTAACCGGGCGGTCGCGGGTTCGAACCCCGTCAGACCCGCCAGTGTATAATGTCGAGCAATCGAGGATTCATAACCAATGGTCTGAGACGGGAGATTGGCGACGCTATGGGGAAAGAGTACTGGATTGGGGAGGTTAGGTCAGGATCTCATGACAGAAAAGAGGTTGTTCTAAAGGGATGGGTTCACAGGTCCCGCGGCTCCAACAAGATTTGGTTCATCGTAATTCGAGACTCTACGGGGCACGTCCAATGCGTGGCCAAGAGGCAAATAGTTGGCGATGAGTGCTTCGAATCCCTCAGGAACGCCTTAACAGAATCTAGTGTGGAAATAAAGGGGATAGTAGAGCCAACAGATCGAGAGCACGGTCACGAGGTCCAGGTTACTTCGGCCACAGTGATCGGTCCAGTGAACCCCGATCGCCCATTCCCCATAACCGAATCAGCGATGGAGGAATCCGATGGCGGTGAGACCGAGTTCCTGCTGGACAATAGGCACCTCTATCTTAGAACGAGCCGAATGACTACCATGCTGAAGATTAGAAGTACCGTTTTTGGGGCAATCCACTCTTATTTCCGTGATAGAGACTTCACCGAGTACCAGGCCCCAAATTTCGTTGCAGGGGCGGTAGAAGGTGGAAGTACGCTGTTTGAAGTCCCCTACTTCGGCAAGAAGGCATACCTGACCCAATCTTGGCAGCTCTATGCAGAGGCAGCCATGCCAGCTCTGGAGCGTCTGTACACGATGGCACCCTCATTCCGAGCCGAGAAGAGTAGGACAAGGAGGCACCTAACTGAGTTCTGGCACGCCGAGATGGAAATTGCATGGGCTTCCAATAGCGAGGTTATGGAACACGGGGAAGGAGTGGTTCGACATGTCGCGAGTACCCTGCTAGCAGAGAGGTCAGATGAGCTCAGGGAACTGGGCAGGGATTTGTCCATGGTAGCCAGATTCGCTGAAAGCGAATACCCCAGGATGCGCTATGACGAGGCTATCGAGATACTTCAGTCGAAGGGAGTTGAGGTCGAGTGGGGCCAGGATTTGGACTACTCCAAAGAGAAGATACTAACCTCTGACTTCGAGGTCCCACACTTCCTAACACACTACCCAAGGGTGGCCAAGCCATTCTATCACCGTCCCGATCCTGAAGATCCGAAATACGTCCTATGTCACGACCTTCTGGCTCCCGAGGGCTATGGCGAGATTATCGGAGGAGGAGAGAGGACGTGGTCCGAAGAGGAAATACTCGAGAGAATTGACGAGGAGGGAGCCCCCCCGTGAGCCATACGAATTCTACATTGATATCAGGAGATACGGAGGAGTTCCTCATGGGGGCTTCGGATTGGGTGTTGACAGGCTATGCACCTGGCTTTCAGGTGCTGAGCACATCAGAGAGGCCATCCCTTTCCCGAGGGATAGCAGAAGGGTCACCCCATAGGAAGTGTTAGCATGGAATCAGAACAGAATCGTCCCCTTACGAAGCTTATAGCGCTCTCAGCAGTCACTGCCAGCCTCTGCTGCCTGCCATCAGTCATTTGGGTCATGCTTGCTGGATCTTCGGCCATAGTCGCAGCGGACCAGCTCTCTAACGATCTCTACTACTCCTGGGTACGATATGCCCTCTATATGGTATCAATCTCCATGCTATCTTACGGTCTGGTGGTTTATTTCCGAAACAGGGGAGTTTGTACTCTTGACGACGTGAAAAGAGAGAAGAGAAGAGTTGTCAACACAAGTCTGGCAGTTTTTACTGCGGCTATTCTGACTTACCTGGTTTGGAATTTTGTCATTCTGGAGATTGTTGGGATAGCTATCGGCCTTCCCTGGGAGGAATCAGCGTTCTGGAACTAGAGCCTCGTCCTACGAATGTCTCATACGGCGGCCGCCCCTAGCATCACCATGTCAGATAGCTGGAGAGAGATGGATATCGGAAATCCCACTGAGGAGCACTCGATGCTTAGGGAGATGGTTCGAAGCTTTGTCAGGGATAGGGTGGAGCCTCAGGCATTGGAGTATGACAGGGATGAGAGATTCAACCTCGAGCTTTTCCGGGAAATGGGCTCTATGGGATTGCTAGGATTGACTGCACCATCCGAGTTTGGGGGGGCTGGAATGGATGCCACCTCAGTGGCGATCGTCAACGAAGAACTATCCTACTCGGACCCAGGCCTCTGTCTCGCATTTCTGGCTCACGACCAACTTTTCGTGAACAACTTGGTTCATAGCGGAACCGACTCCCAAAAGAAGAGAATACTGCCGAAGGTCTGTAGTGGTGAATGGGTAGGATGCCTGGGTATGAGTGAACCAAACCAAGGAACGGATGTACTTGGGATGGAGACATCTGCCAAACAATCCAACGACGGATCTTGGACTATTAACGGAAGGAAGATGTGGATAACAAACGGAATCATCGATGATGATGGCACTCCTGCCGACGTAGTCTGGCTTTATGCTAGAACTGGGACTGACGACAGAGGCAGGGCAGAAATAACCACATTCCTGGTCGAGAATGGCATGGAAGGCTACTCTGCGGGACAGAAGATAGAGGACAAGCTGGGCATGAGGGCGAGCACAACAGCCGAGTTGATTTTCGAAAACTGCGTTGTGCCAGAAGAGAATATCGTTGGAATGCCAGGCGAGTCGAAAATTCATCTAATGAGAAACCTCGAGCATGAAAGGGTAGCACTGGCCGCAATGAGTGTCGGCATCGCGAGAAGATGCCTCGCAGACATGAACTCCTACGCAACCGAAAGGGAGGCATTCGGAAAACAAATCAGGAACTTCGGCCAGATTCAGAGGCATATCGGTGAGTCTTGGGCCGAATACAGAGCAATGCGAGCATATGTGTACGATACGGCGAGACAAATCGATTTGTCAAAGGCTGGCCAGAGGCTGGACTCAGACGGCGTGAAACTCTTCGCTACTACTGCAGCAAAGAACATAGCAGATAGAGCAATTCAGGTAATGGGCGGATATGGATATGTTGGAGAATACGTTGTGGAGCGTCTTTGGAGGGACGCTAAGCTACTGGAAATAGGCGGCGGAACCCTTGAGAGCCACCAGAAGAACATCACAAAGGATCTGTCAACTGATTCTTCAGCAATAAACCGTTGATCAGTCGACATCCTCGATTACCTGCATCTGAAGATCCCCATTGGAGGCGGCGTATTCCACGGATTTGACGGCAACTTTCACTTCTTTTCCATTAAAGGGATCGATGATGTTGGGTTGACCACTCCTGAATATTGACATCAACTCATTGTACTCAGACACTGAAGCAGTGCACAGGACATCGTAGACCGCAGACTCTGAACCCTCATCCAACAAGTCGTCCCCCTCGCCACCCCTAATGACGGTTCTTTGTATCCTTCTCTCTATTTTGATCTTAATTTCCTTACACGGAAGGATTAATTCAACGTCTTTTGCTTTCTTTGGTTTGAGAATTGACTCCTCTTCCTCATACAGCTTACCAATCATCGTCAGGCTAAGAGGCCTGACCAACCTGTCCTCGCTCATGGCTTTCGTTTGGGGCCTCTTTTAATCAACATTACAGTCATTGTTCGGAAACCAATGATGCTGTTGGGTTGAATTGATGGACTGAAACCAGTATTGTAATTTCTTCTGAGTCATCTGCAGGGCCGAACCCGCCGTATGTGTTTACATCAAGGTTGATTTGCACGGAAACCACACCGTCTCCCCACCCCTCTACCGTCCATGGTGAAAGTGCTTGGTATTCGTTAACCGCTGTTTGGTTGAAGCTCTGGTGTAGGTTGTAGTTTGGGTATGTAACTATCCTCAAGTAAATCGGTTCGCAGTCACTATCCGAACCCGAGAGAGTATTCCCCGAGTCGAACCACTGTCCAGTCAAAGTCGAATTATCTCCCAGAAGCGTAGCACTTATGGAATCACATTCCCACTCTCCCCCGTCAGAAATCCAAATTCCGTTCTCACACCTGCCTTCACTGCCTGTTCTGCCATTGCACTCTTCTGGAATAACCTTCACATCTATGTAGCCAACAAAATGCCCATCATCCACCGGTATATCGTCTAAAAAGAAGTCAATCACTTTGACGTCTCCGTCTGCCCATATGTCGTCAAACTCGAACGTCAGGTTATCCCCATTATCGTCCACTATATTGTTTTCAAAGACAATATTCCAATTCTTTTCGGTCTTGACGTAGTCCACTAAATCGGTCTGATTTAGGACTAAGTCGGCTGAAGTGTAAGAGAAAATAAGCGCGGATGCCAAGACACAAGGCAAGTACGCCGCCTTAGTACCATTATCTTTGAATAAATTCGAGATTATTGCACCGAAAGAACCGTCGAAATCACTCATCTCATCACCTAAATAACCGCAGAATAAAGGGCACAGATAATCAGGCTAAAGAAAACTACACTAGCCATGCTTGCACTCATTATGTCATAATCTCTTTCATCAATTTTTAGTAAAATTAACTCGTCCATCTCCATTAACTTCTGAGAAACCGTATCCCCCTCTCTCATGAGATTGGTCATTATCCGTTCCTCCCAGCCAATGAAAATCGCCACCACCATCGCCAGAGCCGCCGAAGAGATCATTTCTGGAACCGGAAGAAATGATTGTAGAAGTTCAATGACGCTGGAAGATACAATCAACAACATCAAAATTACCATGATTCTTGTGAGCCAGCGATTTTCCGATGCATCGGAGTCAATAATGTCGAAATTTAATAGGATATACATGAATATTAGAGGGGTGAACAAGTAAACCAGTGTCTCAGATGTGAAGTCGTACCATATCTCGAATGCCGCAGGAAAACTTTCACATTCAGTTTCCACACAACTCCTCACTATGTCCATAATCGCGTAGTCTACGATTCCGGCAGTGAATCCAACAATACCGACTAGATACACGATTATTGAGAATCCACTGATTCCCATGTGATAAGTTCTCCAACTTTCGAAAAACAGCAATATCAGTATCGTACTCGCACCCATGGAAAGTACCAAATTTGTTCCGAGCCATCCGAAGGTAGATGGCTCCCAGAGACTCCATTCAACTGCAAATCTTGCAAGAAAGTCGTTGTTTATCGAAATAACCTGTGCCAACCAATACGTCATTTGCTCCCCCAACATCGCTATTAGTAACAAGCCCGCGACCAGAGACATCCTCCTGTGAGAATTTTCTCCAGTTTCAATCTCCATCAACAGGAAGCGGATGTATACCAGAACCAGAATCATCATCCCAGGGATCAACATAAACCACTCTCCATCACTGTGCCTGTAATCTGTAAGTATGGAAATTGTGCTGAGAATTAGTGATAGCACACATATAGAGGCAGTTACTACCTTTATATTCCATTTTCTTTGGAGAATTGGGTATGGGTAGACGAACGGAAGGAAAACCAACAAAAGAATAGAAATTGTCTTACAAGTCCTTTGGGCGAATCTGAAGAATGAATCTTGTAAATTATTGCTTGAATCTATTATCCATAACCCTTCATTGGCGACAATTGTTTCCATCACAGATGTGAAGGTGTATTCTAATCCCTTCAAAACCAAAATCCAACCAATTATCAGACCTGCAAACTTCTCCACCCATTCTTTATCTCCCGACCTTCTGACGAGAGCTATGGTAACAAAACCCAGAATCAAATCAACAATCGCCGCAACTGGAACGAGCGACTGACTCTCCGCCATGGGCTTACTGTAGGACCATTTTTTTTCAAGTCTATGTCGAGTTTACTGGGTATTTCCGCTTTTCTAGATATGGCAAGAACTCTGTACAATCACATCCCTATGTCAACTTGGAAAGCACTAGCGAGAAAACCAATGACCTCGACAGTGATGGTTATTTCCTCGTCGTCGTCAGTAGCAAAAGGTCCTGGCTCGGCAGTGTTAACATCCAAATCCACTTTGATTTCCAGTACGCCCTCTCCCCAACCGATATTCTTCCACGGCTGCAATACCTGGAAATCATTTACTCCAGAAACCGTTATGTTCTCACCCTGGTAGTCGGGATAAACCAATAACGAAAGCTGGATATCCTCACAACTGCTATCCTGAGCTGAAAGTATATTCCCCTCTGACTCCCATTGGGCCGTAAGATCATTTACAACCACACTTGCAGATATTGCATCGCACTGTGCAACAGGGTCCGCAATACTGAATCCGTCAACGGTATCCGGTGAGACCGTGATATTTATCATACCAACAGTGTAACCCTCAAATGGCAGCAATTCACTATCGTCCATGTAGAACTCAATAATCCTGCTTTCCTCGTCTTGCCAGACGTCCTGAAACTCGGAGCCCGTCGTTGATTGGTTAAATTCTACTATCCAGGTTTTCTGTGTTATAGCATCCAGACCTTTCTTGTATTCCGAAGTCAGCCACCCATGCATATTGAAAGTACATACAATTAATGTGAAAACTGAAAAAAACAACATAGCTAAATTTGCCTCTCTGGAAGAAAAAAGTTCAGATGAAGACTCTATGAGCCCCCTATCTGACTCATCTTTCACTATTTGTTTCTCTGTCATTCAATCCCCTCTATTGGTGAATCCCCATCACTTCGAACAAGAAAGAAATAACGAATGCATAGACACACAAAATCATCATTGTCAACGAATAGAATCTATAGTCTCCTTCGGATAATTCGTAACTAGGGATGGACATCACCAATCTTACTGATTCGGTGACATTTTTGGTTTTGGATATCAGTTGCTTCATTATTTTTTCTTCCCACCCGATGAAAGCCACCACACCTGCCGCAAAAACGGCAGAAGTAATCATCTCGGGAACGGGCAATATCAACTGAATCAGTTCGATTAACGTAGAGCTCGTTACTAGTATCAATAGCAAACCCGTGGTCCTGCCAATAACTAGGCCCCAGCCTGTGTCAGTGTCGACAATGTTGTAGTTCAACATCACATACATGACTAGGAGGGGGACTCCGATGTAGAGCATTATTTGGAATGTAATAACATAGAAATTTATCCACGCAACACTGAGAAGATCACAAGAGCTCTCAACACAAGAAGTGATATTATCCATGTATACCAGTGTCAGGAGGAACCAAATAACCCCCAACCCGAACATTCCTCCTGTCAAATAAGTTAGACCACTGGAACCCTTGTTGAAAGCTCTCCACATCTCGCCAAGGAAGAGAGCCAGAAAAGAACCAACCAAGAGGGCTTCGAGGACTACTTCCGCCATCCCGCTAATCTTAGTCTGTTCTACGAAGTCCTCAACCATGAATCTCCCTCTGTAGATATTAGCCTGCCCACTAAGTTGGATAAGCCAAAACATGTAGAATTTCCCATTCCATGCCATCAGGAGAAGTGCTGCGACCGAGGAGACGTTTCTAGACTCCTTTTCGCCATTGAGCATTTCACCGAATAAGAACCTCAAATAAATCGCAGTCCAGACTACATATCCAATCATCCATGGTAGGTTCCTGACGTTCCTGTAGGAAAACTCCGTGAAAATGTCAAATGGAATCATAACCATGCCGAGTATAAGTACAATTATGCCCAATATCCTGGCTGCTGATTTTCTTTGAATCAAGGGGTACGGGTAAATGAGCGGAAGAACAGAAAGACCGATGGTGTATCCGCATTCAAATGATCTTTGAGCGTAAGTTAGAAACGTGTAAAATACCTCATCACCGTAATTATTGTACACCCCAGTCGCTCTGGTTGTTACTCTGTATTCCAGTATCGAAACGAAGAGGTATTGGAAACCGAGAAAAATCAAAACCCACGATATAGTGTACCCTGCTAATCTTTCATTCCACTCTCTTCCTTTTGCTCTGCTCACCAGAAACAACGCCATCAGCCCGAGAGAAATGTGAACAAATGCAGCTATCGGAGATAGCGTATTTATTGTCTCGTAGTTTTCATCCGCCATGATTTGTGGGTTCCTCGAGAAAGTTGTTGATTTTCAATTGTGTGACAATTTTTTGGTAGTCCCGCCCGGATTCGAACCAGGGTCCCCGGGACCAAAACCCGAGATGATGGACCACTACACTACGGGACTGCGTACGGCCCTCGATGGCTTGGCTCTTTTATTTGACGGGACCAGAAGCCGTCAATATCAAGCCCCATTCACCCTGCCATAGAGCGTGCGAGGTAGGTTTGTACTACTATCGATTGTCTTGCTATTATCCTCCTCGCTGTCCTTTTTGGCCCACGGAGACACTCCGGACAACGACGAGAATTCTCATTTCGAACATAACCCATCTAGAGAAAAGGGTACCACGAATCCGTGGGTAGAAGAGTCTCTTATAGAAAGACACGCCACTGGACAAAAGAACATCCGTGTAACTGCCATAACTAGCTCTTTAGGCCACTTGGACACTTGGCAGAGGCAGATAGGAGCTTTGGACAGACAAGCGCCTGCAGGACCCGGGGAGACATTCCGTCACAATGAAATATCCTCCAATGGAAACGAACACCGGACATTTTGGCTAAACTCCTCGTTGTTGCCAAAGCTTTCCAGAGTCTCAGGAATCTTGGCTTTATTGGATGCCGAAAATTCTCCCGAGCCCTATGGGATATTACCTCTCGAGCCAAGTCCCAATACCGTGAGATCCGGAGAATTACATGGTGCGAATGATGCTTGGGAGATGGGTTTCTCTGGAGAGGGGCTAATAGTCGCAGTTGCGGATACGGGAGTCGACTTCGCCCATCCCGATCTGAACGGAACCCAGGCCAGAGTAGGATTCCAGAGCTCCTCATACTATGGCTGGCCTCTTATGTTCGATCACAATAGTATGTACACATGGATGGTCGACGGAAAGGCCTATCCTGAGTCAAATACGTGGTACTCTGATACATCCACCATAGATTTTGATAATGACTCCGACGGGATACTTGACGAATCGGGTTTGAATATCACCGGAGTGAACCAATCTCTCTCGGGAGAGTATCACTTAGGGGAGCATCCTGACTGGCGCCTGCGCGACAAGGCCGGTGGCGAGGTACCTATTCTGGTCGTGGATGATAGATTACCAGGGGTATACGAGACCGTTTGGCCCGATACGGATAGAGATGGTTGGTTCGGTAATGAGACTCCAATGCGACCGGGCGAGGAGACATCCGGTAGGGACACGGACGGGGATGGTCTCTGGGACGTCTCCGCCGGACTGGTATACTGGGTATCCGACGGACTGAATGGGGTGCCCTACGGAGGCACCTATTCAGCCAGGCATGGTTACTCTGACAGGATCGCGGGACCAGGCAACCTGACTCTTTTCATGCTAGAGTCTGGGAGCCATGGGACACTTTGTGCCAGCGCCATTTCCGCTCAGGGCGTCGTTGACGATGGTAGAGTCCTGGGGATGGCGCCTAATGCCACGATTTCCTCAATTGGAAACCACTACTCGGGGGGGGCACTCATTGGATGCCTGGAGATTCATTGCCGAGGGCTATGATGGAGATCCAAGCACACCAGATCAACCGCACATAGGGTCTTTCTCTTTCGGTTATTCTTCCGTTGACGACTCTGGGGCCGATGGATATTCTCTGTATCTAGACTGGATTACCAGAGTTTACAACTCAAATGCCTCATATGCCGTTGCAATCGGAAACGGGGGACACGGCTTCGGAACTACAAAGGTGCCAGGTGCTGCCCATGGGGTATTCTCAGTGGGCGCTTTCAGCAGCCGCTCCTCCGATTCATGGGGACAGAGCGCACCATGGTCGAACAGGGGTCCGAACGCAGTTGGAAGGATGGATCCCGACATCGTAGCGGTCGGTTGGTCAGCAACTGGTGACATGCCACTCAACAACTATGACAATGCAAACCAGGCATGGACGACATGGGGGGGAACCAGCCTGGCCACACCAGTAGTGGCCGGCCTCCTCGCTCTGGTGGAGGAGGCTTGGCTCCAAAACAGGGGATACCATCCCAGATCGCAAGAGCTTCGCGACTTCGTACTATCAACCTCGGATGACAGAGGGTACGAGTCCTTTGTCCAAGGAGGTGGTTGGATGAACGCCTCTCGCGCTGTAAAAACCCTAGCCGGAGAGAACGGGACTTGGTCTGCATCCCCTGCACAATGGAATACGGGTTTTTTCCACGGCACCCACAGAGACGCGAACCTGAATTACATAGCACCGGGAGAATCACAGACATTCGATGTAAAATTCGAAAACCCCGGATCATCAGAGCTACAACTCAATCTGACACCGGTTTCTTTCCGACCTCTCTCTCACGAGGTCCTAGTCTGGAACAGCAAAGGAAACGGATCAGGAGGGGGGGAGAATGACACATGGGACGGTCACCAAGGAGACAGGCCTGACCTGCTCATACCCATACACATAACCAACGATTCATCGCACCAACTTCATTCAGACACGGTACAATTCAGGGCAAGGGCAACTATCCAATACGACGCATTCGACCATGATCTGGATAGATCTTCTATGGAGCGGGCGTATCTCGAGATTTTCAGATGGACCGACTTCGACGGCGATGGCATATTCCACAACGATACCGACAACGACGGGATGGTCGATGAGTCAGAATGGGAGGACTCCGACGAGCTCGAGGAAGTCACCTATTGGTGGTCACATGGCCCTCAAGCCGAGGTAAGAATGGGTCATCCTTTCGAAGATGCCCGAGACGGACTGCTTCTCGGAGTCTGGAGGCACGATGCAAGCCCTTCGGGCCTCGACCCTGTGAGGATAGAGATCGATTGGACTACCTTCGGGATCTCCGATGACGAATGGATATCCACGAGCCAGAACATCGAAATCGGGCCAAGCGACGACCACATAGTACCTGTCACGGTCTCAGTACCAGAAGACGCCACACCGGGCCTGCGCCAACACGGCATTCTTGTCCAATCACAACCAGCGGATGATCCTGACAATTACAGGAGATGGACCCTGCCAGTAGTTACAAATGTCCCATGGGAGGGTCCCTTCTCCCTGTTACCTAAGCCCTTAGACGGCAACGTAACCAACCAGACCCTGTACACCGAATCCTGGATCAGCGGAGCGATGCGATGGGGATGGAGGCCCGAGAGCGGGGACTGGAGGTTCCTCACAGTCGATTGGCCCGAGGAACTCGACCAAGACGGGGCGATTATTCTAGATGTTGATTGGGATGACAACCCCTACACGGACATAGATGTGCTCTGGCTTACCGAGACGACTCATGGATACTATGATGACGATCCGGACTCATACGGGCCCACCACATTCTTCATTGAAGAACGATCAGTGAACAATCACGCCACGAGCGGGCAGCACAATTGGGGGACCTACACGGGCACCTCCAGAGAGACCTTTGCAGTCCAAGCAACGCCTGGGATTCACCAAATGATCCTCCACACCGCACTGCACGGGGTGGAGACCAACGACAATCCCCTCAACATCTCAGTCGGGTACATCACAGCAGAATCCTCAGGTTTCAGCCGGACTGTTTCAGACTGGTCAGAGTCCGAAGGGAACGATACCGCCCTCGTAGTATCTACAATGCCCATGCCGGTGGAGTCCGTTTCGTCCCATGGTTGGGTCAGACCCATTTACCTGGACAACCAGGTAGCATTCCAGGACGACCCTGGTGACAAGATGACCGCATCTTGGTGGTACAACATGACCGTGGAGGAGGCATCCGAGCTCACCATCTCAATGGACTCTTACGATAGCGTAGACCTTGACCTATTCCTCTTCAGAGACGGAGACGGAGACGGGATTTTCTCCTCAAGTGAAGAAGTCACGAGATCATGGAGCGGAACCTCGTCGGAAACGATCTCATTAAATGATCCTGAGGACGGACTCTACGGCGTAGCGGTCCACGGGTATTCGGTGGACGGGGAGGGAGCCGACTTCTGGATCGACATCGAGGTCGTCGCAGGATCATCCTTGGAAGTACCCTCGTTCACCGATCTAAACGAATCAGCAATTTCCGAAATTTGGCCCACCGGGTCAGATTCCCTAGGCGGACGAGTTCCCACCGGGGCAGTAGAGCTGAACATCAGCTACCTAAGACCTCCCGAGGAAGGGAACTGGACAGGTTTCATCGACCTGGCCCTCGAGGGAGGTGCGCTGATCAGGCTCCCATATCACTACGAGTTAGTGGAGCTTGACCCAGAGATATCTTTCACCGCCCCCCAGAACCTCACCGAAACAAACACACAACTGCCGATAACTCTGCATGCTTCAGACACCGGCATAGGATTCCGCCTCTCCCATCTGACTTGGACATGGCCGTCTAACAACACGACATTCCCAGCAGACTCGGTTTGGGGGTTATCCACAAACGGGACCCTCCACGAACTCACCTCTTATTGGAATGGTATCGACAACACATCCGACAACCTTCTCCTTAGGGAGGCCTGGGTGAACTCGACACTCCCCGCTACAGAGCAGTGGTTCGAATTCCACGCGGTGGTCTCGGACGCTTCTGGACGCACATCCTCATCGGACCTTGCTGTATCCTATGATGTCACATCCCCTATGCTGGCCATTCACGGTGTTCCTTGGATAACAAACAACGAGACACTGGACTTCCAAATACAAACCGAGCCAGGATCAAAACTAGTCGTAGAAGGCACATTTGTCGAGACTAACAAGGAAGGCTTAGCCAACCTCTCCTTCGTACTGGAGGAATCTGAGATGGGCCTATACACCGGGCAATCAGGAGATCAGTCGTTCTACTACAACGACGACAAGAACGTTTTCGAAATCTCCTCTACGGACAACGCAGGAAACTCGGCTACAGCCTCTTTCCAGGTCGTTTACGACCCCTCTCCTCCTTCCGAAGTCTCTCTCATCACACTGCAGGACCAGGCATTCTACACCTACGGCCCGACTGACCTGCAACACCCGATCAACATAACAACCGGCGAGGTGATCCTGGAAATCCCAGCTGATACGATGGAATGGTGCGTCTTCGTACTGTACTTCTCATGGGTCCAGACCTCAGATTGCACCGAGGCCACATCTCGGCCGCCAATCCTGAACGCGACCACAGGATTCCCACTTCCCGGAACCGACGAATACGAAGAAACTACGGAGATCTCCGTCCCACTCTCCCTAGAAGGCCTGGGGGAGGGGGAATTAGCCATAACGATATCACTGGAGGACTGGGCCGGAAACACACACCATAGAAATTGGTCCCTGACCATGGACTCAATTGCTCCTCAAATATCCTGGGTACTTACCCCATCAACCGGAGATACACTCGGGGACCATGTGCAGAACCTTTCCTGGTGGTCTTCGGAGGAAGTGTCCCTGAGAGTGGTCGTCAACGGTGTAGAGCTGGCTGTTCAGAACGGTTCTTCCGGGTCCAAAGCGATGGTTCTGAACTCCACAGGAAGCCAAGCATTCTGCCTCCATGCGGTAGACCGGACCTCTCCTCAGGAAAACAACAACTCGTTCCATGAGTGCAGGGAAATGCAACTGCCTGAGTCAAACTACGACACATCGGTATCTGGAAGTAGCCAGCCCCTGGTCTCACTCGATAGCATAGACATAATCCTGGACAGGCATCCGTCACAAGAAGTCCGCTGGACCAGCCTCACAACAGGCTCAACGGGGGTGGTGGAACCGGGCACAGACAACCCAGTCCTATTGCTCGATCTGGTTGAAGGCCAGAACGAATTCCTGATTGAGATAGACTCACTAGATAGCACGGACTCCTACACAATTTCTGTAGAGCTAGACTCTACCCCCCCAGTACTGACGCTCTTGGAGAAGACCTACCAGGGCTCCACATTGTCGAATCTCAGGGAGGTTTTCGGAGATTGCGAACCCGGGCTTCTAGTTAGGATAAGCAGCGAAGTCCAATCGAGAGACCTAATCTGCCCCGAGACAGGCACCTTCCATCAGAACATCACCGTCCCCGACTCACCCGGGCAGCACACCTTGGAGGGATTCTCAATGGATCAAGCCAAGAACGCGAACCAATACCAAATTGACGTACTGAAGCAAGACTGGATAGATTGGGCTGTAGACGATGCTCGGAACTCCGGGACAATGCTGTGGGTATTCTCCCTGAGCGGTATTGCGACTCTCTCCGTCGTCATTGCAATAACTCTTAGAATAGCCAGAAGAAGGATTGGCCGTTCGGAGTAGCCGCATCCCAAACCTCATGTCTCCTGACATCTCGGAGTCAACCATGACAGTCCAATCGGTAGGAGTCATCGGCTCCGGGCAGATGGGGAACGGGATCGCTCAGGTCGCTGCTTGTAGCGGCATGGATGTTATCATGGTCGACATAAAAGAGGAACTCCTCGAAAAAGGGATTTCAACGATATCCAACTCATTGGATAAGCTTGCTTCAAAGGGGAGCTTTACCCAAAGGGAGGCCTCTTCCGCCCTTTCCAGAATCAGTACATCAGTGAGCATGGAAGAGCTCTCGGAATGCGACCTAGTCGTCGAGGCGATACCCGAGATACCCGAACTCAAGTTCAGCACGTTCAGGGAACTGGACTCCATATGCAAGCCAGGGGCGATCCTGGCAAGCAACACATCCAGCATCTCGATAAACGAGATAGCTAGCCACACAAGAAGGGCAGATCGTGTAATAGGGATGCACTTCATGAACCCGGTCCCGATAATGAAACTCGTAGAGATAATCAACGGTGACGAGACCTCAGAAGAGGTCACTTCCGAAGTGATTTCTGCCTCCGAGGAGATGGGGAAGATCCCGCTTTCTTGCATGGACTCCCCCGGATTCGTCAGCAACAGGATTCTAATGCCAATGATAAACGAGGCAATCCTGACTCTGCAGGAAGGCGTAGCAGAGCCAGACGCAATTGACGGGATAATGAAGCTGGGGATGAATCACCCAATAGGCCCACTGGCTCTTGCAGACCTGATTGGCTTGGATACTGTAATGCACATTCTGAAAGTACTCCAGGAAGGCATGGAAGACGTGAAGTACGCACCCGCAGATCTACTGGTCGACAAGGTATCCAAAGGTGAGCTTGGAAGAAAGTCCGGTAAAGGATTCTATGACTACTAAACCGTTGCACTCGCGTGCGGTGTTTTTTTTACACTATTTTTCTTTTACACTATTTTTCACCAAACTTCAAGTCATACGAGTTAATGGGTATATCATGATAGAGCGTGCTCGTTCAGTTTCTATCGCGGCCATTCTGTGTATCAGTTTTCTGGCCATGCCGGTAATTGCCGATAACGATGCCGGAAGCGGAGCCGATGCCGGTGACAGTAGCTCCACAGCAGCTAACCTAAGCGCTATGAACGGGACTTATTATGGAAATCTAACTACGGGAGACGAGGACTGGTATTCCATTCAGATGCCAAATAATACCGCTCTAGCAGCCACTTTGTACGGGTACAGCACCTCAAACGACTTCGATCTGGAGATATACTCATCCTCGGGCTCGCGTATTGACTACTCTTGGTACGATGATCCCAATGAGGAGGTCTCCTCAAATGGTACTAGCATAGGAGGGACGAACGTAACACTGAGGGTTGATGCATATTCTGGTTCGGGCGGATACACTCTGCAGATCTGGATTTTCGCCGAACCACAGGGGCCTCCTCAAAACGATGCAGGAACCGGGGGGGATGCAGGAGACTCTCTGTCATCAGCTACGCATCTTAACGGTACTAATCAAACTGTATCGGGATGGATTTCCGACTCTTGGGATCAGCAAGATTGGTACAATATCACAATCCCAGCTAATTATGGCATTTTCGTGTCCATGGAGTTCCCCAACGGAACCTTCGCAGTTACCGAACTGTCAATCATCGAATCTAGCGGGAGCTATTACATCAACTACGACTATTCATCGCCATATGAGGTCACCAGCAATGGGACTAACGTCGCAGGAAGCACCATTTTCATACGGGTAATTACCCCCTCCCAATGGACAACTTCCTCTGGCGACGAAGGTTACTACAATCTAACCATTTCTTTGTTTTCGACTTCTAGTCAACCTGGTTCTAGTCAGGATGATGCGAACTCGGGTACCGATGCGGGAGGAACAATGGGCACAGCGCTTACAGTTAACCTCACAGGACTTCAGTCTACATTCCCAGGATGGGCAGATGAGAACTGGGATTCAGCGGACTACTACTCATTGTACATCCCAGAAAACTGGAGCTCTTGGGCTTCTCTATCGTGGGTAAACTCATCCGCAGATTTGGATCTGTATCTTTACGACTCATCAGGTAACTCAATCGATAGTAGCGCCGGATTAAGCAATCCCGAGGAAGTTTCTGCAAATTCTTCTTCCTTGGGGAATAGTACCATATTTTACAGAGTTTTGTGTTATTCTGGAATCGCAGTAGATTACAACTTGACCATCGGACTGGTCAATCTCTCAAGCAGTCCCGCATTCAATCAGAACGACGCAAACTCTGGGGGGGATGCCGGCGATGATTTCTCAACTGCTCTGGCCTTACCTTCTGTCAATGGGACATACTACGGTTTTGTTTCTGACTCCTCTGACAACTATGATATCTACTCCGTCCAAGTCCCATCCAGCGTCGCCATAGAGGTAGAGCTTTCATGGAACAACTCCGCAAACGACTTCGATCTCGGACTTTACGATGAGAGCCAGTCTCTGATAGACTCCAGCCTGTCCGACAACCCAGAATTCGTCGATAGCGGCTCCACAGACGTAAGCAACACGACAGTCTACATCCTGGTACAGTCCGTTTCGGGCTCCTGGGGCAACGGAGGTGAGGGGGAATACACTCTGAACACCACATTCGTGAACCAGTCTGAGGTTCCTGGCCTGAACCAGAATGACGCATACACGAGCGGGGATGCGGGGGACGAGTATTCCAACGCCACCCCCCTAGTCAACGCAACGACCGGCTTTTCGATATGGCCTGGGTACGTCGACAGCGGTTCAGACGACTACGACTACTACCAAGTGTACGTACCC
Source organism: uncultured Candidatus Poseidoniales archaeon (assembly GCA_902573085.1). Lineage (GTDB taxonomy): Archaea > Thermoplasmatota > Poseidoniia > Poseidoniales > Thalassarchaeaceae > UBA36. The sequence goes on from CACGHY010000009.1 coordinate 32,091, forward strand.
TTAGACCATGGAATTTCCCTCGAGCTATCCCCCGGGGCCGGCCAGTCGGACTGGCTGACACTTGCACTCTATGACAGCTCCAACAGCCAGATAGACTCCTCCCTGTCCTCCAACCCACAGGCCGTTTCCACAAACGCCTCGGGGACCTTCACGGGAGGCTCGAACCTCGTGATAGAGGTCTGGGCCTACAGCGGGGGTGACAACTACAACCTGTCAATGTGGATATTCACTCTGGATGCGGATGGAGACGGCTACTATGACCAAGTGGAGTACTCATGTGGCTCCGATCCTAATGACAACTCCAGCACACCCTCGGACGTGGACAACGACGGGACATGCGACCCGCTGGACGAGGACATCGACGGTGACGGGGTGGACAACGCGAACGACACATTCCCGGAGGACTCTAACGAGACCACGGACAACGATGGCGATGGCATCGGAGACAACGGCGATACGGACGATGACAACGACGGCTGGGCCGACTCGGACGAGTACACGTGCGGTTCTGATGCGAATGACGCTGACTCTTACCCCGACGACTTCGACTCGGACTGGACCTGCGATGTTCTAGACGAGGACATAGACGGAGACGGGTATGATAACCAGTTCGACAGCTTCGACTTCGACCCCAACGAGTGGAACGACACCGACTCGGACGGAATAGGGGACAACTCAGACGGAGACGACGACGGCGACGGATTCTACGACGGGGTCGAGGAAGACTGCCTGTCTGATCCACTAGACTCCTCCTCGACACCTGAGGACACCGACTCAGACGGGGTGTGCGACGAGCTGGACGATGACGTTGACGGGGACGGTATAGGCAACGACCTCGATGACTTCCCATTCGATGACTCCGAGAGCACAGACACGGACGGTGACGGGATTGGGGACTCGGCCGACCCAGACGACGACAACGATGGATACCAGGACGCCTTCGACGCATTCCCACTGGACTCCAATGAGTGGAACGACAACGATGCCGACCTCATCGGAGACAACGCGGACCCGGACGACGACAACGACGGGTGGGACGATGCGGACGAGGAGTCCTGCGGTACCAACCCCTCCCTTGTGCAATCTGCCCCACAAGACTGGGACGGTGACAGGCTCTGTGACGTGAACGACCCGGACGACGACAATGACGCATGGAATGACACTGTTGACGCATTCCCGTACGATCCCAACGAGTGGGACGACCTTGACGAGGATGGCCTGGGGTCAAACTCGGATCCCGACGATGACGGGGACGGTTGGAGCGACGACGACGAACTCAGCATATGCGGGACCGACCCCCGGGACCGGCTCTCCTTGCCAGCAGACTTCGACGGAGACTGGATTTGCGACAACCTAGACGACGATGACGACAACGACTTGGTACTGGACTTCGACGACGCCTTCCCGAAGGACCCAACCGAGACCAAGGACACGGACGGAGATGGCATCGGAGACGGCTCAGACACCGATGACGATGGCGACGGATGGGCTGATTCCGCTGAGGTGGTCTGCCAGACATCCCCGATCTCCGCCACGGAAGAGCCATCGGACTTCGACGGGGATGGAACATGCGACCTGATAGACCCGGACGACGACAACGACGGTTGGGCGGATTACCAGGATGCCTTCCCATTCGACAGCCTTGAGTGGGAGGACAGGAACTCGGACGGGCTAGGGGACAATGCCAACCCACTCACGATAATGGACAATATGAGGCTCAATCCCGGAGTGTCTGTAATTGCAGTCGGTTCAGTGGCCGCGATGCTTTCCGGCACACTAGCTTTCTTCTTCGGGAGAAGCAGGCTGAAGGTGCAATTCGACGACGACCAGGGTTGGGACGAGGGGCCAGAAGAGGGCGACGGATACTACGACGAATGGGAGTACCAGTAGATAATGGTGTACTTTTTGCACCTTGTGTGTTTTTTTTACCGAAATATTGCCAAATACCCTTTTCAACCAATTTACATAAAACAGCAAAAAAAATTGAATATATTTTCCTTATCCGAAGAATACTTCCTAAAAATGGTATTTTATGAGAATTATTTTCCGGATTAGTGAAAAATTATCAGGATGAGCATACTGAGAGATGTTTATATTTGATACAAAGCCTGATAGTCACTAAGTGACGCCTATGAATGAAAATGCAACAAGATCAGTAAATCTGACACTGCTAATGATTGTCTCGGTTTGCCTACCGATGCTAGGGGCCCTAGATGCCCCAGCAGAGCTCGACAGAGCCGGTGAGCGAAGCGAGACCCTCGCCAACTGTCAGGGGAACGACGCCTGCAGGGGTGTGGATGCCGGTACAACACTGGATACCTACATCAACCTGACAGACGACTTCTCGTGGACCGGTGAGGAGACGATATCCTACTACGGAGACGAGTATAACGCCACTGGCTACTCCTCTACCAGTGCCGATAACCACGACGGGTACATCCTAGATCTGCCCGTGGGTTACGGATTCACCGCCGAGGTCGTATGGAACCACACTGGCGCTTCCTTCTGGGAAAACTACGCTTTCATGCTGTCTTTGAGCCCAGGTGACGGTTGTGCGACAAACTGGGGAGCATGCGACTGGGGATACCACTACTACTCCACAACAGGCAACCTCCTGATGGGGACCGACGGGGAGATGGAAGGGGGCCTCTATGGGGATTGGTACGACGCAAACCCACCAATCGACCTGGTCGGGGAGCCTGCAGTAATCTACGTCTGGTGCTACTACTGCTTCCAGTCCGGAGTATCCATGGACTACACCCTGAACATAACGGTGTGGACCGGAGACGGAGGAGCGAAGGGAGACGAAACCTCTCCCCAGTACAACATACTTCTCGACATGCCCGACGAGCCATCCTCATGGAGCTACCAGTCAGGTACCTTCGAACTATCAGCCGGGCAGTCGGCCGACCTAGTCTCGACCTCCTGCGACGTCTGGTGCACCCCAGAGACCTCGGTGGACGTAACGAAGCCCGATGGCTCGACCGAGTCATTCTACCCCGCGGACTACTTCACGGGATGGATGGCCACCTACACCGACGAGGGAGAGTACACCGTAGAGAAGTACGACAGTTACGGCGACGGTGGAATGGGCCTCACAGTAGGAATAAACGTAGGTAACTTCAGCTCACTGCTATCTGTGGACGACTTCGTGTACGAAGATATGGCGTCCGGTCACGTAGACTCCACAGACACATCAGACATCTACGCAGTCTGGCTACCTGAGAACTACAAGGCCAACGTCACCCTGCACTGGGAAAACAGCGCTGACCTGGATCTACAGCTTTACTCTGACTACGACGCAGCAACCGAGACCCTGTCCGGCATGTTCGACTACTCCTGGTTCGACCAGCCCGAGTTCATCGACATCGGGCAGCTTGGAGAAGCGACAATGTTCTTCGCAGAGGTCATCCACTACAGCGGACCATCCTCGGGATACATCCTGGAATACCAAACGGAGCCAGGAGCACCTCCTCCATGCTTCTTCCAGGACGACGGCAAGGCTCCCGGAGAAGGGGTCTTCACCGGAAGCGGGGAAGACGCCTCAGAAGGCCAATTCAGTCCTGATGACGCACCTATCAACGTCACTGGCCTGTCAGACTCCGACGGAAACGGCGTTTTCCAGGGCATGATGTGCGCTGGATACGACGAGACTGACTGGTACGAGATTACCGTCCCAGCAGGCGACGGACTCTATGCCACACTAGAGTGGCCAGAGGGCATCGACTCCAACTTCAACGACACGATCGAGATCGAGGGCGACATAAGTTTCGCCATGTACATGGACAACACGTACGGATTCTTTTCCGTCGTGAGCTCCTCGTACGGGTTCCACCCGCAGGCACTCGCCACAAACGAGTCCAACTTTTACGCCAACAACCTCGGAGTCGACACCACTCTCTACATTAGGCTTCAACTAGCCGAAATGACAGAGGACTACGAGAGCAACTACACAGTGAGGTTCTCGATTTACAACGCTACTATGGAGCCATGGCAGATGGCCTGCCAGAACGATGCAGGACTCGCCCCCATCGGAGAATGCCTCGATGCAGGCAGCAGCTACACCGAGTCGGTGAACCTGACCACGGTTAACCAGACGTTCACCGGGTGGGGCCACGACAGCCTTGACACCTACGACTACTACAGGATCTACTTGCCTGAGAACTACGCTTTCGAGGTCTGCGTGGAGTTCCCAGTGCAGAACGACGTCGACCTGAACCTGTACTACGTCAACCCGACATACGGGTGGCTGTCCACAGTAGCGTCTTCCAGTACAACGGCCAACCCAGAGTGCGCTTGGGCCCAGTACGACGACGCAAACCAGGACATCTTCATCAGAGTCTGGACGGACAAAGGGTCCGGTGACTACGAGGTAACAATCACCCTAGCCACGCCCGGGCTCGAACCAGGCGGCAACCAGGACGACTGCGGAATTGCCGGGTCAGTACCCGGAGGAGACGCTGCGGACCTGGTCTACCCAGGTGCATGGAGCGGCCACACCTTCACCAACCAGAGCACACAAGCCGATCTGGACCCACTCGACGAGAACGGCACCCTCAGGGAGTACTGGGAGGGCGGTGTCTGCACGGGATGGGTCTCCTACGCATGGGACCGCTACGATATGTACAGCATATCCGTACCAGAAGGACACTACGTGAACATAGAGTACGACATGGACCTCGAGGGAGAGGGAGACCCCTCCACCTACCACGCGGTATACATGCTGATGTGCCAGAACCAACACATGGCGTGCGCTTTCCCCAACAACGGCGCGTTCTTCGTAGACACAGATTCAGGATACGGAATGGACGAACTCGAGCAGAACTCGGGACTATGGCCTGTGGGCACGCTCCACAACGCATCGGGTTGCGACACAGCATTCCCCAACCCGGTTTGCGCGGCAAACGGCTGGGACGCTACCAACGCGGTCTCTGACACTGCCGGTTGGGTCTACATCTACATCTACACATGCTGCACCAGCGCACCTGACCACATGTACGAGATGAACATCACCTTCGCTCCTCTCTCGGAGCTAGAGGGCGGTTCCCAGAACGACGCCAATTCCGGAATGGACGCAGGCCCAGGGCCCGCTACGGCGATACACGTCAACGACTACGTCAACACCACGAACAACACCCTGTCGTTCGATGGGTGGAACATGGCCAGCTTGGACTCGACTGACAGGTACACCTTCGACGTTCCCGCTAACCACGGGGTCAACATCGAACTGAGCGCAGGCTACGACGTCCCGGACGTCTGGATGATCCTGGACATATTCGACTCGTCCTGGAGCCAGATCGGAATGTCGGCATACACCCCAGGGGGGCAGACATTCAACACAACGACAGTCGCCTCGCCAGTAGACTCATGGATGGGCATAGGGGTGAGGAACTGGGGTAACTACGACACCACGGGCACCAACTACACGGTCAACGTGACATTCTACACCCTTGACGCCGACGGAGACGGCTGGCTGGACCAGTTGGAGATCGACTGCGGAACAGACCCCAATGACGCCAACAGCACACCGCTCGACACCGACGGCGACGGAATTTGCGACTCGCTAGACGATGACATCGACGGTGACGGAATAGGCAACGACCTCGACGAGATGCCTCTCGACGAGAACGGCTCCTCCGACCTAGACGGAGACGGAGTAGCCGACGATGTGGACCCAGACATCGATGGCGATGGATGGTCAAACATCGCGGAGCAGATCTGCCTAGGCGCATCGAGCATGGCACACATGGACGCGAACGTCACTCCGGGTGACTATGACGAAGACGGCCTGTGCGACATCACCTCGGGCTCCGACCTGGAGCACAACTCCGCCAGCACATACCTGGACTCAGACGGTGATGACGACGGCACGGACGACGAGACGGACGCCTTCGACTTCGACGAGTGCGCAGACACCGACACCGACAGGGACGGATTGCCAGACTCAATCGACACTGGGCTGCTCGACGAATCCGGCAACAGCATCTGCCTACCGGAGACCCCTACGAACCTCACAGAGGACACGGACGACGATGGGGATGGCTACGAGGACCTATACGAGACAGACTGCGGAAGCGACCCACTCCTCGCAATGGAGATGCCAACCGACAACGACGGCGACGACCTGTGCGACGTGCTGGACGTGGACGACGACAACGACGGCGTCAACGACACCGACGACCTGTGGCCATTGGACTACACTGAGTGGTCCGACAGCGACGGCGACGGGCAGGGGGACAACAGGGACATGGACGACGACAACGACGGATGGTGGGACTCCTGCGACCAGAGCGCATGGATGGCCGCCCAGAACTCGAGCCTGAACAACCCCTCCTACGTAGAGGGAGTCAACTACTTCTCGGGTCAGCCCGGCGGAATAGCCAGCAACTGCCCAGGACACACGGACGCCTTCCCGACGGACGGCTCCGAGTGGATAGACACCGACGGCGACGGAGTCGGCAACAACGCCGACATAGACGACGACGGGCAGATCTCAGGAAGCGCCGAGGCCCCAGGGAACAACGACTGGACAGACGCCGAGGAGATTGCCTGCGGTACTGACCCACTAGACCACACGAGCGTCCCAGCGGACAACGACGGAGACTACATCTGCGATGCAGTCGACACGGATGACGACGGCGACGGCGTTCCCGACGAGCTGGATGCCTTCCCGATGGACGAGACCGAGGCCGCTGACGCGGATGGCGACGGAGTCGGTGACGCAACGGACGACGACGACGACGATGACGGCTGGACCGACATCGCAGAGGCATCCTGCCTTACCGACCCAATGGACACCATGGACGTCCCCTCGGACAACGACGGGGACGGCGAGTGCGACCTGACTGACGCCGACGACGACAACGACGGAGTGATCGACCTGGATGACGCGTTCCCGAACAACCCGTTCGAGAGGCAAGACTCCGACGGAGACGGAATCGGCGACAACACCGACAACGACGACGACGGCGATGGATGGCTGGATGCCCAGGAGGTCGCTTGCGCCAACGCAGGCGGCTCTGGCGACAAGGACTCCGCAGCTGAGATGCCCGTCGACCTAGACAACGACGGCCTATGCGACGCAGTGGACCCAGACGACGACAACGACGGCTTCCCGGACCCAGCTTGCGTGAACACCGGCATCGGGACCCCATCGCAGCTCGAGTACGTAGAGTGCGCCGAGGGCGACGAGGACAGATTCCCACGGGACAGCGCGGAGTGGTTCGACGCAAACGAGGACGAATTGGGGGACAACGCAAACCCAGTCACGCTGATCGACAACGTGATGTTCGATCCCGCACCATACGCGGGAATCGCGGTGGCGATCGGCGCCGCCGGATACGGCCTGCTGCAGCTGAACAGGAACGCTGGGCAGGGCACAGAGGACGAGGCCGAGGACTACACTGAGGAGTTCGAGGAGTTCGACTTCGAGGAGGACGACGAGCCATCTGACGAAGAGGAAGATGGAGAGGAGGACTGATAATATGGAAAAAGCAACACAGACAGCAAGAACGCTGCTTATGGTGGCCATGATGATAGCGGCAGCTATCGTCCCAATGGCTCCCGAGGCAGTAGAACTACGAGATGAAGCCAAGGCAATGGGGGCGTCTATTTCGACCGACGTCACCAGCCTGACCCTGGACGAGGGCGGTTCCAATTGGTACGAGATATCGCTGGACGAGGCACCTGATGGCACTCTAGTCATCACGCCCTCTTCCGACCACTCGGCAGTCACCGTGGACCCCTCGTACATCAAGTTCACGAAGCTCAACTGGGACATGCCGCAGTACGTGTATGTGGACATCACCGACACGGATGACGACGCAGTCAACACCACGGCAACCATATCCCACACGATCTCAGGTACGGACACCGTCTTTTCGAGCGCGACACTTGCCGATGTCTCGGTAACCGGAGTCGACCACGACGTCGACTTCGACGGTGACGGCCTGCACGACGGAGTCGATACGGACGATGACGGAGATGGGACCGCGGACGAATCAGACGACTTCCCATACGACGCAGCCGAGGACACCGACACCGACGGCGACGGGATCGGCAACAATGCCGACCTGGACGACGACGGAGACGGCACCAACGACACCGACCAGGGCGACGGAGCCGTGGACGCATTCCCATTGGACGCTTCCGAGGACACCGACACCGACGGCGACGGAACCGGAGACAACGGGGACGCTTTCCCCGATGACGCATCCGAGGACACCGACACCGATGGCGACGGAACCGGAGACAACGCCGACATAGACTCCGATGGCGACACTGTCAACAACACGGACGAGGAAGCCGGTTGCGAGCTGCTAGCGGACTGCGACGGTGACGGGACCGGCGACGCTACAGACGCCTTCGACAACGACGCTACCGAGACCGCGGACGCAGACGGAGACGGCGTCGGCGACAACAGCGACTGGGACTCCACCGACGAGAACGAGACGCTGGACACGGATAACGACGGGGTCGGGAACAACGAGGACACAGACGACGACGGCGATGCGGTCGCTGACGCGGACGACGCCTTCCCCCTCGACTCCACCGAGACAGTCGACACGGACGGCGACGGGATCGGCAACAACGCCGACCTGGACGACGACGGCGACGGCACCAACGACACCGACCAGGGCGACGGCGCCGTGGACGCATTCCCATTGGACGCGTCCGAGGACACCGACACCGATGGCGACGGAACAGGGGACAATGCAGACGCATTCCCCGATGACGACTGCGCGGACACGGACACTGACGGAGACGGCGCTCCTGACTCGGTCTGCGCGGCGGACGACTTCAACACGGGATGGAACACCGATTCCGGGACCGGAATCAGCGCCATATCCATAGACGCTACCACTGGAGAGCCATCCATCACGATAGGCGAGGAATTCGAGACCAACGACACTGACTCATCCTGCGATGCATCGATCACATGGCACACATACAGCGATGCCACGGGATGGGAGTACGTCGATGCGAGCGGCCTATGCAATGGCGATACTTACGAGGTCGGGGACACCCTGACCTGCCTATCCACATCGGGTTGCACCGGCTTCGACAACTACCGGGCGACACTCGTAGGAAACGGGACCGGAACGTCCGTGGCCCACACAGGCCTTTCGACAAGCCAACCGGCCGACACGGACGACGACAACGACGGCGAGCTGGACACGGCCGAGGCTGCGGGTTGCGAGCTCATAGCGGACTGCGATGGCGACGGGTACCTAGACGGGTCTGACGCCTTCGATCTTGACGAAGGCGCTTGGACCGACACCGACGGGGATGGCCTGGCCGACGACATTATCGCTGCGGGATCCGGATTCGAG